>JBARPG010000079.1:0-2734 GCA_049642885.1 Acidimicrobiia bacterium | reverse complement strand
CCCGTACTCTGGTGCGAGTACCGAAACAGCGCGACTGGTCCACCAATCGCAAGGAGCGTCTGATGAACGAAGAAGAACTCAACCCCGAAGAGTCGAGCCTCAAAGATCTCGTCGCCGACGTGCCCGCCGCAGAGGCTCCCGCGCCAGATGCAACGGCCGCGCACGCCGCGGAGACCACTGTGCAAGCAGAGCCGGTCACCGCAGCGCACCCATCGCAGCCAGGACGTTCCCTCGCGTCCTGGCTGCCCATCGCTGCAGGAGGCCTCGTGATTGCACTCGGCTCCTTCGCCATTGGGCACTTCACCGCCGACGACGACGGAGAGGGGCGCCATGGCTTTCGCAAGGACTTCGATTCTGCGATGGCCTCGCACATGAAGGAAACGAAACACGACGGCGACATGCAGTCACACATGTCCGGCGGCGGCAGTATGCAGATGCCCGACACACAGGGGCGCTCCGAGATGCCTTCGATGCCGGGTACGCCGGGCGTTCCTTCGACACCGGGTACGCCGGATGGATCCTCCGGCCCAACCCTGGGAGAGCCGATCAACCCTGACGCGCCGTTCCTCGGAGTCGAACTGGCGGTCGCTGAAGGAGACGACGCCGGGGCCCTCGTGAAGACGGTTGAGCCCGGGTCCGCGGCCGAAAAGGCGGCTGTTGCGGTCGGCGACACCATCACAAAGGTTGGCGATACGGCGGTTGACGGCCCGCAGGCGGTCAGCGCTGCGATCAACTCAAAGAAAGCTGGCGACACCGTGACCCTCACGATCGTCCGGGGCACCGAAGAGCTGAAGGTCGACGTCGTACTTGGCAAGCGGGTCGCAACGCAGCAATACGCGATTCCGACCTCGCCCGGCGGCGGCACGATCACGCCTGGCAACGGGAACCTCGTCCCTATAACGCCAGCACCAGCTGAAACGTCTGCGGCACCTGGCACTTCTGCGTAGCCTGCGCGGCATGCATGAACCCGCCATGTCGATCGCACTCGACGAGGCACGCGCCGCACTCGAACATGATGACGTACCGGTCGGCGCGGTCGTGCTCGACGCCAACGGCGCCGTCATCGCCCGCCGACATAACGAACGCGAACGCACTGGCGACCCAACCGCCCACGCGGAAATCCTCGCTATGCGAGATGCGGCAACCGCCCTCGGTCAATGGCGGCTCGACGGCTGCACGATGGTGGTCACACTCGAACCGTGCACGATGTGTGCTGGAGCACTCAGCCAGGCACGCATCGATGCGGTGGTCTTCGGGGCACACGACGCGAAGGCAGGCGCGCTCGGGAGTCGATACCACGTCGGTTCTGATCCTCGTCTTGGGCACGAGTTTCCAGTGACAAGCGGTGTGCGTGCGAACGAATGCGCTGAATTGCTCCAGGCATTTTTCGCGAAGCGCCGCTAGGCAAGTTTGAGAGCGAGTGCCAGCACGTCGCCGTTGCGTCTTCCGATCTTCGAAACATCGAGATCCGGGTTGAAGATCAGCTCGACAAATCCGGAGAACAGCTGGCCGATCATCAACTCGGTGCAGGCCACAGCATCGACAACTTCCGGCAACGCCGACGCGATCCATACTGGCAATCCATCTCGCATGACCGTGAACAGTTCTTGCGCGACCGGTCGCACTGATCCTTCTCCACGAATTCCTTCACCGAGGAGCAGCCGCCATACCGATTGCTCCTCCATGGCGCCTTCCCACACCGTGGTCCAAATCGTGCGGAGCCGATCCAACGGTGGCGCTGCGTGGTCGATCTGCGGGATTGCTGCGAGTCGCGTGCCGTATTGCCGTTCCGCTACCACCGCCGCGAGCAACTCATCTTTTGACTCGAAATAGTGGTACAGGGTCGCGACGTTGAGGCCGCACTCTTTCGCCAACGCGCGCATTGAAGCGCCTGTCGACCCATGTTCGGACATCTGTTTGAGAGCAACGTCGAGAATGAGCTCCCGATGATTCCCTCGAACTGTTGTCGTCATAGGTGGCTGCCGATCATCTGGTGCGAGCGCCGCGACGCTCGGGTGCTGTTCAGCCGCTCGCTAGTGAGCGACCGGGCAACCGCCCTTGGTGAAGGTCGCTGGCAAGTGTTCGAGTCCGAGCACCAGCGAGGACTGCGCCCGCGAGAAGGGTGCGTTTTCGTCGATGGTGATGTCGGGGAGTCGCGTCAGCAGCTCCTGGAAGACCAGCTTCACTTCAGTACGCGCCAGCGAAGCACCAAGGCAGAGGTGCTGCCCGATGCCAAACGCCAGGTGCGGGTTTGGGAAGCGCGTGAGGTCCAATACGTCGGGATTCTCGAACACCGCTGTGTCGCGGTTGGCGCTTTGGTAGATCATCAGCACGCGGTCCCCAACCTTGAGATCGGTACCGCGGTAGGTGTGATCTTCGACGACCGTGCGGATAAAACCAATAACCGGAGAGACGTAGCGAATGAGCTCTTCGACGGCACGGTCCATGAAGTCGTCATCGCGCAGATGCGCGAGCATCGCTTCTTTCTGCTCGGGGAACAGGCTGAGCGCAAGCATCCCGCCGGAGATTGCGTTTCGGGTGGTTTCGTTTCCTGCGACGAGGAGCACCGTCAGGAACGCGAAGAGCTCGTCATCGCTCAAGTTGCCGTGAATTTCTTGGTGCCGTGCAAGCGCAGCTTCGTCGACTCCTTGCCGCGCCTTCTTCGTCTTCTCGAGGCCACCTTCGTCGTAGGCCTGGGTCAACAATGAAATCATGTCGTCGAGAGGATTCTCGC
>JBARPG010000078.1:0-9799 GCA_049642885.1 Acidimicrobiia bacterium | reverse complement strand
TCCTCCGTATGCGGAGACACGACCTCAATCGTGTTTGATGTTGCCGGAGCAACCCATTCTCCGCCGATAAACAACTTGTCGTATGAGCGCATCGCTCCCCCTCGATCTCTCGCAGCACCGCATTCGCAGGGCGAAGGGAAGATTCTACTCGGGTTCCGGGAAGAGCCTTCGGTCACGCCTTTGAGAGCGTCAGCGTTCCACCTTGGGAAGTGGAGATGGTCAGCGTTGCCGCAGAACATTGCGCAGCTTGCGAAAGCGTCCCGCCACCCGCGACCCCGAATCCACTGATGATTGACTCCAGCAATGGCGCGGGAAAATCAATCTCAAACTTGCCGGCACCGGGAATATCCATCGTGACCTTTCCGCTGATATTTCTCGATCCCGCGGTCATGTTCAATGTGCTGCCGTCATAGGAATACGTCGAGGTGGTCGAGCCCGTAAGCACGACCGATTGCTCTCGAATTTCCTCTACGCCGTCTGCACCAGCGATCGGTGCATTTGTGGTCATTCGCACATTGTCGAATGTGACTCCTGTCTTCCCGTCTGCTCCGAATGTCAAGAGAATCGCTCCGCTGAATCCGGTGATCTCTCCACCTTGTTTCGCTTCCGGAGGGAGGTTCGCGAGGAGTTGGTTCGCGTCCATGGTCCAGGTGCCGACAATGCACGTGGGATCCGCAGGCGCGGGAGGACCGCAGGTCGGTTCGGCGACATCCGGCCGGAGCGCCAAATGGCGCCCAGGTCCGCCGCCCCCGCCGCCTGCCGCGGGCGGGCATCGGTCGCAAAGATCAGCCGTCGAGTAGCCGACGGCGACGGCCGAGGCCGGTCCTGTAATGCCGGCGAGCGCGAGGGTCAGCGGTGTGCCCGGCGTGGCAGGCAAGAGTGCGGGGCTGAGATTCGGCGGAGCGCCGCTCGGACAGAGGCACTCCGTTCCTTGCAGGCACCAGCGCAGCGTTGTGCCGCTCGTGAGCGTTTGCTCGTCGCCACCGTTGAAGCCGAGATGTGCTTGACCAGCAACCGTGAGTTCGAGCACCTCCACACTTGGATCGAGGGTGTACCGATACAGCGCGTGCGATCCGAGCCCGATCGCGTCGTTCGCAGATCCTCCGCGGCGAATGGTGATTGCCTTTGGTGTGCGCTGCCCTGCCGGTGAACCGATGACCGGCGCACGCCACGCGGCTGGCCATCCTGCCTGCTGCAGCGGCCCTGCGCCCCAGCGGGCGAGCACGGTCGCATCAACCCCTCGATTGAAGAACGCGAACGCCGCAGAACTTGTCGAGTTACCCACAAACACGTTCAGCGCGCGGTGCCACATGTCGACGCCGTTCGCATTCAGGTATTCGAAGTATCCAATACCTGGATATCCATTGCCACCGAAGAGAGCGAATCCGTGACGAGCTCCACCTGCATTCTGGCCTCCGAGGTAGATATCCCACCAGCTCCGTGCGAGTGATGTGCCGGAACCGTTCACGTATTTCTCGCCGACCCATGCCGCGGTGCCTTCGGTCACCCATGCTGGAATTGCCGTCCACTCTGCAACAGTGCGGCCGCCCATCGCCTGGTACTGAAAACAATGAAACAGCTCATGAGCCAGCACCGAACGCCGTTGGGTTTCTGAGGAATTGAACGCTCGCTGCCCAACGAATACGACACAGTCGGTGGTATCCATTCCAACCCATCGCGGAGGAACATCGAGCACGGGCAGCATTGCAACCGCAACGGCCCACGCCGTTGTTTCTGACCGTGGCAGGTCCGTCGGGTCAACGACGACCGAATATCCCTTCGTCAAGGTGACACCCGTGCGGCGCTCGAGTTCTACGCTGATATCGCGTAACTCGAACAGGGCCTGTTCGGCCTGGGTGCGCATAGGCACCATCTGGCCAGCGGCACCACCCAAATTCGCGTCGATGGGGGCGATGTCCTTTCCGATCACGGTCCCGACCAGTGCAGAGTCGGGCTGGAGCGCCTCTCGAACCTGCGCTCGGTCGTTTGCGTCGAGCGTGTCCCATACGGAGAACATGTCGGTCAGCGCCTGGGATGGTTCAGAACCCGACTCCTTACCCTTCGCGCCAGCCAATGACGGGAATGCAGATGAGAAGTTCGATTTCGCGGAAGCGGGGGTGACCGTGCGGGTCTCGTTCGTTGCTTCAAGGTCAACACGTTCGACGACCTGTGCTTTCCGTACTGCCGAGGATGACGCACCGTCACTCTTGCGTGCAGCGGTGTCTGATCCACCGCACCCAACGGCAGCGAGCGCAACGATGACAGCGATGTGACGAATCTCCATTCGCTCGGCCCTACGCGTGAGCGGAGTAGACAGGCAGATCAAGCATGGTGACAATGCCCGGCTCGGCCGCGACGACTGCAGGTATCGCATTGATCACGTGCATCGCCGTTACCAGGCACCCCGCATGATTGTGATCACCAAGATGTGAGGACAGTTCGAGTTCACTGTGCACGCACGGTTCCCCGTCGATCGTGATGCGATATCCCCCACCCTGTGGCCACTCGGGTGCGTCGTGATCGCGCAGGCGGGTGACGTGTTCCACGATGATGCGCGCTTCGTCACCCACCATTCCGCGAATTTCAAATCGCATTCCCGAAATCGTTCCTTCTTCAACGGTGCCCGAGGCGATATCGAAGGTCTCGTCGGCGCGGATGATCTCATGCCATTCTTCGATGCGGTCCAGTTTCAACTGAATCGCCTTTGCGACGAGTTCAACCACGGGGCCCCATGCCAGTGCAGTCGAACCTGGCGAGAGCAGGAGCGATTGGTCGGTCCGTTCTTTTCCGAAGCCCATGATCTCGAACATGGTGAACGGGTTGTCCCACGTCGCATAGTTGACAATTTCCATCATGCGGATCGTCTTGATTTCTTTGCAGAGGGCGGCGAGATGAATCGCAAGCCCAGCGTTGCCGAAACCCGGGTCGATGCCCGAGGTGTAAATCGACGCGCCACCTTTGAGCGCCGCTGCCTGGAGCCGGTCATTCGTGTCCCCGTCGATCGCTGCCGGGAAGAGCAGCGGCACGAATGATGTGTTCACAACGTTGATGCCTGCTTCGAGGAAACGGCAGAGATCATTCACGACGCCATCGGGACGAAGATCAGAGTTCGCCGTGTAGCAAATGGCATCAGGGTGGGTTGCGATCAGAGCGTCGGCATCGTTCGTGGCAGTCACGCCAAGGTTCGCGCCGCCGCACAGCTCCCCTGCGTCGCGCCCGGCCTTGTCCGCACTGTGAACCCATAGGCCCGTCAGTTCGAGATCAGGATGAGCTGCAATCCCCGGTGCCGCATGAATACCTACGGTTCCCGTCGCCCACTGAATGACCTTGATCATGAATCCCCCATGCACGTTGTGCGGCTGCGACAATGGCCGTCGCATGTCGAATGATCATCCTGCCATTGAAGGCTTTGCTCGCGCCACCGCCGTCGTCGCCGACCCGTCTTCGCTGGACAACATACATCGGGGGGCACTGCATCGCGGGTGGGACATTTTTGGGAACGCACACGGCGGCACCATGCTTGCGATCGCTGGCCGAGCAATGGCTGATGCGACGAACCGCCGTGATGTGGTCACCATCACCGGACACTTCCTTGCTCCGGGTCGAGAGGGGCCCGTCGAGATTTCGACCGAAGTGGAAAAGGAAGGGCGGCAGTTCGCAATGGCCCGGTCGCTCATGAGCGCGGGCGACACGACGCTCATGTTGGCGACTGCAACCCTCGGCGACGTTTCTCAGATGTCGGGGCCGACGAAGCTCGACCTTGCCCCGCCTGAGCTTCCCGCACCCGAGGACTGCATCTTCGACGCTGATTTCGCACCGAGATTTGCGAGCCGTGTCGAAATGAGAATGCATCCCGATGATGTGCGATACATGACTGGCGAGCCGACTGGAACGATGCAGATTCGCGGTTGGTTCCGCCTGCACGATGACGAACCAATCGACTCCTTTGGGCTTGTGTGCGCGGGCGACGCGTTTCCTCCGACGATCTTCAACGCCGGACTTCCTCCGACGTGGACGCCGACCTTGGAGTACACCGCGCATGTGCGCCGCCGTGCGGCCGCGGGGTGGCTCGCTTGCTCGATCCGAACACGTGCCCTTGACAATGGGTTTCTTGAAGAGGACAGCGAGATTTGGGATTGCGAGGGTCACCTTGTCGCGCAGACCCGCCAACTCGCGCTCGTCGGCAAGAGCTGAGCGCCGACCGCCATCTATTCGATTCGGATCTTGTCCATTTCCCAATACGCGCGAAGTGCGATGACCTTGCTCTCATCGTTCACCCGATAGGTGAACACCCCATCGGCGTGAGCGACCGCCGTACCACCCGGCAGTGTCGTGGAGATCGTTCCGATATTCGCCACTTCATTCCCGCAGGCAATCGAGTCGCGGATTGTGAAAGCAACTGCGTCATTCGGCCCAATGACGTTGTCGTAAAACGCTCGGATGGCCACCAGGCCTCGGTGGCCTGTGCCCTTCGGATCGAACATCGACGGACCAATTGGATCTTCGACGATTGCATCCTCCGCGAAGAGCGTCAGCCACCCGTCGGGGTCCCTCGCCTCGATCGCATTCATCGATGCCTTCGACGCGTTGCGTGCGGGATGATCAGCAAATTGTTCGGGCAGAATCGGCATGCGGCCCCAACCTTCCAAGCGTTGGTTACCAAAGTGACGCTATACGGTACCTAATGTCACCAACGCTCGATGATCGACACAATGTCACCAACCCTTGATGAGGGGGGCTATGCGATTCACCTACGCCGAAACAATGTGCGACCCGACGTTTCTCGCTCCGCTTGCGGTTGCGGCAGAGGACGCCGGCTTCCACTCCTTGTCGATACCGGACAGCATCATGTTTCCGGCAACGACCGATGCTTCGTATCCCTACGTGGAAGACGGAGGCCGTGAGTGGCTCGAGAACAAGCCGATGATCGAACCCATGATTCTCATGGCGTATCTCGCCGGACAGACCTCCCGCATTCGCTTCACCACGTTTGTCGTGAAGTTGGCTGTGCGACCGGCGGTGTTGGTGGCGAAACAGGCCGCTTCGATCGCGGTGCTTTCGAACAACCGGCTATCGCTCGGAGTTGGGCTGAGTCCGTGGCCCGAGGACTTTGAAGTGCTCGGCCAGCCATGGCGTGCCCGCGGTGCGCGCATGAGCGAACAAATCCAGATCATCAAAGGCTTGATGGGCGGCGACTACTTCGAATTTCACGGGGAACATCTCGATCTTCCTCCGATCAAACTTTGCCCAGTACCGACCGCTCCCCTGCCGGTGCTGGTCGGGGGTCACGCCGACGCGGCACTCGTGCGGGCCGCGCAACTTGGGGATGGCTGGATGCACGGCGGTGGCGATCCGGCAGACCTGCCCGGGCTCATCGAGCGCGTCACCGCGCTGCGCAAAGAACATCACGGCACAACTGATGGGTTTGAGATTCACGCGATCTCACTCGACGCCTACTCAAGAGACGGGGTCAAGCGCCTTGAAGATGCCGGCGTCACCGACGCGGTCGTCGGGTTCCGATACCCGTACACCACCGAACCTGATGCGCAATCGCTGGAAGACAAGGTCACGGCACTCTCACGCTTTGCCGACCAGATGATTTCGTAGCGACGCCTCAGACCCAGGAATTCCAGTGGGTGATGTCTTCGACGGGCGTCCGCGGCGCGGGCTTAAACCCCTCGCCGGTGTAATACGCAACCGGAAGTAGTCCGGCTTGCACAACGTGATCAGGGATTCCCAGCAGTTCGCGAGCTTCGGCCTCAAAACTCAGGTGCAGGGTCGTCAGCGCGCTCCCGAGCCCTCGTGACCGCAATGCGAGCTGAAAACTCCACACTGCGGGAAAGATCGAGCCATAGAAACTCGCAGCGACGATGTTCATATCCATCGGCAATCCGTATCCTTCGATGCACGGGATGACCAGCGCTGGGGCCTCGCCCATATGTTCGCTGAGGTAGATCGCCGACTCTGCGACACGACCCATGACGGGATCGACCTCTGCCCCGGCCGCTTGATCCATCTGCATCTGCATGTATGGCTCGAACCCTCGTCGATACATATCGGCGAGCGCGTTGCGCTTGTCTTGGTCGGTGATGATCATCCATCGCCAACCCTGCATGTTCGAACCCGTTGGCGCTTGAATCGCGAGGCGCAGACATTCCGTGATGACTTCACGCGGCACGTCTCGCGTGAAGTCCAATCGTTTGCGCACCGCGCGCGTCGTTGTCAGCAGTGCATCAACTGTTTCGAGATCGAGGTCCATCCCTCGAAGCTACCTCGAAGAGCTGGCGCCGCGTCGCTCTCCATTGCGCCGTGGTGCGGGACGTCGAGCACCAGCAGTTTCGCCAGCGTGACCGCCACCACTGTGACCGCCTCCCGCGTAGCCACCCCCACCGCCGCTGTTGGACTTGCCAGCACGATTGCGGTTTCGCCCACTGCGAGCTCCGCCACCACCACCGCCGCCACCACCGCGTCCAGGGCGGCCAGCCGAGCGAGCATCGCGAGCGTCTCGTTCAACATCTCCAGGCTCACCCTCGATGATGCCGAGTGCACGTTGCATTCGTTTCGAATCGCGTTGACCGTCGGGAGCAACAAAGGACACGACCGTGCCCGTAGCACCCGCACGAGCGGTACGCCCGGAACGATGCACGTAGGTTGCGTGATCCATCGGTGGGTCGAAATGGATGACACATGCCACGCCATCAACGTGAATGCCGCGTGCCGCAACATCGGTCGCGACGAGCGCCTGCACACGACCATCTTTGAACGCTTTCAACGCTTTATCGCGTTGCCCCTGCGTGCGACCACCGTGAATGGCATTCGCACGAATCCCCGAGTTCTCGAGTTGCTTCGCGAGGCGATCTGCACCGTGACGCGTCTTGGTGAACACGAGCGTTGCTCCGTGTTCGCCGACAACATCCACCGTGCGCGACGGACGTGATGAGGGGTCCATCACATGGAACTGGTGATCCATCGAAGTGATGTCCGGCTCGGCGGAACCAACTTCGTGTCGAGCAGGATCGTGTTGATACTTGGCGCTCAACTTGCCAACAGCACCGTCGAGGGTTGCCGAGTAGAGCAGTACCTGGCGGTCACGCGGCATTTCGTCGAGCAACCGTGACACGTCGGGAAGAAATCCCATGTCGGCCATGCGGTCGGCTTCGTCGATCACGACGACTTCAACGCCGTCGAGTCGCAGTGCGTTTTGTTGGATGAGGTCGCCGAGGCGACCGGGACATGCAACGAGAATTTCGACACCCTGCCGCAATGCCTTGCGTTGTGGTTCGTATCCCACACCGCCGTACACGGCGAGGGTACGCAGTCCACGTGCATCAGCCAACGGCTTGATGGCATTCAAGATTTGTGCAGCGAGTTCACGCGTTGGTGCGAGCACTAACGCCTTCGGGCGCTTCGGCTTCGTGCGCTGCGTCATGGCGACGAGCGGAAGACCGAATGCAAGGGTCTTGCCGGAACCTGTCGGAGCACGGCCACAAAGGTCACGCCCGGCGAGTGCGTCAGGGATGGTTGCAAGTTGGACATCGAATGGTTCGATGATGTTTTGGGCGCGGAGGACCGCAACAAGGTCGGCGGGTACGCCGAGATCAGCAAAGGTAGGCACAATTTCTCCTGGCCCATAGATGTTCGGGCCGGTCAAGCTGGAGGAATCCAGCGGAATGGGGGGTGCGCATGTTGCAAGTCGCACCACACGCCGAATCGTTCCTGATGAACGAACACTGTCACGCTATCAGGCCCATGATCCGTGCCCACCATCTGAACGTCTCCATCGGCGCCCGCCATCTCGTGATCGACGGGTCGGTTGATGTGCGTCACGGCCAGAAAGTCGCGCTCACGGGGCGAAATGGAACGGGGAAATCCACGGTCATTTGCGTGTTGACTGGCACGGCCGATCCTGCCGTTGCTCATTCCGGTGAAATCGTCGTGACCGGTTCAGTAGGACATCTCCCCCAGAACCCGACTCCTGAAGGGCTCGGTCTGGACTCGATCGCGCTCACGCATGTGCTCTCAGCGCGGGGCCTCGATCGCATCGACGCGGCGATGGCCGTGCAGCGACAACTCATCGAGAGTTCGGGCGGCGCGGAAGGTGTCCAAGAATTCGTCGATCTCGAATCGGAGTTCGGCGCCGCTGGTGGGTACACCGCCGAGGGAGATATTGCGCGGCTCGCCGAAGGGGTCGGCCTCGCGGAAGATGTGTTGCTGCAAGACCTCACCGAACTTTCTGGTGGGCAACGGCGACGTCTCGAACTTGTGCGGGTGCTCTATGGCAACGCTGAAGTGATGATTCTCGACGAGCCGACGAACCACCTCGACCTCGCGGGTAAGCGTTGGCTCATGAAGGAACTCACCGCATATCAAGGGTGCCTGTTGATCGTGAGCCATGACATCAAGTTGTTGGACTCGGCGATCTCCAGTGTGATCGATCTGCGCAGTTCAAAGCTGACCGCGTACAAGGGCACCTATTCCTCCTATCGCACGCAACTCGCTGAGGAAATCGAACGACGCGGTAAGAGCGCCATGATGGAACAGAAGGAAATCAAACGGCTCTCGACACAAGCAGATCACATGCGTGGTCGCTCCGGCCGTCTCGCTCGGGCCGCACATTCGATTGATCAAAGGGTCGATCGTCTCAAGGCGACTCAGACCGAGACGATGGCGGCAGAATCGAAGCAGACGTTCAAACTCCCGAAGCCGCCGCGAGAAAATGTGGTGCCGCTCGAAGTGCACGACATCGGTGTGCAATATGGCGAGAACACTGTGCTGAAGAAGGTTTCGTTCACCCTGCACAAGGGCGACCGCATGGTCATCATCGGCCGCAACGGTGCTGGAAAGAGCTCGCTGCTCCGCTGCATCATGCAGATGCAAGAGCCGACGAATGGTCACGTGAAGATTGGCACGCTCACACACCTCGGATTCTTCGCGCAGGAACACGAAGACGTGGACCATGACATTCCCGCGATCGACAACCTCCTCGATACAAAAGTGCTCACCGACCCCGACCGCAGGCGACTCCTCGGAGGCTTCGGGCTTTCGGGTGAGAAGGCGACACAGATCACTGGGAAGCTCTCTGGTGGTGAGCGGGCGAAACTCGTTCTCGCAAAGATTGCGGCCAATGAGCCGAACATGTTGATTCTCGATGAGCCCACCAACAACCTCGACATCCCCTCGATCGCCGGGCTCACCGCGCTCCTGCGCACCTGGCAAGGATCGATGGTGCTCGTCAGCCACGATCGCAATTTCGTGTCCGGTCTAAAGCCCACCCACGCGCTGCACTTGCCGAGCGAGAAGTACGGCTATTGGGATGAGGACATGCTCGATGAAGTTGAGGACAAGTAGTTCACGGCACCAACCGCGCTATCGCTGCGCAACGTACAGCTGTACAACCGTATTGCCATCGCCAACGATCGGAACCACAGCGACGAATCGTTTGTCGGTGACGAATATCTTCGTTGCGTTGTACAGCGGGATGACTTCTTTGGTTGCCTTGTTCATCGGAATCTTCCCAAGGGACTTCGCATCACCACTCGCCCCGATTTCGATGAGGTAATCGTGCCCTTCATCGAACCGTTCTATGAAGACTGTGTCGTTCGCTACGGCAACAAGGAACCCGTCGAGGTCGATTGTCGTGACGAGTTCCCCGGAGAAGTCGTACTTGTCGGCGCGATTCGAGGAGTTCAACCAGACACCATCGCTGACAACGAACCGCATGTCGTCGATATTCGGCAACTTCTTGAACTCTGTCTGGCCTTTCAGCAGCACTGCCGCGCCGTCACCGTCGGTGTCGGAG
>JBARPG010000077.1:0-1762 GCA_049642885.1 Acidimicrobiia bacterium | reverse complement strand
GTTGGGTACATAGGCAGCGACGCGGTCACCGCATTCGACACCGAGTCGCCGCAAGCCCGCGGCCGCTCGGCGGACGTGGTCGGCGAGTTCGCTCCACGACAGCTCATCCTGCGCACCGTCTTCCCGCTGGAAAATGATTGCGGCTGAGTCGTCCCGCCGACGCAACGCGAGGTCGACGTAGTTCAAGGTGCCGCCCGGAAACCACGTGGCGCCGGGCATCGACGGATTGGTGAGCACAGCGGTCGGCGTGTCGTGCCATGTGATCGCGGCATCATCGGCAACCAGGGACCAGAACTCGTCGGGATGCGCGACCGACCAGCCCAACAAGGACGGATAGTCGGACACCTCGGGGTGGTCCCGGTCTTGGACGCGCCGGACAAACGCGCCGAGTGCGCTCGCGTCGAAGGAGTCGCGCTCGGGCAACCACACGATGTCGCCTTCAATAACGCTTCTAGTCACGGATTGCCTGTGGTCGCGGGAGGATCACGAATCAACGGTACTGCCGATCCGTGGACCATTCAAAGGGACACGCCAGCTCCCGGGGAATGTTGGTTGGAGCCGCGGCGAGCACCCGGGGAACGATGTTAGGTTCGAATCGCAGCCGTAGATGCGCGTCGTACCCAAGCGCGCAATTGCCGGGATCAAGGGAATGTGAGTGTGCTGATGCGAGACCGTCGAGAACTGGTAGGACGAGGAGCAGTCGTGTGCGGGGTCATTGCGGTGACGGCGCTGTTCGGCGCCTGCAGTAGCTCCAGCGACACGGCATCGAAGCGCAGTACCTCCGACCGCAGTACCTCCGACGCCAGCTCCTCTGCCAGCAAAGGCTCCAAGACGTCGACCAGCGCTGCGACACCGGTGGAGATGCTCCCGAAAGCGGCGCAGGAACTCGAGTTCAACGCGACCGAGTACACCTTCGCGATTACGCCCGACCCATCGGCTGGTCTGAAGCCGGGCTGGACGTTGGTGAAGTTCCACAACATTGGTGGTGAGCCGCATCAGGTCATGTTCGCCCGCATTAAGGACGGCGTGGATATGGCTGATTTGGCAGCGGCCGGAGCAGGCGATTCTTCTGGCGCCGGTGCCATCGCGTTTGTCGACATGATCGGCGGCATTAGCTACATCGCACCGAATCAGGACACGACGGCGATGGTCTATCTGACCGAGGGCACCGTGATGGCGATGTGTTACGTCCCCGATGCGAACGGGGTCGCCCACGCCCTCAGTGGCATGACCACGACACTCACGGTGTCGGCCCCAGTCGACGCACCGGCCGCGACCGAGCCGAAGTTCAG
The DNA here is from genome assembly GCA_049642885.1 of Acidimicrobiia bacterium. Lineage (GTDB taxonomy): Bacteria > Actinomycetota > Acidimicrobiia > IMCC26256 > JBARPG01 > JBARPG01. Next base: position 470 of record JBARPG010000077.1, on the reverse strand, counting down.
CGACGACGCGGTGCTCGGGACGATCGAGCTTTCCAAGGATGGATACCAGATCCCCGACGACCTCGGTACAGGCTGGTACCACGTGAAAAACACCGACACGGCACTCCACGAATTGTCGATGCTTCGCCTCGGGCACTCGATCACTGAGGATCAGGCGAAACTGATCGTGAGCGATCTGGCCGCGAACAAGATCCCGGAGGTCGAGGTCACAGCGGTCGGGGGCATGGGCGCCATCTCGGCAGGATTCGACGGCTACCTCTATCTCGACCTGAAGAAGGGCGACTACCTCGCGGTGGACTTCATGCCAGATCCAGGAGAACCGCGGCCCCATATGCTCGACGGCTACTACGCCAAATTCAGCAGTACAGGCTCAGATTCAGGCCAGGCTGGGAGCGGAACATGAGGCGAGCGCTGACGACCATTGCCGTGCTCACCTTGATGGCGGGCAGCGGCTGTACCAGCGAGAAGAA
>JBARPG010000076.1:0-4346 GCA_049642885.1 Acidimicrobiia bacterium | reverse complement strand
GGCTGGCGTCGCAGCGTGCGTCGCAGTCGCGATTGCTGCAGCAGGGAGCATTGGGTGAACGAGGACGCCACGTCGCAATTGACAGGGGCCCAGGGGGTGAGCTTGGGGAGTTGGCGCTCTGGTGAGGCGTGCGTATCGGAATGGCGACGTCGAGGTACGCGTGTCACGGTGAATGGCGAGTCGATCTTCGTGATCGATGCCGCGGCGCAGACCGAGACCGCGCAGCCGCCGCTCCTCATCTTGCATGGATTCCCGACGAGTTCGATCGACTGGGCCGTGATTTTCCCAGCGCTCAACGCCAATCGTCGGGTGCTGTGCATCGATGTCCCCGGATTTGGGTTTTCTGACAAGCCGGACCGTCCCTATTCCGTATTTGGGCATGTTGACGTCATTGAAGCCGTGCTCGAGCACTGCGGGGTCAACTCGTTTGATCTCATCACTCATGACATGGGCGACTCAATCGGTGGCGAACTGCTGGCCCGCGACAACCAGGAACGCGTGCGCAGGCGCGTGGTCACCAACGGTTCGATCTACATGGATATCGCTCGCATGACTGACGAGCAGAAACTGCTGCTCGCGCTATCGGATCAGGCACTGCCGCCGGAGCTGACCCCCGATGTCGACGCCGTCGAACGGAGTCTGATCGCGACCTATGCGCCCGCGGGTGCTGCCGAGCGGTACATCGGAAATGCGTCGGCTCGCTGTGTCATTCTCGGAAACGGTGGCGCAATGTTGCCGCGTGTCATTCGGTACACCGAAGAGCGCTACGAGCACGAACGACGATGGACTGGTGCGATCGAATCGCACCCGGCACCGCTGTCGGTGGTCTGGGGTTGGGACGATCCCATCGCCGTCAACGAAATGGCCGAGCGCCTCTGTGCTGCCCGCCCCGATGCCGTGCTCACCCGCCTCGATGGCGTTGGTCATTACCCGATGTTGGAAGCGCCGCGAGCGGTCGCGACTGCGGTTCTCGAAGCGCTTGCTTAGAACCCTCGCCACACCGGGTCGCGTCGTTCGACAAACGAGCTGACCCCTTCTTGGGAATCTGCGGTCGCGGTGTTGAGCTCCACGAGCAAGGCTTCTTGAAGTAAGAGGCGGTCACGGTCCGCTCCGGTGGCATCGTGCAAGAGGCGTTTCGTCCAACCGATTGCTTTCGTTGGTCCGTCCGCGAGGCGGCTCGCCCACGCCTGTGCAGTCTCGACAAGCTCGGCCGGGGGCACGACTTTGTTAATGAGACCCAATGAGAGGCCTTCCGCTGCCGTTAGGTCGTCCCCGAAGAAGAGGAGTTCCTTGGCTTTGTGCATTCCGACGACCCTTGGTAACAGGTACGCGACACCGCCATCCGGCACCAACCCGCGGCGCACAAATACTTGGACGAGCTTCGCGTTCTCCGCGGCGATCACGAGGTCTGATGCCAACGCCAGCATCATGCCGCCTCCGGCAGCGGTGCCATTCAACGCGGCGATGATCGGCTTTTCACAATCCATCATCGAAGTCATCAACCGCTGGAATCCGTCGCGCATGGTTTGTGTCGCCGAGCCAACCGGTCGAGCGGGCGCTCCCTCGGGCAAGGCCGGAGCAGGCGGTCGCACGCGCAAATCCGCGCCGGTGCAGAAGTGGCGCTCGCCCGCCGCGGTTAACACCACGCATCGCACGTTGAGGTCGCGGTGCGCCGCAAAGAACTGTTCGGTCAGCGCGTCACGCACCGTGTACGGAATCGCGTTTCCTGCATCGGGGCGATTGATGGTCAGCCACAGCACTCCATCGCGATGCTCGATCAATAACTCGTTCTCTGCGTTCATGGACGCATTCTGCCTGTTCCATGCGCGCGACGCGGAATGCGCCGTGGCGGGCAGTATCGTCCCGGAATCATGAAAGAGCTCGCAGTTGTTGGCGGATCACTCGCCGGAATCCGATGTGTCGAGGCCGCGCGTCGGCTTGGATTCACCGGCACGATCCATCTCGTCGAGCCCGATGCGGAGGCTCCCTACGATCGACCGCCGTTTTCAAAGCGCTTCCTTCGCGACGCGGAAGTGACGCCGAGTTCGCTGCATTCGAATTCACTCGATGATCTCCAGCTCGTCATTCATCGACAGCCTGCGACCGCCCTGGACGCGGATGAAGTGATGATTGGGCTCGCGGACGGCACCGTTCTCGAACCCGACGCGATCGTGATCGCGACCGGATCGTCACCACGAATGCTCTCCGACACTCCCGGTGCACATCTCGGAGGGATTCATGTACTGCGAAGTGCCAACGATGCGCGCGCCCTCAGATCCGCACTGTCTCCGGGCGCTCGGCTGGTCATCATCGGAGCGGGTTTCATCGGACTGGAGGTTGCCGCAACGGCGCGAGCGATGGAATGTCAGGTGACGGTGATCGAAGCGCTCGACGCTCCCCTTGAGCGTGGCGTCGGTGCAACGGTCGGATCGATGATCGGGGAGTGGCATCGTGCTCACGGCGTCGACATTCGTTGCGGGACACAGCTCGAAGGGTTCAGTGGGGCGGGCGTCGTTGACTCGGTGCATCTTGGCGATGGCACAACCATTCCTGCGGATCTCGTGCTCGTCGGGATCGGGACACAACCGAATACCGCGTGGCTTGCGAATAGCGGATTGCGTTTTGACGACGGTGTCCTATGCGACGCGACGTTGTGCGCGAGGCCAAACATCTTTGCGATTGGTGACGTCGCGCGTTTTGAACATCCTCGTTACGGCTCCGTTCGCTTCGAGCATTGGACCAACGCGGTGGAGAGCGGCATGTTCCTTGCGCAGTCGCTCTTCGGCGGCCAACCGCCGACGCCCTACGCACCACTTCCGTTTGTGTGGTCCGACCAATATGACGTGACGTTTCAGGTGATTGGAGCGCCGGGGAAAAGCACGGAGGTCAGCTTCGTGACCCCGCCGAACGAAACATTCTCATTTCTTGCCCTCTACGAGCGCGCGGGGCTTGTGACTGGAGCGGTCGCGGCGAACCAGCCGAAGGCGCTGACTCGCGTGCGACGCGCGATGATGGTCAATGACCCGCCGCTTGGTGAGGTGCTAGAACTCCTGTCCGATACGTAGTGGCGACATGCCCGAGAACCAAAAGAGGTTGAGATGAGCGAATGGGGCCCCCTCCAAGCATTGATCGGTGATTGGGAAGGCGAAGGCGGGCTGGACACCGCGTATTCGCACGCGCAGCAGAAAGTCATCGAGACGCCATATCTCGAGAAGCTCTCGATGAAACCGTTCGGACCGGTCGGCAACGGCAAACAGGAGCTGTACGGGCTCGACTACAAGACTGCAATGTGGCGTGACAACGAAGACGAACCCTTCCACACAGAGGTCGGATACTGGTTGTGGGATGCCGCGTCGGGCGAAATCCTTCGCGCATTTGTGGTGCCGCGTGGTATCACCGTTCTTGCGGGTGGTACGACCACGGCCGACACGAAGTCGTTCCAGATGTCAGCCGAAAAGGGAAGTCCCCGATATGCAATCGGTGAAAACGCATACCTCGAAGGTGCTGCGAGTTCGACGAACTACGACGTGACGATCACGCTCAATGATGACGGCTCGTGGTCGTACTCAGAAACAACGACGCTGAAGATGTTGCAGTTCCCCCAGCCATTCGCTCACACCGACGCAAATACCCTTCACCGGGTGCAGTAGTCGTTCCGACCTGGCTGGTCAGCGCATGACCCGGATGTGGAGTGTGCAACGTGTCGTCGCTTCTCATCACGAATGATTTCCCGCCGAAACTCGGCGGGATTCAGACCTATCTCGGTGAGGTGTGGCGTCGGCTCGCACCCACCGATCCGATCATCCTTGCACCCACGGTCGCGGGGTGCGCCGAACACGATGCGGAGTTCCCCGCAGAAATCATCCGCCTCCCGCATCGCGTGTTGCTGCCAACGCCAGAACTTCGTCGCAGAGTGCGCGCACTCATTGCGGAACGCGATCCTTCGATGGTGTTCATCGATCCGATCATGCCGTTGGGAATGATCGGGCCGGGCCTCGGTGTGCCATATGTCGTACTCGGGCACGGCGCGGAAATCAGCGGCTATGCGCGCCTGCAGCCGAGCCGCGCCGCGCTGCTGCGCATTCTCAAACACGCGTCGGGAGCGATCGTCAGCGGCGACTTCCCTGCGTCAATCCTGCACTCGATCGCGCCGATTCCCGTGCTCTCGGTGCCTCCGGGCGTCGATAGTCAGCGGTTTCGGCCGCTGACCTCGAGCGAGCGCAACGCGACTCGCACGAAATGGAACATCCCCGTTGATGCAACGGTCGTCCTTGGGCTGTCACGCCTCGTTCCGAGGAAGGGGTTCGACCGGTTCATTGAATCGATGGCCCGCATCCCAGATGCTG
>JBARPG010000075.1:0-2647 GCA_049642885.1 Acidimicrobiia bacterium | reverse complement strand
CCCGAAGACGTACGGCATCCAGAACGGCGAGAAGGTCGCGCTGGCGATGTCGGGCTTCTTGCAGCTCGTCACCAATTTCTTTCCGTTGCGCATCGCGGCGCGTTGGCTGATCTCATTGGCAAATGTGATTCTTCCGGGCAAGGGGCTGAAACAAGGGCCGTATGTCACCGAGCAAGAGATTCGGACGATGGCATCGGTCGCCGCTGATGAATCTTCAATTGAGCGCGAAGAACAACGTCTCATTCATTCGATCTTCGAGTTTGGGGACACGATTGTTCGCGAGGTCATGGTGCCGCGTCCCGATATGGCTGCGGTCGAGGTGGGGATTTCCGTCGACGCCGCTGTGGAAAAGGCGATCGAGGGTGGGTATTCGAGAATGCCTGCTTATGAAGGGTCCGCTGACGAGATCGTGGGCATCGTCTACTTGAAAGACCTCATTCGCCGCTCACGTGAAGGGCGAGGTCATGAACCGGCGCGCACCTGCATGCGGCCGGCGGACTTTGTTCCCGAACAAAAGCGCGTGCCCGAATTACTCGGTGAAATGCAGCAGCGGAAGTTTCACATGGCAATTGTCATCGACGAATACGGCGGCACCGCTGGGCTCGTCACGATGGAAGATCTGCTCGAAGAGATCGTGGGCGAGATCGTTGACGAGTACGACGCGGAAGTCCCGGCGATCGAACACTTAGAGGACGGGGCCGTCCGCGTGCCGGGGAACACCCTCATCCATGATGTGAACGCAACGTTGGCAAGTGAACTCCCAGACGATGAATGGGACACGGTGGGTGGCCTCATTTTCGGAGTGCTCGGCCATGTCCCGCACGAAGGGGAACGCGCCCGATTCCAGGGCCTCGACTTCTGTGCGGAGCGTGTGCAAGGAAGACGGATCGTGAGTGTGGTTGTGCAGCCAATTGAAGTGACGGACGACGAAGGCGAACATGCAGCGTCGCCCGTCGCCGAGCACCCCGCGTAACCGTGGATGACTCTCTGACGGCTGGCAAGCCGTTCCGGTCGGGATTCGTCGCTGTCGTGGGGCGAACGAATGTCGGCAAGTCCACGCTGACAAATGCGCTGGTGGGATCGAAGGTTTCGATCGTGTCGCCGCGTCCACAGACCACCCGCACGACCATCCGTGGCGTCAGCCATCGCCCGGATGCTCAAATTGTCTTTCTCGACACTCCTGGGATGCACCGTCCGCGTTCCCTCCTCGGCGAGCGCACCAATGCGAGTGCCGTGACGGCAATCGGTGAGGTTGACGTCGTGCTCTGGGTGGTTGGTGCAGCGGAGTCGGTCGGCCCGGGAGACCGGCATGTGGCCGATCAAATACGCGGACACCGCACCCCTGTGGTTGTCGCGGTGACAAAGACTGATCGTGCAACTCCCGCCCAGATTGCAGAGCGCTTGACGGAGTGCTCCAAGGAGATCGACGCCGTCGCCTTCTGCCCGGTCAGCGGGCTCGAGGGCGATGGTCTCGACGCCCTGCGTTCTGAACTCGAGGGGCTCCTCGCGGAAGGGCCGGAATATTTCCCGCTCGGGATGGTGTCCGACCAACCTGAGTCGAGCCTGATTGCGGAGATGGTCCGTGAACAATTGCTGCTGCGCACACACGACGAGATCCCACATTCCATCGCCGTGACTGTCACCGAACTCGAAGAACGGACCACCCGGGCGGGCGAAGAACTCCTTGCCGCGTCGGTGACGATCTATGTGGAACGCGATAGCCAAAAAGGGATCGTTCTCGGGCGCGGAGGTGCCCTCATGAAAGACGCGGCGACGGCAGCGCGGCTGCAACTCGAAGGTCTCTTGGGGGTGCGGATGCATCTCGACGTTCGGGTGAAGGTTGAAAGGGACTGGCAGCGTCGTGCAGGGATGTTGGATCGCCTCGGTTTTTGATCCGGTTCCGGTGCTCAGAAGTTGCCGGAATGAAAAGCCGCGGAGATAGAGTGCGAGTGGCGTGATTCCGGCAACGGAACACCACAATCCACCTCGAGAAGGGGACGCATCAGCGCTCATGGCAACGGTTGACACGCGGGTAGCCCGCTCCGCTCGCAATTTCGGTGTGCGTCGTTTCAAGGCGCTGGCGATTCTCGTCGCCCTCGGGGCGCTCAGCGCAGCCTGTGGGCCGCAGAGCAATGCGAATCCGAGCCAGCCACAAGGAAAAGAAGCGAAGCAAATCGATGATCTGATTTTCTATCCGATCGTGATCGCGCTCGTCATTGGCGTTGCGGTGACAGCGCTCGTTCTGTACGCGATCTTCAAGTTCCGAGACAAGGGTGACGGTGTCATACCCAAGCAGGTTCACGGAAATCGCGCCGTCGAACTTGGAGCCACGATTGGATCGGCATTGATCCTGGCCGTGCTCGCCGTACCGAGCTACGCACTGGTTCAGGACCTGGCCAAGACTCCGAGGAATGCACTCAATGTTGAGGCAGTCGGCAAGCAGTGGTGGTGGCAGTTCCGCTACACCGCGAACAACGCGCCCAGCGGTGCCAACTTCAAGATCGTGACGGCCAATGAGTTGGTGATCCCGAAGGGGCGCCCAGTCCGCGTCAAGATCCGCGCGTGCGATGCAGAAAACCCGATGATGTCCGGGGTTGCCGACCCGGAATGCAACGTGATCCATTCCTTCTGGGTACCTGCGCTGAAC
>JBARPG010000074.1:0-1600 GCA_049642885.1 Acidimicrobiia bacterium | reverse complement strand
CACAAACAGCGACTGCAGCAGCATGCAGCACGGGGGAGTCGGGATCGGCATGTCCGTCACCGGCCATCATGTCATCTGACCAGCGATACATCTTCATACGCTGCTCGGGATTCAGACCCATGAGTTCGCAGATGACGATGAGCGGTACGTGGATTGCGAATTGCTCGACGAAGTCGATCTCCCCCGTGTCCTTGATGCCGTCGATGATCTCGTTCGCGAGGTCACGGATGTGCGGCATGAGGGCACGGATACGGCGCGGCGTGAACGCGTTGTTGACGAGTCGGCGCGTGCGAATGTGCTCCTCGCCGTCGAGGGTGATGATGGACATGTCGCCAGCGATCACGGGCCGCACGCCTTCGCCGCTGATGTAGCGCTGGTTGTTGCGACTGATGTGGAAGACGTCCTCGTGGCGAGGAGCAATGTAGAGATCATTCTTCGCGTCGTAGTGAAGGGTCTCCTTCTCGCGGAGCGCCGCATAAAGATCGAGGGGGTGGTCGAACGTGTGGGCGTCGACGAAGTCGACCTCATCCAGATTGATCGTGCCGGTCGCGTCGGTTGCGGTCATGAAATGCTCCAGGGTTTGTAACGATGAGTCCCAAGCATTCTTACAAACAAACGTTTGTTTGGGAAGGGGAAGCGTCGGATTTCTTCAGATTTCATACCAATCGACAGGGTTGTGTCGGGCACCTCCCGATATATTCCTCGGCGGAGGGGTGCCGGAGAGGCCGAACGGGACTGTCTCGAAAACAGTTGTAGGGCAACCTACCCAGGGTTCAAATCCCTGTCCCTCCGCCAAGCGTAAGGTCGCCCACTCTTGGTTGTTTGCGAACTATCACCACTCTGCGTAGCGTTGAGCATTAAGGGCTGAGCGAGGAACCAGGGACCATGAAAAGACTGCTGATCTATGTTGCACTGGGTGGTATCGCCGCCGCAGGCTGCGGGAATGACATCTACTCCTACCCGGCGGCCAAGCATGTATATGTCAGCGACGGCGATGGCACGATGGACTACGTCATCCGCAAGGAGCCGACGGCGACCGCGGGCACATACACCTTGCGAATCAACATGACCATCACTGATGGCATCAACGACGACGACTGCTTTCACGCTTCGATCTTCGCTGGCCCACACACCCTGCCTGTCAGCAACAAGGCGTGCGCCGATGGAAGTTCCTCCTCCAAGACGATCACGACCGAGTGGTCTGCCGACTACGACAAGAACTACTGGCCTCTCAGCATCGGAGTTGACCTGTGCCGCGAAAAGGACTGGTTCGCCGCAGATAACTGCGTCTCAGCGGCGTGGTACTTGCATTAGCTCGTCAGCTCTTGCAATCCGCGGCGACGACGTACGCCTGCAGTCAGCGCCATTCCGCAGATCAGGGTTCCGAAGCCAGACCACAGCATTCCGGTGGCGTTCGATCCTGTGCGGGGAAGCGCGCCACTCGGCGCTGCACCTGTTCGCGGTTGCGCGCCCGTCGGCACGCTCGTGCTCACGCTCGGTGTGGCAGTCGTTGGTGCTGGGGCACTGCTGGTTGTCGTGGTCGAAGCAGCTGGGGCCGACGTGGTCGTAGTCGTAGTCGTGGTTGTGACCGGAACTGCGA
>JBARPG010000073.1:0-3700 GCA_049642885.1 Acidimicrobiia bacterium | reverse complement strand
CGTTGCGGGTCCGATATCGCTTCCGGCCGGTCGCGGGGTCAGCCCCGAGATAGACCTTCACTTCCCAAGTGCCAGCAGGCGTACGGCGGTAGCTCATGTGAAGGATTGTGACACGAAACAGCGACAGGGAGTGGTTTGAGAGTGGTTAGCACGAGAAAACGCCCCCGACCCGTGAAGGTCGAAGGCGCAAGAAACCCAATAGAATTAGGCTAGATTGTGGCGGAGGGACAGGGATTTGAACCCTGGGTGAGTTTCCCCACAGTTGTTTTCAAGACAACCCCGTTCGGCCGCTCCGGCACCCCTCCGGAAGGAGAGGCTATAGGCGCGAACGCAAGTGCCGTGTTCCCGGGAGCGGAATTGCTGGGATGTTGCCGATGTCAAACACGAAGGCGAGCGGGAGATGGATTTCTCCATGCCCCTCCTCGCCAGTTCGTTGGGTCGTTGCCGTCTAGAAGACGAATTCGCACGTATCAATCCTGGTGTCAACATGCACAAAGACGCTGATGCGGTTGCTGGTGCTTTGAAGTGCTGTACCGGCGAAATCTACGAAGTCGTTTCCACCCGTGCCGGTCAAACTGCCAATCGTGACCTGTGAGCCCGGAGCACGAATTGCGGCGATGCCGGACACGGCGCCGTTCATGTCGTATGTCCATACGTTGATCGCATATGCGTCACTCGGGGGCACGTTCGGGGCCACATTGGCGGCCGCCACGCCAACGACGGTCCTCGTGATGGCTTCAGCGTCGGTGTAGTAGGCAATCGCGGCAGTGTTGCCGTTATCACATGATGCGACAGCGTATTGATACCCCGGGTAGGTCTGAGTAGGACCAGATTCGGGAATGGGACAAGCTGTAAGTCCAAGCGTGCTGAACGCGCCGAGCGCTGCGATCCTGACGATGCCCATATACCTCATTTGTGCCCTTTCGATGTCGCCTAAACTCGGACAATACGGCAAAAGGGAAGAAAGTGCAAGTGCAGATGGAGGCGCCACTACACAGCAATGACTACTCCGGTGCCGAAAATGCGTCTTGGCAAAGGATCGGGCGCAGGACGTCAGGCACCTCAAGCACGGTGCCGTTTTCGCGTTGGTAGTGCTCGAATAGAAATAGCGAGTTTCGGCCCACGACGCTGCGTCGCCGCGAAGAAGGGCGGCCGAACTTGGTCGACCGCCCTTCAATCGCCTCGCGCTGTGCGTTGGGTTACGAGACCGTCGGCTTACGTCGTCGCCGGCTCAGAACCACCAAGAAGGCTCCAGTTGCCATTGCCAGTAGTGCAACTCTGAGCATCGCAATCGCATTTGATCCGGTCTTCGGCAGCGGTACTGCAGTGACGCCCTTCACTGCCGTGCTCGGAGCCGCAGATGTCGTCGCGGGTGCACTCGTTGCTGGAGCCGCAGATGTCGTGGTTGTTGGGGTCGCCACTTCACCGGCCACAACCGTGACCGTCGTCGTGGCATCGTCTGTCCCAGTGACTGGGCATCCCTTGGTAGCAGGCTCGGCGACGGCCAGTGATCCCGGCGCACCCGTCGGCGGACACACCGGTGGGTTGGCCGTGGCACTGGCTACGTTCGTGAGCGTTGACGCCGGTGCTGTTGCCGGGACGGTGACGACGACCGTGATGGTGGAGGTTTCAGATACATCCAATGTGCCGTCGAGTGTGCAGGTGATCGTGCCCGACGCCTGGACACACGTACCCGGGTTGCCCGCGGTCACCGCCGCGGACACAAAGACGACTCCGCCTGGCAGCGTGTCCGTCACGACGGCATTGGTGAGCGCGACCTTGCCGGTATTCGTTGCCGTGATTGTGTACGTGATCTGAGCGGACGCAGTCCCATTCACTGTGACCGCACCGGTAGAAGCATCCTTCACAATGCCGATCGATGCTGGGAGCAGTGAGTTTGTGAACCTGCAATGAACGACATCACCGTCATGCACGGTCAACGTCGCCTTGTGCTGTGCTGGATTCACCGTCGCTGCAAGCGGGCCCGTCTCACCGTCACCGATGTCTTGGGTGCACGTGAGGGTTTCGAACTTGTACCCCTCCGGAAGTGCTTCCTCAATGGTGAACGGGGCGCCACTACTCGCAACACCAACGACCGGGAAGGCCGCATTCACACCATCGGCATTGATCGCGGTGGCCGTGGTCAGAGTCGTCACATCGCCAGGGGAGAGGCGCGCAGTCCCATCAGCGGGTACGGAGGCCGTCATTGCCCAACCCTTGATGGTCTTCGTGCCGATCACCTTGTCAACGATGACCAACGCGGAGTTGAGGTGGTTGTCGAATGTGCATACGACATTGTCCCCGGGCAACACCTTCAGGCTCGCGAGTTGCGAGGCAGTGGTGACCTTTACTTCGAGTTGTTTGTCATTGTCGAGGCATGTGACACCGTCAAAGGTGTATCCCGGTTTCAAGTCTTCATCGATGCTGATCGAGCCCCCATCATTCGGCAACGTCACGATTGACGTGGAGGCAGATCCGTTGACGCCCGCCGTCGTCAACTGCGTTGTTGTCTCGTCAGCGGGGCTGAAGCTCGCGCCGCCCGCATCGGTGAGCGCGAGATCGTATTTCCAGCCCGCTGTGGGCGTGTCGCCGACCTTCTTGATCACCGTGATCGTCGCGGGTTTCGTCGTGTTGGTGAACGTGCACTTGATTTCTTGACCTGCGCTTGGTGAATACTCGGCCGTAGCGGTTTCGAGAAATGCCTTGCCATTGATCGGGCCGCATTCAATGGACGCGAGTTTCCATCGCTTCGCCTGTTCGGTCGTGAGCGTCTCTGTTACGGAGTATTTCTCGCCAGGTACGACGATTGCAGATGCAGTCTCGCCATTCGTCAAGTTGGCATTGATGGCACCACTGAAGTTGAACTCCGTGGAGTCATCCGCGGGCACCGTCTTCTTCTCCACGATGATCGTGGCCTTCTTCGTGTTTGTCACCTGGCAGGTCACGGTCTCGCCCGGATCAACCGTGAACGTTGGAGCAGTGTTGCCACCGTCGCACGTGAACGAACCATTGATCCAGTGAGCGCCGTTTGCCGTTTCGCTTACGGTGAAGGCGCCTGGCGTCAAGTTGGTCCACGTCGCCGCGGTCTCGAATACGTCCTGCGCGGAAGTGCTGTGGTCCTGGCCCGCTTGGCCGGTCAGTCCAAAGCTGAAGGAGCCGGTCGCGCCAACGGTCTTCTTTTGGACGATCACGGTTCCCTTCTTCGTATTCGTGATCGCGCAGATGACGTGATTCCCAGGAGCGACCCTCACGTCGAGCGGTCCGGATCCGGAGGCAATGGGCTCGTCCTCCCCATCAACAGTGCACACGAAGGTGCCTTTGATCCAGCTCGTCCCGGGGTTCGTTTCATCGACAGTGAATGTTCCTGGCATCAAGTCGGTCCAGGCGTCCGCTGCCTTCGGGTTGTTCGCAGCATCGGTCGTGACGGATCGGCCGGGTTGGCCGGTGGCAGTGAATCCAAAGGTTCCGTACCCGCCGAGCGTCGTCTTGATGACCTGGAGTGTCCCCTTCTTCGTGTTGGTGATTTGGCAGGTGATGGTTTCGCCGGCTTGGACTTTGAAGGGGATGGTGACGGGTGCGGTGCCGTTGAGGCAGGTGAATGTTCCGTTGTTCCATCCGGTTTCGCTGGTGGTTTCGGTTGGGGTCAGGTCCGTGTTCAATGGCACGTTGGCCCATGCGGCAGCGGTTTCGAACGATCCTT
>JBARPG010000072.1:0-17832 GCA_049642885.1 Acidimicrobiia bacterium | reverse complement strand
GGGCGAGTGCCCCACGGGTTGCTGGCGAATGCGCGCTGCGTTTCAGCTCGCTTCGAATGTCATCGGCCGAATGAACACCGATCGTGTGTGCCGCGGTCGGAGCCGTGCGGCCCCACCCTGCAAGCGCGCGGAGACGCGAATCAGCCACGGCTCACCGCAACTGCGAAGACGACTGCCCAGATCAATCCGAGTACTTGCAGCACTCGGTCGCCAAGCACGACGTCTTCGGGGGCGCCGCCGTCACCATGTTCGACGACGAGCGCGTATCGCATGAGTGCGAGCACAAACGGCACCACCGAGAGCTGGTACCAGGTATGAGCGGCGGAGTTCACTGCTCCTTTTGAAAATGCGAACTGCGCGTATCCCGAGGTCGCAACCGCGGCAGCAAGAAACATGACGCCGCGCAAGTATTCAAGCGAGTACTGCGACAGGACGTGCCGCGTCGACATCTCGATACCGTGCTCTTTGAGCTCCGCGAACCGTTTCCCCGTAACCATGAACAAGCTGCCCGCTCCCGTCACGATCAAGAACCACTCCGAGAGCGGCAGACTTGTTGCAACACCACCGGCGACTGCACGCAGCACGAACCCCGTGGCGACTGTGGCGAGATCTAACACGGGAACATGTTTGAGCCACACCGAATAGGCGATGGTTTGCGCGATATAGATCGCGATCACACCGGTGAGATCCCAATTCACCGCAACTGAAAGCGCAAGACCGCTCACCATGAGCACGAGCCCGATCGCAACCCCCGTCCCGATACTCATCACGCCCGCTGCCATCGGTCGCAGGCGCTTCGTCGGGTGCGCTCGATCCGCGTGCACATCAGCGGCGTCATTGAGGAAGTAGAGCCCGCTGGCGGTGAGACAGAACACGAGGAAGGTGATCGACGCCTGCTTCAGCACATGGCCATCGCGAATCACGCCCGCTGCAGCGGGAGCGGCGAACACCAGCACGTTTTTCGCCCATTGCTTGGGGCGGGCCGTGCGAAGAACTGCGCGGAAGATCCCGCTCGGAGCGGCTGGGGTAGTCATGACCGCCCAAACTACCGAATGTCGGCCTGGCAATTGGAAGAAGTGTTCAATAACCGAGAACGCGCCCGAGGCGGCGTCCGCTCAGTAGTCTCGAACCGCAACGGCACGGCGCCGCGTCGTCCACACGATACGCGGGTTGGAGGGCACCCTGAAGGTTTACACACGCACTGGAGATGACGGCACGACAGGCCTTTTCTACGGCGGACGCGCGTCGAAGGACGGGGTCGGCCCATCGGCGTACGGCACGGTCGATGAAGCGGTCGCGGTGCTGGGGCTTGCGCGCGCATACAGCAACGATGAAGAGACTGTCGCTCTCCTCATTCGTTTGCAGCGCGAACTCTTTGTGGTCGGGGCGGAGCTCGCAACGGCACCGGAGAATCGGCACAAGCTCAAAGATGCAGAAACACGTACCACGGCAGCGATGACCTCGGCACTCGAAACCGTGATCGATGATCTCAATGACCGCATGGAAATGCCCACCGAGTTTGTACTTCCCGGTCAAACGCCGTGTGGTGCTGCGCTCGACATCGCCCGCGCCGTGGTGCGACGCGCCGAGCGCGAGTGCGTTACCGCGACGCGCGAAGCCTGGTTGGAGCCGGGCTCCTCAGTCGTTCCATATCTCAACCGACTTGCAGACTTGCTGTGGGTCATATCGCGCTATGCCGAGGGATCATGGATTCCGCGGCGCCCAGAATCCAAGACCACCTGATCATTCGCCGACGCGCTCGGCGTTTCACACAAAGGAGTTCAAGTGCCGCTGACCGTCACGACTGCAACGAGTGTCGCACACGAAACCCGAGCCGACTGGCTGGCGATCTTCATCGGGAAGGACGGCGCACTGATCGGGTCCCGTCTGCCCGCGGCCACCAAACGCACCGTCACCGCTGCGCTCGACACCCTCGGCTTCGAGGCTTCGCAAGGAGCAATCGCATGGATCCCAAATGTCGCTGGGGTCGCGGCTCGCGGCGTCGCGGTGGTGGGGATTGGCGATCCGTCGCGCCTCGCGGACTGGCGATCGGCTGCGGGTACCCTCGGGCGGGCAGCAGCCAAATCGGCGCGAGTCGCGATTGCCATGCCTGCGGTGCGCGGCGTCAAGCCCGATGAACTCACCCAGGCGCTTGCCGAAGGTGTGCTCCTCGGTGCCTACCGGTACGACGATTACCGCGCACAGGCGAAACCCTCGAACTGCAAGGTCAGCATCATCGGCGGAGTCGGCCGCTCGGCGACACGGGCGAAGACCATTTCGGGGGCCGTGGCATTTGCTCGTGATCTGCTGAACGCCCCAGCACTCGATCTCTACCCGGCGGAAATGGCGCGGCGTGCGCAGCGTCACCTGCGCTCCCGCGGCGTCACCGTGCAGGTGATGAATCGTGCGGCGATCGAGACAGCGGGGCTCGGCGGCGTGATTGGGGTCGGGCAAGGGTCGGAGCGCGAGCCGCGCTTTCTCAAAATGGAATACGTACCCGCGGGCCGCCCAACGCGCACCATCGCGCTCGTCGGAAAAGGTGTGACCTTTGACACCGGTGGTATCTCGATCAAGCCGTCCGAGGGCATGGAGACGATGAAGACGGATATGGGCGGCGCGGCGGCGGTCATCGCAGCGCTTGGTGCGTGCGCTGCGCTCGGCGTGAAGGCGCGGGTGCTGGGATTTACGCCGCTGGTCGAGAACATGCCGTCAGGCTCTGCAATCCGTCCCGGTGATGTATTGCGCATGCGCAACAAAGCCACGGTCGAAGTCATCAACACGGACGCAGAAGGACGACTGATCCTCGCCGACGCGCTCTGTCTCGCTGCGGAAGCGAAACCCGATGCAATCGTCGACCTCGCCACCCTGACGGGCGCATGTGTCGTCGCGCTCGGCGAGAAGATCGCAGGCGTGATGACCAACGATGAACGCTGGAGTGGTGATGTCCTCGCCGCGGCGGAGCGAGCAGGGGAGCCCATGTGGCCGCTCCCGCTGCCCAGCGAATATCGAAAAATGCTCGACAGTGAAATCGCAGATATGAAGAACATCGGGACCCGTTGGGGCGGCACGCTGACGGCCGGCCTGTTTCTCAAGGAATTCGTTCCTGACTCGATTCCGTGGGCACATATCGACATCGCTGGCCCGTCGCGAGCGAACGCTGACGAGGGCGAGCTGAGCCGCGGCGGCACAGGCTTCGCAGTGCGAACCTTGCTTGAACTCCTGCTTCGTTAAGGGAGCACGACGACGCGGTCGCCGATATGCGCCCAGTCGTACAGCACTTTCACGTCCTGTTGATTCATGCGGACGCACCCGTGGCTGAGCGGTGTCCCAAGTTGAGCGTCAGACTCGATCGGGCTGCCGTCCGGTCGGAGCGGAATGCCGTGAAATCCGATATCTGTTGAAGCTCCGGGCGCAAAACTCGTGAACCACGGCAGGCGGAGCGAACCCGAGCGACCATTCTCGCTCTTCTTGTATACGTGGTAGGTGCCGGGTCGGGGTACACCCGTCTTGCCCGAGACGCGCACATCAAGGACAACACTTCCGTCATCGTTCACGACCCAGACGCGTTGTCCGCTGTTGGAGTACACAATTCGGCGGCCCGTCCCACCGTCAGGAACTGGTGGAGGCGGCGGAGGAACGAAGGTCGCCGCAAGTACGGCTCCAGTTCCGTTTGGCGTGAAACTCGCGTCAACTGTGACATTGGATCCCAGCTGATTCCAGACATCGCCGAAGTAGGTCGACCCCGGGCTTGGCGAGATCCCTCCATCGGCGTGAACCAGCCAGTAACCGCCGTTCGGAGTTGCGAGGACTGCGATCGAGACCCGCCCCGGAACATCGCCGAGGAACGGTGCATCTCCGAGTACGGCGAGCGAGCCGTCTCGGTACAGCACCCATGCGCCTTGGCCCGTTGCGGTGATCGCAATGTCAATGGCAGGGGAGCTGCGGGTGCCAGCATCGCCAAGTTCAGGTGCCGCGCCGAACGCGCGAACGTCGCCATTTTGGTAGACGACCCACCCGCCATCGGCGCTCCCGTCAGTAGCGAGGTGCATGCCAAGCCCCATTGCGACGGAGGGCGAGCGACCCCAAGTTCCCGCAGCCCACGGCGCATCACCGACGGAGAGCACGCCGCCGTCCGTGCGGAGGATCCACAACCCCGTCGTGTGCGGCGGTTGAGTGGCGTCCATCGCGAAGACGTGTGGTCCGGGCATCACGATCGAGTCGAGCGGGGGAGCAGATCCGAATGCATGCACCGCACCGTCGGCATCGAGAATCCAGTAGCCGTCGGTCGTTGCCACAATGCTGGTCATGTGACCTGTTGGTGACACCCCAAACGTGGTCGCGTCGCCCAGTCCGACGACCATGTTGATCCCGTCGGAGTGGTGCGGCGCCGCAATCGACCCGCACCCGCCCACGCCGAGGAGGAGGAGTGCGGCTCCAAGAAATCCTCGTAAAGAACGGTGTTTCATCGCCACAACGTAGGTGCTAATGGCTGACGGTTGAGCCATCCGCGAGTACTGCGTGAGGAAGGCAGTGCTGGTCATATTCCGCGATCACAATGGGCGGAGCGTGCTCCCCACAGGCCGGGCACTCAGGATCACGGCGCACTTTGAACGTGCGGAAACTCTGTTCGAGCGCGTCATATGCGAGCAGGCGACCCTGCAAGGTCTCGCCAAGGTTCAGAATGATCTTGATCGCTTCGAGCGCCTGCAACGAACCGATGATTCCTGGCAACACTCCGAGCACGCCCGCTTCAGCACAGCTCGGCGCGAGTTCCGGCGGTGGCGGCTCGGGCAGGAGGCATCGGTAGCACGGCCCGTCATAGGGTCGGAACACCGTGACTTGTCCTTCGAATCGGAAGATCGATCCGTGCACGACCGGGATTTTCTTAATGAGCGCTGCGTCGTTGAGCAGGTATCGAGTTGGGAAGTTGTCGGTGCCGTCAACGATGACGTCGTAACCGTCGATGACATCGAGCACGTTGTCTGCACCAAGCCGGGCGTCGTAGGTGACCACGTCGACGTCAGGGTTCAGCAGTGTCAGTGTCTTCTTGGCGGAGTCAACCTTGCGGTCGCCGATGCGGTCCATGTTGTGGAGGATTTGTCGCTGCAGGTTCGAGGTATCCACCACGTCCATATCGATGATGCCAAGGGTGCCCACGCCAGCAGCAGCGAGATACAGCGCGGCAGGCGACCCAAGGCCACCGGCGCCGAGGAGGAGTACCCGTGACTCGAGCAGTCGCTGTTGGCCCTCTTCTCCGACCTCTGGAAGCAGCAGGTGGCGGTGGTAGCGATTGCGCTGGTCAGGGGTGAGTACCGCTGGAGTGATCCAGTGGCGACCTTCGTTCTTCCAGGCCCCGAACCCTCCCGACATCGAGACGACGTCGGTATAGCCGAGGCGTTGCAGCGTCTCGGCTGCAAAGACTGAGCGCACACCTCCTGCGCAGTAGACGACGATCGGTGCGTGCTTGTCCGACAGCCGGTTCTCGGCTTGGGATTCGAGATGCCCGCGGGGGATGAACACGCTGCCTTGAATCATGCCTTGTTCAAATTCGTCGAGCTCACGCACGTCGAGGAACGTCGTGTCTCCGACCCGCGCTTCGGCATCAGCGGTCGAGATTTCCTTGATATTCGCTCTGGATTGCGCGAGTAGATCGCGGAAGCTGGCCATTCAGTCCTCCTGGCAAATGCTCCTGGTTGAAAACCCTACCATTCAAGTCAGGTATTCGGCATACGGGCGGCAATCCTTGAGCACGCAGTGCCCACCCCACCAGCGTTGGTGATATCAGGTGACATATAGCGTCACTTTGGTACCCAACGCTGACGAGGACGCCCGGCGATTCGGACGCTAGACAGGAGCTCTCCCGAGACCGATCCACGGGCCTTCGGCAAGCATCGACTGCGCTTGGTCGACCGGCACGGGCACCCCGAGGAGGAATCCCTGCGCGTATTGGCAACCGAGGGTTCGCAATTCCGCGAGCTGCGTGGCGCTCTCGACCCCTTCTGCAACGGTTTCAAGCCCAAGAGCGTGCGCCAGCGAAATCACGGCAGTCACGATCGCGGTGTCTCCCGGTTCGACTCCGAGCCCGTCCACGAAGCTCTTGTCGATCTTCAGTGTCTCGACGGGGAAGCGTCGAAGGTAGGAGAGAGAGGAGTAACCGGTGCCGAAATCATCAACGCCGATGTGCACGCCGATTCCGCGAAGTCGTCGCAGTGTGCGAGTAGAGGCCTCGACGTTGCGCATCAGGGTCGATTCGGTGAGTTCGAGCCAGAGGCTGTCGGGGTTCACGCCGGAATCCTCAATCGCCGCAGTCAAGTCGTCGAGGAGAGATGGCTCTGCGAGTTGACCCGGGGCGATGTTGATCGACATCGCCAGGTCGGCTGGCGCTCCCGGTTCGGCCGCAAGAATGCGCAGATCGCGGCAGGCTTGTGCGAATACCCAACGTCCGATACCGACGATCAGGCCAGACTCCTCCGCGAGCGGAATGAAATCGGCTGGTGGCACAAGACCTCGCGTCGGGTGTTGCCAGCGAACGAGTGCCTCGAAACCCGCCACCTTTCCGGTGTCGAGCTCCACGAGCGGTTGGTAGTGCACTCGAAGTTCGTCGCGGTCGATTGCCTTGTGAAGATCATTGCCGGTCTGGAGGGATCGCACCGAGAACCGGTGATCGGCGGGTTCTGATCTGCGGACCCGTGAGCGCCCATCTTCCTTTGCTCGATACATGGCCGAGTCGGCATCACGAACCAGAGTCTCCGCGGTGTGACGGTCGTCACCAGCGATCGCCACGCCGAGACTCGCAGTGACGAAGATTTCGTCGGGCCCGACGCTGAGCGGCCGCCGCACTGCATTCGCCAGACGCTCCGCGAAGAGCATCGCCGTGGGTTCATCTGCAACTGGGTCGCACAGCACGACGAACTCGTCGCCACCGAAGCGTGCCACAGTGTCCGATGGGCGCAGCGCCGCTGCAATTCGTTCGGCCGTGGCGACGACAACTGCGTCACCCACACGATGGCCGAGGCTGTCATTGATGATCTTGAAGCGATCGATATCCAAGAAGATCACGGCGACCGAATGGTCGGACTCGCGAGCGCGATGCAGCGCTTGATTGAGGCGGTCCATGAACAAGAGTCGGTTCGGGAGGTTCGTCAAGGGATCATGGATGCTTTGATGCTCAAGACGCGCCCGAATGAGTTCCCGTTCTGTGATGTCGACGAGCTGACCGATGACGAGTGGGTCTTCGCCGCCAGGCTGGTTCACCGCCGAAAGCGAAACGGTTGCGGTCGAGCGTCGGGCAGAGGGCGAAGCCAGGTGCACGACGAAGGGATCGACGTGAGGTCGATGGGGCGACAGCGCGTGTTCGAAGGCTTCGAGGAACTCCTCGCGGTCTTGGTGCAATACGAGATCGCCGATCGGTCGCCCAAGCAAACCGGATGGGGACGCGAATGCGAGTTCGGCCAGCGCGCTATTGACCTGAGCGATCACCCCATTTGCGGTAGCGAGGAACATGCCGATCGGTGCTGCTTCGAATGCACCACGAAACCGTGCTTCACTCTCCGAAACCTGTGCTAATGCCGCCAGCACTTGTCGGTGCGCCCGAATTCGAGATTGGCGTGCAGCGAAAAGCAATCCTGCGATGAGTGCGGAAATCACCAGGCCAGCGGTGAGGAGTTGAAGACGCAGACGTTTCGTTTCAGAGGTTTCTACGGCGTACAGCGTCTTGAAGCGAGCGTCGACCCGCATGCCCAGCACCTCGAAACGGGCCTTGAGGGTGTCGGCGTCGGTCAGCAGGTCGTTCGTGGAGCTCAACGTCCGCCCGACCTCGCGAGGCTTGAGTCCTTCGCCTGAGACCAAGAGGCTCACCTGCGTGAACTCAGGAGCTTCGCGCAAGACCGCGGTGACGAGGAGGTCTCCCCACACGGCGCTTGTGACGTTGCGCACGAGGACCCCTTGTTTGTATACGGGCGTTGTGAGGAGGAATATGCGGGGACGACCGCCGAGCGCTTCGGTAAGCCCGGTGCCATCAAGGCTCAGGAGCTGGGAGATGGTCGGCCGTTGTGAATCGCGGCTGCGAGTCAGCGCATCGAGCACGGGGCCGAGTGAGAGCGTTGTGTTCGTCAAACTCGGAACGACGGCGCGAGGTGCGAAACCTTCGACGATCTCGACTCCGCCCTCCGGATTCGGTCGCGTGCTGATAATCGCAAGCACGCCAGTCTGTTCGTCGAACACGTTTGACTCGAGAATGAAGTCAGCAATGGTCTTGGTGGTGTCGGTGGTGCCATCAGTTACGGATGGTGTTCCCATCGCACCAGAGTTCGTGATCGCGTCATTCGCGCGAAGGTTCAAGCGATTGATGTCCTCGAGCCGTGCACTCACTTGTCGTTTCATCGTCCCCACGGCTTTCGCTGTCAGGGACTTCGAGCGGTCCTCTGCAGCGGCGTTCGACGTGGTCCAAAGTGCAACATTGGCAATAGCCAAAACCGTGAGGGTGGCAACCACCATCCACAGGGAACACCACCAAGGTGCCTTTGGCTCCGCCCGATCCGTTTGCATGCACCCACGGAATACCACAAAGCGCCGTTTTTGCATATGGGGAATACGACTCAATTCCGAGGAAATGCACAAAGCGCAGCTGAAGTCCCCGGAATGTGAAACTCAAACCCCCGGAATGTTGTGAAGGATTTCGTATGCCCACTGGGCCGCTGCGAAACACATCGCGGGATGATGTCCCTCATCGAACAGGGCTCGTTCAATCGCCGCCTCTGAGTCGTCTCGGAGCGCGTATCTCATTGCCGCACGGGCGACCGGTTCGAATCGCTGGTCCGAGTTCTTCAACTTCCAGATGGCGAGTCTCCGCTGGGCAGTGACCGGGAGTCGACGCACATGACGATCGGCGACAGGAGGTACCCGATCGCGGACCGCAAGTGTCGAGTCGCCATCGAACGCCGCGAGCTGGAATTGCGCGAGGCGCGCAAGTGCCTTGCGGAGCGGTGACGCGTTTCCGCTCCGATTTCCAAGCCCGAGCTCAGCCGAGGTGGTTGCGATATCCGCATCGAACCCGTTCGGCTCGGTCTGAAATCGCCGTGCAGCGTGTCGAAGCACGAGCAGCGCCGTCGGTCCGAGGGTCGGAAGCCAGAATTGTTCGGCGTACTGGGAACGGACGTCGAAACTCTCGGTGCCATCACTCCATTTGAGGAAATGCATGACCTCCGGCGCGTGCCTGGATGTGTCGAGCGTCGAAGTCGCGGGCGTGGCGGGTTGAGGTGTTGCAAGCGCGGTCATAACCGTCTCAGGCAATCGCATGCGCCTGGTTGTGACAGGTTCGTTCAGACGCCGCCCTCGAGTACCTTCGCAGCGGCGGCGGCAGGCGAAAGTTCACCAGCACGGACAGCGGCCTCGATCTGATCGACGTGCGCACTTGCCTCGGCGGTTGCTCGCAGTTTGGTTGTCAGCGAATCAAACACCTCGGCCCACATCCAATGCACGTCTTGATCGTGTCGACGTGCGAACCGAACCCCATCGGCATCCTGGGTGGCCACGCACGCGCCGATGGCTTCGCTCAGCGTGTCGATCCCCGTGTGTTCGATCGACGAAACCAGAATCGCTTGTGGGGTCCAGTTCGGGACACGTGGCCGGAGAAAGTGGAGTGCTCGGCCATAGTCTCCCGCCGCTTCACGGGCAGCGGGAAGCATGTCGCCATCTGCTTTGTTCACCGCGACGATGTCCGCGAGTTCCATGATCCCGCGCTTGATACCTTGCAACTCATCTCCGCCTCCAGGGCTCACGACGAGGACGAAGACGTCGACCATGTCGGCAACTGCCGTTTCGCTTTGACCGACCCCGACGGTTTCGATCAGAACGAAATCGAAGCCGGCTGCCTCGCAACAGGTCATCGCTTCGCGTGTTCGGCGGGCAACGCCCCCGAGCGCGCCTCCCGAAGGGGACGGACGAACGAATGCTTCAGACTTGCGGGCGAGCTGTTCCATGCGGGTTTTGTCCCCGAGGATGGATCCGCCAGTTCGTTGTGATGATGGATCAACTGCGAGGACTGCGACGCGGTTGCCCTGTTCGATGAGATGCAGTCCGAAAGCTTCGATCAGGGTCGATTTCCCGGCACCGGGCGCGCCGGAGATGCCGATTCGGATCGCCGAGCCGGGAGCGCGGTGCAGTGTGTTGAGGAGAGCGATCGCGTCCCCACGATGGTCAGGGCTTGTTGATTCCACCAAGGTGATCGCTCGAGCGAGCGAGCGCCGATCGCCAGCGATGACCCCGTCGGCCAAGAGCTCCGGCGCGTCGGTCATGTTCCCTTGGTGGGTGCAGCGTTCAAGACATCGATGACTTTGATCGCAGCTTCCGCCACATTGGTGCCAGGCCCGAAGATTGCGGCGACTCCGGCCGCGAACAGAAACTCATAGTCCTGCGCCGGGATCACTCCACCGCACACCACCTGAATATCGCCGCCTCCGCGCTCTTTCAATGCCGTGATCAACGCGGGCACGAGCGTCTTATGTCCCGCGGCCTGTGAAGAAACGCCGACGAGATGCACATCGTTTTCAATTGCATCTTGTGCGACCTCCTCGGGGGTTTGGAACAGCGCGCCGATGTCGACGTCGAAGCCAAGATCGGCGAATGCGGTGGCGATGACTTTGGCTCCACGATCATGGCCGTCCTGCCCCATTTTCGCTACCAGCATGCGCGGCCGGCGACCGTGTGCAGCCTCGAAGGCCGCGACACGACCCTGCACCACGGCCCACTGGTCGTCGCCGGCGTACTCGCCGCCGTATACACCCGAGATCGATCGGATCGTGGCGCGGTGTCGGCCAAATTCGGTCTCCATGGCGTCGCTCATCTCACCAAGTGTCGCACGAGCCCGAGCTGCGTCAACGCAAAGGGCCAGCAAGTTCCCGTCGCTCGCGGCACCGGCGCGTAGCGCTGCGAGCGTCGCGTCGCATCGGGCTTGGTCTCGAGTTGCGCGGATCGTCTTCAGGCGCGCAATTTGAGAATCGCGAACCGCGGAGTTGTCGATCTGTCGAATATCCATGGAGGCTTCATTTTCAAGGCGGTACTTGTTCACGCCAACAATGACTTCTTCGCCGCGGTCAAC
The DNA here is from genome assembly GCA_049642885.1 of Acidimicrobiia bacterium. Classification (GTDB taxonomy): domain Bacteria; phylum Actinomycetota; class Acidimicrobiia; order IMCC26256; family JBARPG01; genus JBARPG01. Next base: position 6,734 of record JBARPG010000072.1, on the reverse strand, counting down.
CCGCGCCTGGCGTCGCGCGGCGGATTCCTCGATGCGAAGTTTCGGGAGTCCTGCCTCGACGGCTTTCGTCATGCCGCCGAGGGCTTCGACCTCATTGATGAGCTCCATCGCCTCTTCAATCAAAGCATTGGTCAACGCCTCGACGTAGTAGCTACCGCCGAGCGGGTCAACCACATGGGTGATCCCACTCTCTTCCGCCAAAATGAGCTGTGTGTTTCGAGCGATACGTGCCGAGAAGTCGGTTGGCAATGCGATCGCCTCATCGAAACTATTCGTGTGCAGGCTCTGCGTGCCCCCGAGCACGGCGGCCATTCCCTCGATCGTGGTGCGAACAATGTTGTTGTAGGGGTCCTGTTCAGTGAGTGAAACACCCGAGGTCTGACAGTGTGTTCGCAGCATCGACGAACCGGGCTTCTTCGGCTCGAACTGGGCAAGGAGCCGAGCCCACAGCGTGCGGGCAGCGCGGAGCTTGGCGACCTCCATGAAGAAGTTCATGCCGATGGCGAAGAAGAAGGACAGGCGTCCAGCGAACTCGTCGACGTCGAGCCCGCGAGCAATCGCGGAACGCACATATTCGAGCCCGTCAGCGATCGTGTACGCGAGCTCCTGGACCGCGGTCGCTCCGGCTTCTTGCATGTGGTAGCCGGAGATTGAAATCGAGTTGAACTTCGGCATGTTGCGCGCGGTGTATTCGATGATGTCCGCAACGATCCGCATACTCGGCTCGGGCGGGTAGATGTAGGTGTTGCGCACCATGAACTCTTTGAGAATGTCGTTCTGGATTGTTCCGGTGAGATCGGCTTGCGCGACGCCCTGCTCCTCGCCAGCGACAATGTACGAAGCCAGCACCGGCAGCACGGCGCCATTCATCGTCATCGATACGCTCATCGAGTCGAGCGGGATGCCATCAAAGAGGATCTTCATATCCTCCACAGAATCGATTGCGACACCCGCCTTGCCGACATCTCCGACGACGCGCGGGTGATCGGAGTCGTATCCCCGGTGGGTCGCGAGGTCAAACGCGACGGAGAGGCCCTTTTGACCCGCGGCGAGGTTTGCCCGATAGAACGCATTGGATTCTTCGGCGGTAGAGAAACCCGCATACTGGCGAATCGTCCACGGGCGGTTCGCGTACATGGTCGCGCGCACGCCGCGGGTGTAGGGATTCACCCCGGGCAGGTCTTCTCTGATCGGCAGCGAGGCGGTGTCGTGCGCGGTATAGAGCGGCGAAATCGGGATGCCCTCAGGGGTCATCCACGTGAGATCGTCGGGAGTCGAGCCCCGCAGTTCTCGTTCGGCAAGTGACCGCCACTGGTCCGCAAGGTTCTTGTCTTCAGACATTCGCACACTCCCGAATCGCGCAGAGAAGGCCAGGGTAGATCGCTCCTTGGCCCAGACTCCAACGAGCGAGACCCCATCCGCAGCGAGTGCAGCTCAGGCTGCGACGCGTCCGCGGGCCAGGATTGCACGGGCCGCGGCGAGACCTCGGCGACCCGCGAGTCGATCGCGATCCTCAACCTGCCAGGGAGCAGGTTCGACCTTGGCGGCTGGCGGCAATGCCCCCTCAATATCCAAGCTGAGTTGCTGTTCATTCCTCATAGGGACAGTGTGGCAAGAGGGTGTGACAACCGCAGAGAAAGGGTCCGAATGGACGCCAGCACTTCCCGGCAGCGGTAGCGTCTGCGCATGAGAAAACGCATCGCAGGTGTCCTGTGCACGACGTTGGCGTTCGCCACGCTCCCGCTGAGTCCCGCTGTTGCTGGCGCCCGAGCATCAGCCGCAGGTTCGGCCCCGAAATCAGTCGTCATGCACCCGCTCTATTACCGCCAGCTTTCAGAAACGAAGGCGCAGGGCGGTTACGCCACGATCACGATCACAATGACCTCCGGAACTCGCAAGCCGCTTCGAGTCGCGATCTCCGAAGACTCAGTTGGCGGCACCGGTGACCAATGGCGCGCGGCAAGCTGGTCTGCCGCAACCGCGGCACTCTTGGCCGTTGGCGCCGACCTCGAAGGGATCAAGTTCGAGATCGAAATTCAAGGACATATTGACGGCCCGAGCGCGGGCGGTCTCATGACGGTGGGCATGTTGTCCTTACTTCGGGGTGATCGCCTCAAGAACGACGTCGCGATGACCGGCACTATCAACCCGGATGGAACGATCGGCCCCGTTGGCGGCATCCCGTACAAGCTTGATGGGGTCAAGAAACTCAAAGCCAAGCGGTTCATCGTCCCGATCGGCCAGAGCATCGACACCGACCTTGCCGGCAATGAAGTTGACGTCAAGGCGCGTGCAGCGAAGGCGGGCATCGCGGTCGGTGAAGTCGACACGATCCAGAAGGCCTACGCCACCTTCACGGGCAAGGTGTTGCCCAAGCCACTTGCACCGAAGGGCAACCCGCGGTTTTCGACGCGAGCGACCGGCCTCCTCGAAGGGATTGTGGCGAAGTTGCGGACAAGTGCCGAATCGAAGCAGGTCTCGCTGGCTGACGCGATTGCACAGGCGAATTCGTTGGCGAGCGTTCAAGACGACGTCGACGAGCTGATGGCGAAGGCCTCTGATGCAGAGTCGAACGGTGAGCTTGCTATCGCGACGACTCGCTATGCCCAGGTGGTAGCACTGGTTACGGCCGTCGAGAACGCTGCTGGGGATATCGCCGGAATCGAGAGCGGGGCACTGTCTTTGGCGGATTTCATAGCGGGCCTCGACGAGGCAGCGAACTCAGCGTCGGACGAACTCGATGCCTTTGCAGATGATCTCGCATCCCGCAACCCGCGGAACGTGCAGCAAGGGGTCACTCTCGTCTCCGGTATCGGAGAACTCGTGGCGACCCGGGCTCGCGTTGCGGCTGCGGTGAACACCTTGAACAGCATTTCGGACGCACTTGCCGGGGGCGATGATCCCGCAACCCTTGTCAGTCCCGCGGTGCGATCTGCGCTTGCTTTGTATGCCACGCCAGTACTCGTCCCATACGTGCTCGAGCTCACCAGTCTTTCGTGGGACCTCCCTGGTTCGGCATTTTCGCCGAAAAGCAAGGTGTCTGCGATCGCGAATTTCATGCGCCAGTTCGGCGATTCCGAGCTCGCAGCATTCGATTCGCTGGTGGTGAGTGAGACTGCGACTGCCCAGGAGGTGACACCCGACGCCATTCGCTCGCAACTTGAGACCTATGACACCGAATATCTCCCGGCGGTCATGGCGAAACAGCAAATCTCCGAGATTGAAGATTCCGGCGTGAGTTCTGCCAGAAAAGCGTGGCTGATTCTCGGGAACGCGTATGCCTTGGCAGGGGCTTCAAACCAATTGCTGAGCGCCGGATATTCCTACGGCGCCGAGCGAGATTCGAACCAAGTGATCACGAGCATCAGGAACAGCCCTGCTCTTGAGGCATCGTTGAGGCGTGGGAATGAGCAACTTCGGGCAGCGATTGCGCTGTATTCGCGGAATAAGTCTGATCCGTTCCGCCTCGTCGCCTCGCTACAGGTCGCCGAAGAACGACAGGACAGCAGCGATCCCGACGATCAAATCGAGGCAGCTTCGTCATACCTCCAGGCCTTTCTCGTTGGGCGTATCGGTGCCTATCTGGGTGGATATCAGAAGCAGGGATACGCAGTCGCGGACGGCGCTGCCACCAAATGATCTACGAATCCCCACGCGCAATTGACGTGGGTTCGTTCATATCGTTCGATCAAGCAGCGTCGACGCCGCTTCGTCCGGCCGTGCTCGACGCGATGATGCCGTGGCTCCTCGATGGGGCGAATCCTTCGGGAGCACATCGTGCGGCGCAGGCGGCGCGAACCGTGGTCGAAGAGGCGCGTGAACGTGTCGCCGAACTTATGTGCGCCGGCCCACGAGAGGTCGTGTTCACCTCGGGCGGAACAGAGTCAGACAACCTGGCCGTGCTCGGCGGTGCTGTTCCTGCTGCGCGAGCGCTTCAGCAGTCCTCCGACCATGACCCGGACGTTCCCCCAAACGTGATCGTCTCTGCCATTGAACACAAAGCGGTGCTGGAACCGTGCGCGGAACTGGCTCGCATCGGTGTCGCGGTGCGCACGCTCGGAATCACCAGCGATGGGCACGTCGAACCGATGGCGCTCGCCTCACTCATCGACGAGCGGACCGTGTTCGTTTCGGTGATGACCGTGAACAATGAGCTCGGTTCAATACAGCCAATCGATGAACTTGCCAGAACGGTTCGCCGGGCGCGACAGGGAACGCTGTTTCACACGGATGCTGTTCAAGCGCCGCTCTGGATTGATGTTGGTGAAGCGACGAAGCTGGCGCATCTCGTGTCGCTCTCGGGTCACAAGTTCGGTGGCCCAAAAGGCGCAGGGGTGTTGGTTGTTCGCGAGACGGCGCTCGAGCCCCAAGTGCGCGGCGGCGGTCAGGAGTTCGGTCTGCGCGGCGGAACGTTGAACACGGCGGCAATTGTGGGTTTCGCCGAAGCGCTCTCGATCGCGCATACGGAGCGAGAGGAGGTCGTGATTCGCGTCGCCCGACTACGCGAGCGGCTCGAGCAGGCACTGATCGCAGGAGTGCCCGGCCTGCGCGTGAACGCGCCCGGAGGCTCTGTGGGCCACCTCCACGTCACCCTTCCCGATATCAATGCTGAGGTGGCGTTAATCGCGCTCGATCGTGAAGGGATCGGCGTGTCGGCTGGAGCGTCGTGTGCATCTGGGGCGACCGACGCATCGCATGTTCTGACCGCGATTGGTATGCCCGATGCCGAGGCCAGATGTTCGCTCCGCATTTCGTTGAGTTTTGCGACCACCGAGGCGATGATCGACCGCGCAACCGTCGTGGTGCCGCGCACCCTGGCTGCGCTCATCCCAGCACGCACCTAATCGTCATCGGTTCGTCCGCGATACTGGTTCGATGCAGATTGCGGTGATGATGAGCGGGGGAGTCGACTCCTCAGTTGCCGCGGGCATGTTGGCGGAACAGGGTCATGACGTCGCGGGCATCACCTTGAAACTTTGGGGTGGCGAGAGCGACTCTGGGTGCTGCTCAATTGCCGACGTCGATGATGCTCGGCGGGTTGCCGCGCAGCTCGGCATTCCGCACTACGTCTTCAATCTCACTGATGAGTTCAACGAGCAGGTCGTTCAGCCCTATGTCGATGCGTACGAAGCGGGCGAGACGCCAAACCCGTGTGTGGAGTGCAACCGAAGTATCAAGTGGGGTCCTGCGCTGGAGCGTGTGCGACAGTTGGGGTTCGATGTCATGGCGACGGGCCACCACGCTCAGATTCGTGAGACCGCTGCGGGGCGCGTCATCGCTCGTAGTCCCGACCACGCGAAGGACCAGAGTTACGTGCTCGCGGTGCTCACGGCCGATCAGCTCGCTTCCACGATGTTGCCGCTTGGCACGGTCACAAAAGATGTGGTGCGCGAGCGGGCGCACGCGTGGGGTTTGCGGACTGCGAGCAAATCCGATTCGCAGGATGTCTGCTTCATCACAAAGGGAAATCGGGTCGCGTTTCTTGGTGAGCGCATTCCGCTGACTCCTGGAGCGATTACCGATCTCGATGGTGTGGTGCTGGGCGAACATGACGGCATTCCGAGCGTGACGATCGGGCAGCGCCGCGGTCTGAATATCGCGTCAGGGGACCGTCAGTACGTGGTCGACATCGACGCCACTTCGAACACCGTGACGCTTGGATCGAAACAGGATCTTCTCGTCGAGGAGGTCCGCACGACGCCGTGGCAGTGGATGGCCGAAGTGCTTGCGCCCGGTGCCGAAGTGGAGGTGCAAGTCCGCGCTCATGGTGCGACGATTCCCGCACGAATCACGGGTGGCGGCGCTGAGTTCTTGGTACCCGCGCAACGTGTTGCTCCTGGGCAGTTGGTTGTCGTATATCGCGATGACTGCGTTCTCGGCAGCGCAACTGCGATCCGTTGAGTACTACGCCCGGGCGGAGAGCAGGCGGCGCGCTCGTGCCGTCTTCATGAAGGCGACGGTGCGGGCGGGCGTGACAAGGATTTCGTTCACATCCTGCACCCCACCAAAACGTTCCTTCGCTGCAATGCGTCCAGGTTCGGTGAATCGCACGCGAATCGATGCGAGCGCCGCGCCAAGACGAAGGTCGCGTGATCGAGCATCCTCAGACAAGGGTGCGATCGGATCTTCGGCCGCACCGATCGAGACGAGATGTGAGCCTGGCATGAGCACCGGGTCGAGGAGCACGAAAGGGTCGGCCACGACGCACCCTGCGGGCACGAACACCAAGAAGCGATTCGACATCGTGCTCGTGGAACGCAATGTAATGAACGCGACGAAGGTGCATACGCACAACAGCGCCGCGCCGCTGGCGAAGGCGTGATTGAACATCACGAATCCACCGATGATCGCGCCGCTCCATGCCATGGCAACTGTCGGCAGCGCGACCAACGCGATTGCCGGTGGGAGCCGCAGCGCGAAGCGACGTTCGGAGCCGTAGCTCTTACCGTCGACAAGCGCGTCTGCGAGTGGGCGATTCAACGTCACGCATGCGAGCGCAATCCATGCGCCAAGTGCGAGGAACGAAATCGGCTGGCCGGAGAGCGCAAGTGCGCCGAGACCCCAACCCATTCCCAGCACGATGAGGCGCATTGTCGTGAGCCCAGCGGGACGCGGCACGAACAAGGCAGCGAGTCCGCATGCCCACAGCACCCACCCCAACACCTCGAGCGGACTTCGCAATCCGCGATCGTTTACCGCTGCGATCATTGGTCCGACGGCCAACGGTGCCACTC
>JBARPG010000071.1:0-14054 GCA_049642885.1 Acidimicrobiia bacterium | reverse complement strand
TATCCCGCTTCCGTCAGCGCCGTCGCATCCGCGATTGCGAACGGGACTTTGAGCAACCGAGCAAGGGTCTGCGCCAACAAAGTCTTGCCACATCCAGTCGGACCGATGAGCAAGATGTTCGACTTCGAGAGCTCAACATCCGGGTCTCCGTAGGCGCCCGCCTGAACTCGCTTGTAGTGGTTGTAGACCGCGACGGAGAGGATCTTCTTCGCGGACTCTTGCCCAACGATGTACCCATCGAGGTAGCCCAGAATCTCCTGCGGCGTGGGGAGTTCGTCGAGCCGGACCTCCGTGCCTTGCGACAGCTCCTCTTCAATGATCTCGTTACAGAGATCGATGCACTCATCGCAGATGTAGACCCCAGGGCCCGCGATCAGCTTCTTGACCTGCTTTTGGCTCTTCCCGCAGAACGAGCACTTCAGCAGTTCACCGCCTTCGCCGAACTTCGCCACTGGGATCCCCCGATGTGAGTGCCGCCCGCAGAGTGCGGACGGGCCTGGATGAAACGTTAGTTCGCCGGAAGGCCTTGCTTGGTCAACTTACGCCGGCGGGGACGCCGACCGTTGCCAAGTCTCGAGTCGAGAGCATTTCGTCGACAATTCCGTACTCGATCGCTTCTTCGGCGCCCATGATGAAGTCGCGGTCGGTGTCCTTAGCGATCTTCTCTTTGGTCTGTCCGCAGTGATAGGCGAGAATGCCATCGAGCGCTTCACGCATGCGCATGATCTCTTTGGCTTGGATCTCAATGTCGACGGCTTGGCCCGACGCACCACCGTGCGGTTGGTGGATGAGCACGCGGCTGTGCGGAAGAATCCGTCGCTTGCCGTGCGTGCCCGCGGCCAAGAGCACCGCTGCTGCCGATGCGGCTTGCCCGAGACAAATCGTTGACACATCGCACTTGATGAACTGCATCGTGTCGTAGATCGCAAAAAGCCCGGTGATGTCGCCCCCAGGCGAGTTGATGTACACCGAAATGTCCTTGTCTGGATCATCGCTTTCGAGAGCGAGGAGCTGCGCCACGGTGACGTTCGCAACATCGCCATTGATCGGTGTTCCGAGGAAGATGATGCGGTTCGCAAACAACTTCGTATACGGGTCCATCGATCGCTCGCCGCGGCTCGTCTGCTCGATGACCTGAGGCCAGGGGATGATGTCGTTTCGGAATTCGTGCTGCATGGTTGGGCTCCTCAGTGGTCGTGGTCGTGGTCGTGGTCGTGGTCGTGGTCGTCGTGATCATGACCTTCGTGGTCGTGGTCGTCGTGGTCATGGTGGTCGTGGAGATGTTCAGCCAAGTCAAGGTCAGGAAGCGCCAACTCAATGGCGGTCCCCTCGGTGTCAAATACTTGCGCGTGATCAACAACCCATTGCAGAGCTTTGCCGCGAGCAATGTCAGAGCGTACGGCAGATAGAACCCCGCGACGTTCCAAGTCCTTGCGAATTCGCATCGGCTTTTCGCGCATCTGCTCTGCGAGGCGTTCAATCTCACGATTGATCTCCTCGTCAGAAACCTCAATCTCCTCGGCGGCGACGACGGCCCGTAGGGCGAGGTCTGCACGCACGGCAGCCACACAGCCTTGACGCAATGCATCGACAAACTGCTGCTGGTCCTGGCCCGTCACCGACAAGTACTGCGAAATGTTCATCCCTTGATGTTCAAGACGGTGTGCGAGGTCGTGCAGGCGCCGCTCCATCTCCGCGTCAACAAGCGGAGTTGGTGGGTCGAGCTCGACGAGTCCGGAGAGCAACTCCACCGCTTGATCGCGCAAGGCGATGCGAGCGTTCACGGTGTTCATCATGGTCATGCGCGCAGAGATGTCTGAACGCAACGCATCAACGGTGTCGAACTCCGACGCCTCGCTCGCCCACGCGTCAGTCAGCTCGGGCAGAATCTTCTGTTGGGTGTCTTTGACGGTCACGACGAAGTTGGCCAACTTGCCGCCCATGTCGCCCAGGCTCTCGGGCATGGCCGAGTCAACCTTCGCTACTTCGCCTGACTTCAGTCCGCGCAGCGCATCATCCAGCTCTGGAATGACCTGGCCAGACCCGACCTGGTAGCTGAAATCAGTGATGCCCAGCGCGTCGATCGCCTCGCCGTCGATCGTGCCGACGATGTCGAGCACGGCCAAGTTGCCATCAACGAGAGGAAAGTCTGAGGGCTCCACCGCTGCGAATCGTTCACGTAGCTGATCGATCTGCGCCTCGATGACCTCGGAGGTCGGCACGGGGTTCTCGACCTCGATCCGCATCGCGTCATATCCGTGGAGCTCAACCGTGGGACGCACCTGCACCTTGGCGGTAAAGGCAACGTCTCCCTCTTCTTGACCGGAGGTGACCTCAAGTTCCGGTGACGCAATGACGTCGACGTCGTTCTCCTCGACGGCCTGGCGGTAGTACTCGGGGATACCGTCACGCAACGCTTCTTCCCTCGCCATCTCGGTTCCGAATTGCGCCTCGAGCAAGCGGCGTGGTGCTTTGCCGGGGCGGAACCCGGGCATACGCACTTGGTACGCGATCTTCTTGAACGCCTGGGTGATCGCGTTCTCAAATTCCGAAGCGGGGACGGTCACGTGCATCGTCACGTGATGATCCTCTCCGGGCTCGATGGTGGTGGTGATGGAAGCGGTTTGTTTAGCCATATGGGGTTTGGGAGCTTACTGGGGCGCTCCGCGTGGATTGGCGTCAGGCGCTATCCCGTAGGCTGCCGCTTCACATATCCGCCACCACGTTGGTGTGCGGACGGCCGGGAAGTGGCGCAGCTTGGTTAGCGCGCCTGCTTTGGGAGCAGGAGGCCGGGGGTTCGAATCCCCCCTTCCCGACCAGTTCGAGTCACCGGAGTTTTGGGAGCTCGTTCGAGGCGCACTACGATGCGTCGCTGCGCGGGCGTAGCTCAATGGTAGAGCCCCAGCCTTCCAAGCTGGTCATGCGGTTTCGATTACCGTCGCCCGCTCCACATCTCGTACCGCCGAAGTCTGCTCTGACGCAAGAGAGGCTTGAAGCCAGAGATCTCTCCGCACATCAATGGACCTCCGCTCGTTCTACGACCATCGCGGTCGATTCGAGTCATCGGGCAAACGAGCGATCACAGTCGGCGCCGATCCGGTCCGATTCACGAACGTCAATGAACCTTTGCTGGTCGCAGCCAGAACCAGCCCCGTCGGCGGCAACAGAATCCCGCCACGCAGGCGGCGGCGCATCACCAGCACTCGGGTGTCACGCTGGAGACGGACGAGCCGGCGCTTCAACGCTCGCTGCGCGATCCCAAACGCGTCACTCAGAACGGCGATGTCGGCGCTTCGAATTCGGAAGTGCGCGGCCTCAGGAAGGTTTCGCATCTCGGCGACGAAGGCGAGGTACCGAGTGAGCGCTTCATCGACCTCGCGATTCGTCGGCTGCCACAGCGCACGTTGGCCGGCGACTTCCATCTGCCGGGCGGCCGTATCAATTATGAGAGCGACACGGGGCACGTGAGCTGATCGTCGGGATCGCATGACGCCTCGCTTTCGATGTGACGCACGGATTATCGGCAGATGTCGCCCAATACCTTGAGCAGGTGGCGAAGTGGTGCTGCGGAGGTGAGCTCCGGTTGCGAAGGCGACTCAGTTCGGAGGGCGCATTGCTGCGATCGTGTCAGCAATGTCGTAGGTCACCTTCTCCGGCCTCGACACCGCAATTGCATCGCCGATTTCACGGGTGCCGCGCGACGAAGTCGAGGAACTCGGAACGGTTGTTTCGTGCGATATCGGCTGCGGAACCGCCATCTGTAGTGGGGCCGATGCCGCTTGTGCTCGATCCGCGCCAACGAGCACAAGCCCACCGATCGCAGTCGCGGCCAGTAGAAGTCCTCCGGCAGGAAGCAGCACACTGCCTCGCAACGTTCTACGAACGACAAGAACCCTCGAGTCAGTCTGCAGTTCCTTCAGCCTTGTCCGCATGTCGCTCACAGTCGTTTCGAACGCTCGCGCAAGCACATCAATGTCAGCGGACCGAATTCGAAATCGCGAGTGTTCGGGAACACCGCGAAGTTCGGCGACGAGCGCGAGATACCGCACCAACGCGGACCTCGTCTCGTCCTCGCTGGAAACCCAATCGCATTGACTGTCATCCGCGACAATGGCCCGCGCCCGTGGGTCGATGATGAGCATGACGCGAGCTGCACGCGGCCTACGGCTCATGTTCATCATGCCTCCGTCAACAGATCGTGGATTCTGCTCTATCGGCACATTTCGCGGAAGACCTGAGTGCGATTACCGAGAAACCCCACAACGCCTACTATCCCCACATGACTCCTGACGACCTCATCGAAATGGAACTGATTCGACAGCTCAAGTACCGCTACGCCCGTTGCCTCGATACGAAACAATGGGATCAGTTCGAAGACATCCTCACGCCGGATGCCACGGCCGCGTATTCAGGGGGTGCGCATTCTTTCGACGGGCGCGACGCGATCATCGCGTTCATGGTCGAGTCGATGGGTTCAACGAACATGCTGACTTCGCACACGATGACGAGCCCCGAAATTCGACTCCTCTCCCCCACGACGGCCGAAGGCACGTGGGCGCTGCGGGATGAAGTGGTCATGCTCGACTGGCAAATGACCGTGCGCGGCGCGGCGTACTACGAGGACCGCTACGTGAAACTCGACGGCCGATGGTGGATTCAACACACGGGCTATCGGCGCATTTACGAAGAAATCTTCGGACGTGGCGACATTTCCAGCCTTCGCCTCACCGCTCACTGGTGGGACACTGACGGTCGCTCCACACTCGGCGGATGACCTTTGGGGTGACCGAGGGGACTTGAACCCCCGACCTCCGGGACCACAACCCGGCGCTCTAACCAGCTGAGCTACGATCACCACGTTCGCCAGCCGTTGACTGCCGATCGGACCCGGAACGATAGCCGGTCACGATTCGAGCAAGCACTTCGTTCGTGCAATGATCTCTGCGGTGAAAATCAAGGCCTTCCCCTCGCTGTGCATCGGACTCCGAGAATGCAGAAAATGGGCGCCTGATGTTTACATCCTTGATGACAACGGTTGTATCGACTTCCATCTGATGGAGGTGGATCCCGATCACGAAGCGCAGGCTCGGTTGGGCGCCGAACTGTGTCCCTCGCATGCAATCGTCATTGTCGAGGATTGAGGCTCGCCCAACAATCGCGGTTGGTCGAAATAGGAGGTGTTACGCGCTCCGCATTGCGCCGTAGGCTCGATGATTCATGAACGAGTCCACGGGCGCGGAGACGCGTCGCTCCGACAACTCGCCGAGACCGAGGCCGAATCGCATCCAGCGGTTCGTCGTCGTCGGCCTCGCTGTCACCGCGATCGACGTCGCCATCTTGTTGTGGCTCACCGTGAGTCGACAGGTCGACGCGTTCCAGGCGGATCTTTCTACGGTGGCGATCGCGACAGCCTTTTCCCTTCTCCTACACCCGCTCGTGACCATGTCGCGCAATCCGCTTCGGCGCTGGTTCGATGACTACTTCGGCTCGTATTTGAGCGCGAATATCGGTTCACTCTGTGCCGACGTCGTCGTTTTCACATTTCTTACCGCTCGATGGGGTTCACATACCGCCGCTGAGGTACTCGCAGCAAAGGCGATCGCGCTCAGCGCCGCAGTTGTCATTCGCCTCACCGCGTACCGATCCCTCATTCGTCACGCAATTCGGGATGACCAACGGGTGCCAAAGCTGAGTGCAACCGCCCTGCTACCAACAGGAGTACCGCGACTCTCGGTCATCGTTCCTGCATACAGGGAGGGTGATCGGATTGCCGAGACAGTCGACTCCATTCGCTCAGACCTGCACGAGCTGCACGCGGTTGGAACGCTGGAGATCATCGTGGTCGACGACGGATCCGAAGACGACACATCTTCCAAGGCCGCAGCAGCCGACGCCGTGCTGCGTCTGGAACCGAATACGGGTAAGGGCGCGGCGATCCGCTGTGGAATGCTCGCTGCACACGGCAACGTTCGCGCATTTCTCGATGCCGATTTGGCCTACGCACCTGCACAGCTCATGGACCTCCTCGCACGCGCTGAAGAGGGATGGGAGGTTGTCGTTGGGTCCCGGCGGCACGCGGCCGCGCACGCTCTTGTGCGAACCGGCGCAGTGCGTCAGCTCGGCAGCCGAGCGATTAACGCGCTGACCTCACTCGTGTTGCTCGGCCAGTACCGCGACACCCAGTGCGGGATCAAAGCGTTCAGAGCCGAGGCCGCTGAGCGGATCTTCGCCGTCGCCCGCATCGATCGATTCGCCGCCGACATCGAAATGCTCTACTTGGTGGAACGCTTCCGTTTGAGCCTCGTCGAAGTTCCCGTCGTCGTAACGAATTCGAAACGATCGACTGTCGGTGTCGTCACGGACACCATTCGGCTCGTTCGCGACCTCGTGCGCATACGAGTATTTGCCCGCTCGGGTGCATACGACGCTTGACAATCTGAGCGCACTTGGCAGGACTTTGCTCGAACCTCGACCTGCCGAACTGAGCACGGCTTCCTTGGAGTTCATCCGGTGCGTGAGACACCTGTGACTAGGGAGAACTCTCCCGGAGGAGTCCACGATCGGAACGCATCGCTATCCGGAGGAGGTCCGCCGTGAAGCGGTTCATTTGCTGCGGCGTTAGGAACTGCCTCGCGCCGAGGTCGCCCGGTCGCTCGGCATCTCTGATGGCTCGCTCGCGGCGTGGGTAGTCGAGTTCGACGCCTGTAACGCCGGCGGTCTGAACGAGGACGAGCCACCGAGCTGATTCGGCTCCGCAATGAGTTTGCGGAGGTGACCAAGGAACGCGTTTCTTCTCCGCAAGGCCGCGCAGTATTACGCGAAGGAGACGACACGTCACCCGCTGTTGGTCGTCGATGACTTCGGGACGGAGCAACCGGTGACGCTGTTGTGCCGACTCGTCGAAGCTCCGGGGGCCACCTACTACCGACGAACTCTGTTAAGGGGAAATCTGGTGCGACCACTTAGTTCCCTGAGACCGCTCTCAACGTGATCCAAGATCAGTTTCCCGCGCGACGAATCGCCAGATTCTAGCGATCTCCTTATCCGGCGTCCTTCCCGCTCAGCCATACGGTCGGTGGGATGAGAACTCTAGACAGTTCGTTCACGCGGTCAGTCCCTCAGCGGCACAGACAGTCCGTCACGTTCCTGTGTATGCCGGTCACCCCCCCCCGGAGTCGAACGTGCGAGGCTCGGTCCGACCCAGGAACACTTCGCTACAAGTCGCTCTCTAGGAAACGAAATGTGCTAGAACGTGGCGCTCGGGTCCCGATCGACATCGACCTCATCAGGAGCCACGCTGTGACCACCACCGCCGAATCCGATCCGCCGCCGATGGTCCCGGCGATCCACGACGACGTCATTGTCGACCCGCGTCGTCGTCTGCTGATCCTTGCCGCCATGTGCGTCGCGCTCGTTGCAGTCGTCGCCTCGGTGTCGGGCCTGAATGTCGCACAGCAGGCCTTGGCCGCCGATATTGACGCCTCGCAGAGCCAACTGTTGTGGATCATCAACGGCTACACCCTTGCCCTCGCCGCCCTGCTCATGCCGGTGGGGGCGATCGGGGACCGGTGGGGACGCAAGCCGGTCCTTATGGTCGGTCTCGTGGCGTTCTCGCTCACGAACCTGGCCTCCGCCTTCGCGACTGAGCCAAACGTGCTAATCGCGCTGCGCGTCCTCGCTGGAGTGTCCGCCGCAATGGTCATGCCCGTCACTCTGTCGGTGATCACCACCAGCTTCCCGCGCGAGGAGCAGGCCAAGGCCATCGGCACCTGGGCCGGATTCGCGGGTGCGGGCGGAATCATCGGGCTGTTCGCTTCAGCCGCCATCATCGACAACGCCACCTGGCCGTGGGTATTCGCCCTTCCCATCGCTCTGGCCGCCGTCTCGTTCCTGCTGACCGCTGCCTACGTTCCGCACTCGGTCGAACACACCGAGGCGGGCTTCGACGTCGCGGGATCGTTCCTGTCGGCCCTCGCGGTAGGTGGGCTCGTCTTGGCCTTCCACGAGGGACCGGAGCGAGGGTGGACCGATGCCGTCACGGTGGCTGCGCTGAGTGTCGGGCTGCTCGGCGCCGTGGCGTTCGTGGTGGTCGAGCTCCGCCGGGATCACCCTCTCGTTGATGTGCGCGTTTTTGCACTTCGTGGCCTTGCGGCCGGGTCGGTCAACCTCTTCGTGGTGTTCGCGGTCATGTTCTCCCTGTTCCTGGTGCTGGTGCAGTATCTCCAGGCCGTCCTCGGGTACTCGGCGCTGAAGGCAGCGTCAGGGCTCCTGCCGATGGCGGCGATCATGATGCCGCTGTCCACTATCGCCCCGACCATCGCTGAACGGATCGGGTTTCGGCGCACCCTCGTCACGGGCATGTTGCTGCTCGCCGGCGGACTTGTACTCTTCGCTACTCTCGCGGATCCCGCTGGTGGGTACCTGTCGGTGTTCCCCGGCATCATGGTGCTCGGCGTCGGTGTGGGACTCGCGATGAGCCCGTCGACCGCCGCGATCACGTCCTCGCTCCCCGAGGAGAAGCAGGGTGTCGCCTCGGCGCTCAACGACACCGTGCGCGAGATGGGCGGCGCCGTGGGCATCGCGCTCATCGGTTCAGTCCTCAACTCCTCGTATCGGTCGAACATCGAGCCGATCGCCGTCTCGCTGCCGTCTGAGGTCGCCGAACCGGTGACCTCAGGCATCGGCGGTGCGCTCGCGGTGGCCGGACAGATGGGTGCCGACGGAAAGGCGCTGGTGGATGCCTCTCGACAAGCCTTCGTCGACGGCATGGCTCCGGCGCTGTACCTCGGGGCAGCTCTCGCTCTGGCCGCAGCCGTCTTTACAGCACTCCGAGGGCCCAAGACGGCGGCTGAGGCCGAGCCGCGCCTTCATCCAAGCGGCCAGACCGAGCCACGCCCGCCCAGCCCTGAGCCTGCAGTGCGGCCGTGAGGACGCCGGAGTGAGGTGATGGACCCTCTAACCGTCGTGGTTGGCCTCGACGGATCCGGGGGATCCCTGGCGGCGCTCGACGCTGCCGCTCGGCTGGCCGCCCTGACCAATAAGGGCGTCGTCGCCGTCCACGTCGTCCGCGCTTACCCGTTCCCGACTACCGCCCCCCTCAGTGGCGCTGGGTTGCTCGCTGTCGCCGACGACGAGGTTGTGGATCGTTGTCACCTGGACTGCGAATTGGTGCTGGCTGGTACCGATGTCCCGTGGCAGTTTGAGGTCCGCCACGGCGATCCGGTCACTGAGGTAGCTCGGGCCGCGTTCGATCACAACGCGATCTTCGTGGCCGTCGGGCGCAGCGTTCGGCGCCGCTTCACCTGCGGATCACGCCCGACCATGAGCGAGCGCCTCGCGCACCGGTGCGATCGACCGGTGCTCATCGTTCCTCCCGAACCTGAACGCTCCGCTCGCTATGAGCCCAGTTGATGCGCCGCTCACCGCTGTCCTGCGGCATGTTCGTTGCGCCGCGTCTCTGAGCAGGCCAACGTGAACGATCGCATCGTCCGCGTCGACGAGCACGTCGTTGTGGCGTGTCCTCCCCAGGAGGCGCTCACTTGCCTTAACGGGCCGTCGGCGATCGCAGCCTGGTTCGGTTCCCAGCGTCATGGATCTCGATCCACTATTGCCTCAACCTCGGGCGTCCTCGTTCTCGAACGTGCTCACGAGGAATGGGTGCCAGACGACGGTGCACTCCTAGTAGTCGGGACCACTGGTGACCTGTGGTTTCGCGCCCACCTCACCGTGCGCGCTGTCATGCGTTCTGGGACTCCCTCGTGCCTCCATCCGGGCACCGAGATCTGGACCCACGTCGAACTCGGACCTGCCGATGGAGCCGCGCACGCGAGCGAAGTGATTCAGGACGTGCTTCGCCGCGGCCT
The DNA here is from genome assembly GCA_049642885.1 of Acidimicrobiia bacterium. Classification (GTDB taxonomy): domain Bacteria; phylum Actinomycetota; class Acidimicrobiia; order IMCC26256; family JBARPG01; genus JBARPG01. Next base: position 4,191 of record JBARPG010000071.1, on the reverse strand, counting down.
CGATCACCTTCGTCTCGAGCTCGACACCGCTTGACCGTGCGCCAACCTTTGCCGGGCGGAGGCGCGCGTGGACCGATGATCAGGCTCGGACGTCGCTACGCGGATTCCTAATCGGCGGCTACTCCCTCATTGGCCGCCTGCTTTTCGAGAAGTGGATGTTCGGCGCGCGACAGCATGTCGAGCAGTGTGAGCGGGCGCTCAGGGGCCACGAACGGGGCACGAGGTTCCACGGGACCGACGTCGACGTGGCCGGCCCTCGCCCGCAGCGCGCCGACTGTGCAGTCCTCGGGCGCGTGGTGTGCGAACGGGTCGAAGCCGAACAGCCGGATGGCGTTGCCGTGGGTGATCGCGTCGATCGTCTCGCGGGGGAGGTGCTTGAGCTGCCCGGCGAGACGCTCGGCACTCTCGGGCCAGGTGGAGTCAGAGTGCGGGTAGTCCGTCTCGACGCAGACGATCTCGGGCCCGATCAGGTCGAGCATGCGGAGCCCGGCGCTGTCGGTGATGAAGCAGGCGATGAAGTGGTCGCGGAACACCTCGGAAGGGAGGCGACCCCCGAAGTCCGAACCGGTCCATCGGTTGTGATGCTCGTAGACGTAGTCGGCCCGCTCCAGCAGGTACGGGATCCAGCCGATCGAGCCTTCGGAGAGCGCGAAGCGGATGTTCGGGAACAAGCGAATGACCCTTGACCAGAGGAGGTCGGCCGCGGTGTCCATGACCGCTGTCGGTTGCAGATTCAGCATCGTTGTGAACGGCGCCTCGATGGTCGGCAGCTTGACAGCGGACGATGAGCCGATGTGGAGGCAGATCACCATCCCGAGTTCGTCGCATGCGTGCCAGAAAGGGTCCCAGTGCGGGCTGTGGAAGCTGGGCACGCCGATCTTTTCGGGGTTCTCGGACCACGTGACCGCGCGCACGCCGCGGGCCGCCACCCGACGCACCTCGGCGGCCATGACCTCGGGGTCCCAATAGGGCACGAGCGACAGAGGGATGAGCCGGCCCGGAGCGCCGCCCGCCCACTCCTCGATGTGCCAGTCGTTGTACGCCTGGAGCACTGCTAGGGCGAGCTCCTTGTCCTCGGTGTTGGCGAAGATCTGACCGCAGAACTGCGGGAACGACGGGAAGTTGAGCGAGGCGAGGATCCCGCCGGCGTTCATGTCGTCGATGCGGGAATCGAGGTCCCAGCACCCCTTGCGGATCTCGTCGAAGCGGGTCGGCTCGATCCCGTACTCCTCCTGGGGCCGGCCCGACACGGCGTTGAGTCCGAAGTTCGGGATCTCGACGCCCTCGAACAGCCACATCTCCCGGCCGTCGGCGCGTTCGACCACGCGGGGTGCGCGGTCAGCGAACCTGGCGGCCAACCGCCCCTCGAACATGTCGGGCGGCTCGACCAGGTGATCATCGACGCTGACAATTGTGAGAGAGGTGGGATCCAGGGTCATGAGTTCTCCATCGGGTTGGGGCGATCAAGTCGTCGAGCGCTGGCCACATCGAGTGACTTAGCGGGCATTGGCAATGGCTCTGGCGATGGGCTTCCAGCGGGCGAGGTAGTGAGGGTCCTCCGTCCAGGCGATTGCGCCGAAGTAGTTGACGACCCGGGTGGCGTGGCTGGCGTAGCGGTCGGCAATGCCGTCGCCGATCGTGCTCCAAGTGCCCTCGGTGGTGAAGTGGCGGAGGATGTCGTCCGTGATGACGCTCGCCATTCCGGCGATGTCGCCCGCCTTCTGGCGTTCGCGCAGGGCGGCGGTGGTGCCAGGATGTTCGAGTTGCTCGAAGATGAACGCGTAATTGGGCGTAGATCCGTAGAAGGCGACTTGCATCCGTGCTAGCTCGCGCCATCGCGCCCGGTCCTCATCGGTGTCGCCGACAACGAGGAACGCCGGGACGATGACCTCGAAGTCGTCGAGGCGTCGTCCCGCTCGGGCGGCGCCCGCGGCGAGTTGTGGTGCGACGGTGTCGGCGAGGTAGGTGCGAGTGTTGAGGGGGTGGATGTGGACACCGTCGGCCTGTTCGCCGGCAAGGCGCAGCATCCACGGGTTGACTGCGGCGATGTCGATGGGTGGGTCTGGTGCGCCGATTGGGCCGGGTGACCACATCGCTGGCAAGAGCGAAATGTCGTAGTACGGGCCGTGGTGGTCAGCGGCCTCTCCGCTGCGGAAGGCACCGAAGCAAGACCGAACCGCAAGGACGTAGTCGCGCAGGCGTGGGCCCGGCGGATCGAACGGTGTGCTGTAGCGGCGTTCGATATGGGCTCGGACTTGAGTTCCGAGACCGAGGCGGAACCTGCCACCTGTGGCATCTGCGAGCTCCCAGGCCGTTTGCGCAGTGACCATGGGACTGCGTGGGAACGCGACAGCGATGCCGGTGAGGATGTCGATGTCGGCGGCGAGCGCGGCTGCTGCGCATGACAGGTAAGCGGTGCGTCCACCTTCTGTGATCACGAGGCCGCTGTGGCCACTCTCTGCGGCGTGGCGGGCGAGTTGTTGCACGACGTGGAGCGGGAGACCGCCGGTCATGATGTCGAGCTTCACGCCGTCTCCGCGAGGGGAGAGAACGTGAGGGGGAGTGTGCGGGGGCCGCGGACCTGGCCAGCGGACCATGTCACGGCGTTGACGTCGGTGACTGCGAAGTCTGGGATGCGGTCGAGCCAGGCTTGGATTGTGACCCGAAGTTCCATGCGGGCACGGTTGGACCCCAGGCATCGGTGAATTCCAACTCCGAACGCGAAGTGCCGATTGACCTCGCGGTCGAGCGTCACTTGGTCGGGTCGATCGAAGACGGCGGGGTCTCGGTTTCCGGCGGGGAACGGGAGCAGGACTCGGTCACCCTTTTTCATCGGACAACCGCCGACGACCGTGTCTTCGATGACCTCGCGTGCCATCGTTACCGGTGCGAACACCCGCAAGAACTCCTCAGTGGCGGAGTGGATCAGGTCGGGCTCGTCGATGAGTCGGCGCCGATCGTCGGGGTGGGTAGCGAGGTGGAGGAGCGAGGCCCCGATGGCGGACCAGGTGGTGTCGATGCCTGCCAGAAGCAGGAGGATGCACACACCGAGAATCTCGGGGTCGTCGAGGGCGCGACCGTCAGGCATGCGGACGTCGAGGAGGTGGGTGATGATGTCGTCGCGCCGTGTTGTGCGATGGTCCTCGACGTGGCCCGTGAGGTACTTGCCGATCTCGAAGATCGCATCGAAGCTCGATTCGGAGGCGAGCGGGCTCTGTTCGACGAGACGGTGGATCCAGTCTCGGAACTGGGCATGGTCGCTGTCGGGTATTCCGAGCATCCGGGTGATGACTTTGATGGGGACGTGCTGGGCGTAGTCCGTGGCAGCGTCGCATTCCCCCTTGTCGATGAACCCGTCGATGAGCTCGTTAGCCATCGTTCTGGTGAGTGGTTCGTACGCGGCCACGACTGCTGGCGAGAATACCGGTAGCAGGAGTCGGCGCATATCAGTGTGGTACGGGGGGTCCTCGGTGATGGGCGGTGCGTGAAACCCGAGGTCGGTGGGAGACTCAGCCATGTCGGTGACCAGGATCGTGCGCGACGAGAACCGGTGGTGGTCGTGAGCGATTGCGGCAAGGTCGTCGTAGCGGGTCGGGATCCACACACCGTGGTACCGGTCGGTATGCGCTATGGGGCACTCCTCGCGAAGCTGGCTATAGATCGCGTATGGGTCATTGACGAACCCGGAGTCGAGGTGATCGAAGTCAGTTGCCCAATCGGTCACTGGGGGTCGGTTCATGGTGGCTCCGGATTCAGTCGTCGAGTCGGATTGCATGTTCAGGACAGTTGGCGGCGGCGAGCTGAGCGTCGCGTTCGTCACTTGGGTCGAGGTCGCCGGCGGAACTCGCTGCCGCGTAACCGAGGTCGTCGATCACGAAGAGATCGGGGGCGAGGGCGCAACAGCGGTTGTGACCCTGGCAGCGCTCGGTGTCGACGCTGATCTTCACGCCTACGCCGCCGTCGGCTCGTTGGCGAGGGCGTCGAATTCGGCGGTGAGACGATCGCCGTCGGGGTGGGCGGCGAGCTCGGCCCGTACCTGTGCGAGGCGGTAGTCGAGGATCCGGTCGAATCGCGCTCCGGTCTGATTGTCGAGCGCGGTCCGACAGGCGGCTGACACGAGGTCGGCGCCGGCCACCGTGCCCCCTGTGGTCGTGCGCACAGTCATGGTGGCGAGCTCGGCAAGTCCGCACT
>JBARPG010000070.1:0-17662 GCA_049642885.1 Acidimicrobiia bacterium | reverse complement strand
GTATTCGAATACAGGTGGTCAACAGTCAAAGTCCACACCCTTGGGAGCGGTTGCGAAGTTCGCGTCGGCAGGCAAGGAGACCGCAAAGAAGGACCTCGGACGCCTCGCCATGACCTATGGCCACGTGTATGTCGCGAGCGTTGCCATGCAGGCTCGGAGTCATCAGGCGCTCAAAGCGTTCCAGGAGGCCGAGTCCTATCCGGGGCCGTCGCTGATCATTGCGCACAGTCCCTGTATCGCACACGGCTATGACTTGGTGCACAGTCCGACGCAGCAGAAGCGCGCGATTGATAGTGGTGCGTGGCCGCTGTATCGCTATGACCCGCGACGTGTCGCGAAGGGTGAACCGCCGCTCGTTATTGATGCTGATCCGGTGTCCATTTCCATGCGGTCGTATATGCGCGAGGAAGCGCGGTTCCGCATGGTCGAGTTGCGCGATCCGGAACGCTTCGATGAGCTGGTCGAAGCGGCTGAGGTCGAGGTGGCGCGGCGCCATTCCCTCTACGAACAACTCGCACAGATTCGGCTACCACGACCGGAGGATTCAGATGGTTGATCTCGCATGTCGTTGGCTCGGCCTGGAGCTACGGAGCCCGCTGATCGTGGGTGCCTCGCCGCTCAGCGATTCGCACGCCAAGGTGCAGACGCTCGTTGAAGCAGGTGCGGGCGCGGTGGTGATGCGTTCCCTCTTCGAGGAACAACTCATCGCCGATCAAATGGGGGCGCATCATTTCTTCGACACCCACGTTGATACGGATGCTGAAGCACGGTCCTTTCTCGCCGATTCGGATGTGTTTTCGGTAAGTGCATCACCGATTCTCAAACGTCTCCGCCGACTCGCCGACGAACTGCCAGTGCCAGTGGTCGGTTCGTTAAATGGCGTGACCCCAGGGGGCTGGACGGAGTACGCCCGGCAGCTCGCTGATGCTGGCGCCGCCGCGATCGAGCTGAACTTGTATGACCTTGCATCCGATACCGCCGAGACCGGTGAGCAGATCGAACAGCGCCAACTCGATGTTGTGGCCGATGTGGTCGAGGCGATTCGCGTGCCGGTGTCGGTGAAGATCTCGCCCTTCTATTCCTCGGTACCGAACTTCGTTGCGTGTCTCGAATCCGCTGGAGCCAAAGGCGTCGTCATGTTCAATCGGTACTACCAACCCGATCTGGATCTTGAGACCCTCGACATCGATCGGCATCTCGTGCTGTCGACGTCCGCGGAACTCCCGATGCGGCTTCGAGCCCTGGCGGTGCTCTTCGGAAAAACCAACCTGTCGCTCGCCTGCACCGGCGGGGTGCATTCCGGAACTGACGTCGCGAAGGCGCTGTTGTGCGGGGCGAACGTCGTCCAAACCGTGTCCGCCGTGTTGCACGATGGACCGAGCGCGCTGACGCGCATCCATCGCGAACTCACCGAATGGCTTGACGCTCATGGATACGAGGATTTGGACGCGGTTCGGGGGGCAACCGCGATCGACAACGTGGCCAACCCTCACGAGATGGAGCGCCTGAATTACGCGCAAATGTTGCAGAGCTGGCAGTCGCGTTCGTGAGGTTAAATGATGTGACAAGCGGCCGCGCCCGCACGAACGCGTACACAGTTTCGTAGATCGAATTACTCTCGGTCGATGCTGCACGCACCACGACTCCGACGCCTGGCGAGTTCCGCACTCATCATGAGCATGGCATTGCTCGGATGTTCTGGGAACGGTTCACGCGAGCCCAAAGCGGCGCGTTCCGCGCCAGACGCGTCATCGGGAGCGCGTGGCGGGTCGACACGCCTACCGGAGCCGAGCACGTGCAGCAGTGGGAGCCCGTCCGCTTGTTTGCTGCCATGGCCAAATGATCGCTTCACGCGCGTCGACCGCACAACGCCAACGGGCCGACGCATCGACCTCCCGAAAGCAGCGATGCCGAAGAACAAGGTCGGCAAACGAATCGCACCGGCAGAGTGGAATCGGTCGGATGGGTTCTCTCCAGCATCGTCAATCGTCGTGCAGATTCCTGATCTCGATGTCGTGGCATCAGCACTGCCACCCGTCACAGATATCGGAGCGTCGCTGAAACCCGGGTCAGCGCTGGTGCTTGTGGATGTGACATCTGGGAAACGAATTGCAGCTTGGGCGGAACTCGATGCAAACGCCGCCGTGAAGGCACACCAAGCGCTACTCGTTGTTCCCGCGGCGGCGATGAGCGATGGGCACCAATATGCCGTCGGCTTGCAGCACCTCAAGACGACGCATGGCACAGAGATCGTTCCAAGCTCGAGCTTCAGTGCGGCCGTGCGAGACAAGGCGAATGCCACCTGGCTGAACGCGCTCAGAACCGCGGGTGCAGCGGTACCTGAACTCGACCTCGCGTGGACCTTCACGATCGCGAGCACGCGATCGCTCACCGGACGTCTGGAAAGCATGTGGAAGGAAACGCGCTCCGAGATTGGCGAAGGTGCGCCCGAATTCAACGTCGACTCGACGAGCGATGCCGGTTCGATGCGCGTCATCGACGGTTCATTCGCTGTGCCGCAGTATCTCCAGGGCGATGGCAGCAGCGGGTCGCTTATGAACAACGACGGCGATCCAAACGGAATCCCGACGCGCAACGGCACCATGCGTGCGCAATACACCTGCACCGTTCCAAAGGCGGCGACCGCGGCGAAGCCCGCGTACATGATGGCGTACGGCCATGGTCTGCTCGGGTCGAGAGCCGAGGTTCGAGGGATCGGTACGCTCGCAGCGCTTGCGAACGTTGGCTTGTGCGCCCTCGACTTCATCGGCATGAGCGCGGGTGATGTTGGCACGCTGGCATCTGAGTTCGAAGACCTGACGAAGTTCCGAGCAACTGCGGATCGCCTACAACAGGGTCATCTCGCGTTCTTGCTGCTCGGCAGGCTGCTGCGAAGTGCGAATGGCTTCGCCACGAACCCGGCATTTCAAACCGCTGATGGCGGGCCCGTGATTGACACGAGCCGCGCCGGTTTCCTCGGTGCCAGCCAAGGCGGAATCCTTGGTGGGGCGCCGTCTGCCCTCACTGCAGACTGGGACAAGGTCGTGCTGGCGGTTGGCGGGATCGGTTACAACCTCCTGTTGCGTCGCAGCGTTGACTTCGACAAGTTCGTTCCGGCGATCGAAGCCCAATACTCGGACGAACTCGACCAAGTGATGATTCTCGAGCTCATGGAACAGCTCTGGGCACGGGGCGAGAACGCTGGCTACTCGCAGCACCTGACGAGGGATCTGTTGCCGGGCGCAATTCCGAAACAGGTTCTACTGCTCGAAGCATTTGGCGACCACCAAGTTGCGAACGTTTCGACCGAGAAACTGGCACGATCGATTGGCGTGTCGCTCAAAGTCCCGTCGCTCGCACCGGGGCGATCGAAGGATACGAAACCACAATGGGGTATTCCCCCAATCACGCACTACCCGTTTCGCGGATCGTCGTTGATCGTGTGGGACTTCGGATCGCCCGCGCCGCCGACCACCAATACGCCACCGAGGAGTGGAGAGGATCCTCACGGCGATCTTGGTGAGTCTCCCGATGCGCTGACTGTGCTGTTGCCGTTCGTGAACGATGGAATCCTCGACAATCCGTGTGGAGGCACGGTCTGCGGCACGAAGTAGGGCATCACCCCGGCAGTGAATGCGATAGACGCCAAGGGGAAGGCTCCCAGAACGAGCAGGCTGGCTGCCAAGAGCATTCGTTGACGCGACCTTCGAACATGTTCACCAGACAGCTCGAGACTCATCGCCGCGCCCTCGGGTTGCGATCTACGAGGTGCTCCGAGATAGCGTGAAGTCAACGTTCTGGAGGGGCAACCGAGTGGGTGTAGCCAACATTGTCGCGCCGTGGCAAACGGCCGGAATCACTGCGACACAAGCGATGGATGACTACTACCACCAGTACGTGGGCGTTGCGGTCTTGGCGGCCGCGGCGATCGCGATGGTGGTCGGAATGCTTGCCGTTGGGAAGCTCATTCGCCCGACGCGCCCGCAAGACCAGAAATACATCCCATATGAAGCGGGATCTGATCCGGTTCCGAATTTCGGGCAGTCGAACGTGCGTTATTACCTCTTCGCCTTGCTGTTCGTCATGTTCGATGTCGAAGCCGTATTCATTTTCCCGTGGGCGCTGCAGCTTGAAGCCTTCGGTACCTATGGCCTCGTTTCGATGACCGTTTTCATTGGCCTTCTGGCTGTCGGTCTCGTGTATGCCTGGCGAAAGGGAATCCTGAAATGGGCCTGAAAGACATCAAGCCCGTCACATACGCGCTCAACCTTTCGCGCAAATACTCGCTTTGGATGTTCCAGTGGGGCCTTGCGTGCTGCGCCATTGAAATGGGCGCAGCCCTCGCGAGCCCGCGGTACGACATGATGCGACTCGGCGTCATCCCCTTTCCAGCGAGCCCGCGCCAGGCCGATGTGATCTGTGTTTCAGGCACCGTGACCGACAAGATGGCCCCCGCCGTCAAGCGCCTCTACGACCAGATGCCTGACCCCAAGTACGTGATCTCAATGGGCAGCTGCGCAAATTGCGGCGGTCCCTATTGGGATTCGTATTCGGTGACTAAGGGAATCGACCAAATCATCCCCGTCGACATCTACGTGCCGGGATGTCCGCCTCGCCCAGAGGCGCTGCTCCAAGCGGTCGTGCTCTTGCAGGAGATGATCCAAAACGAAGGTATTGGGAACGACGGGATGAACTCCCGTTGGCGTGGGGAGCCGGTGACCGTTGCCTGACGAGACCCCCACCCCAGAAACGCCTGCTGTTGAGACTCCGGCTGCCGCTGCTGCTGAAGCGCCCGTCGCCGAGACTCCAGTCGCCGACGCCCCACCCGCGGCACCCGTGATCGATCCCGCGCACGAATCCGTGCTCGAAACCTTGAATGCCTCGCTCGGCGCAGGCGTGATCGACGCGGTTTCGAACCACGGCGATCTTGTGGTGCGCGTCGCGCCCGAAGCATGGGCAGCCGCAGCGAAAACAGCTCGCGACCAACTCGGCTGCGATTTCCTCTCCTTCGTTGCAGGGATTGACTGGATGCCGATGCCCGCCGTCGAAGGCCAAGGCGGCGATACGAGCCAGCCAACTCAGCCAACGGAACAGACCCCGGGCGTGGCCGGTGCGGCCGGGCGATTCCAAGTGTTCGCTCATGTGCAATCAACCTCGACGCCGGTGGGGATCACCTTCAAGACTGATGTTGCCGACACCAACGGTGCGGTTGACTCATGGGTTCCGACCTACCCAGGTGCCGATTGGCACGAGCGCGAAACCTGGGAGATGTACGGAATCGATTTCACGGGGCACCCTGCGATCCGCCACCTGTACCTGCCCAACGATTTTGAAGGCAACCCGCTCAAGAAGGACTTCCCACTCTTGGCCCGTGAGGTCAAACCGTGGCCTGGGATTGTCAACGTCGAAGCCATGCCGGGCGAAGCCGACGAAGCAGAAGGAGAGCAGGCATGACTGTGACTCCGAAAGATTTGGGCGAGGCAACCGAGTTCGAACTCGATGCAACCGCGCTGCGGCAGCTCGCCGACGCGCAGATCAACGTGGAGCTCGACACGGGCGACATGATCTTGAACCTCGGTCCGCAACATCCGGCGACGCACGGAACCTTGCGCCTCGTGGTGCGACTCGACGGCGAGCGCGTATTGACTGCCGATCCAATCATCGGATACATGCACCGCGGATACGAAAAACTCACGGAATACCGCACCTATCCGCAGGTCACCACGCTCATCAACCGAATCGACTGGCTGTCGAGTTTTGCGAACGAAGTGCCATTCGTGCACGCCGCCGAACAGTTGCTCGAAGTTGAAGCGCCAGAGCGCGCGCAGACGATCCGCGCAATTCTCACTGAGCTGTCCCGCATCTCCACCTTCATCCTCTTCCTTGGCGAAATGGCCTTGCAGGTTGGGGCGCTCACTCCAGCGTTTTACGGGTTCCGCGATCGTGAATACGTCCTCAACCTCATCGAAGGCGTGACGGGCGGCCGCTTCCACCCGAACTTCAATCGCATCGGTGGGTTGAAAGACGATCTGCCGTGGGGATGGATTTCCGAAACCCGTGATGTCATGCATCGCATGTTGAAGAGCTGTGACGATTACGAACGCCTCGTCGCCGGCAACGAAATCTTCCAAGCCCGCACGAAGGGCGTCGGCATTATTCCTGGGACGATCGGCGCGGGCTACGGGGTGTCCGGATCCAACTTGCGTGCCAGTGGGGTTGACTGGGACTTGCGTCGTGATGGTCCGAAAATTCTTCCCTACGACACGGTCGACTGGAAAGTCATCACGCATCCGGATGGCGATAGCTACGCCCGTTACATGGTCCGACTCGAAGAGACGCGTGAGTCCTGCAAGATGGTGTTGCAGTGGCTCGATGTGCTCCCCTCTGGTCCGATCATGACCAAGGTCCCCAAGATCATCAAAGTCCCGGCGGGTGAGACGTGGGTGGAGACCGAAAACCCGCTCGGCCAAATGGGGTATTACCTCGTTTCGAAGGGCGCGACCGGTCCCTTCCGAGTGAAGATTCGTTCCGCGAGTTTCTCGAACGTTTCAATCTTGCCGTGGTTGCTGCAAGGGGTGTACGTCCCTGACGTCATCACGATTCTTGCGTCCTTGTATTTCATTCTGGGAGATATCGACCGATGAGCCTCCTCGCATCCATCGACATCGGCTGGGGTTGGACCCTGACGATCAAGACCGTCGTGGTCTTGGCCTTCATCCCGTTCAGCGCGCTGCTGCTTGGGTATGTGTTCTTGCTGAAAATGATGAGCCACATGCAGTCACGTCTCGGCCCGATGGAAGCCGGTCCGCACGGAACGCTGCAGCTCGTTGCCGATGGTTTGAAATTTGCACAGAAGGAAGACATTTTCCCGGACGGTGCTGATCGCAAGGTGTTTGCGTGGGCGCCATTCGTGGTTGTGCTCTCGACCTTCTTGATGTTCGTGGTGATTCCGGCGGGGCCGCAGCTTCAGGTCTATGACCTCAGCATCGGCGTGTTTTATGCCTTGGCAGTGTCGAGCATCTCTGTCATTGGTGTGCTGATGGCGGGTTGGGCATCGAACAACAAGTACGCGTTGATTGGTGCGCTGCGTGCCGCGGGCCAGCTCATCGCCTACGAGCTTCCACTCTTGCTCGGCGTCATCGGCGTGGTCATCCAAGCCGGGAGCATGAAACTCGGCGACATCGTGTCGGCGCAGTACCACGGCAAGATTTTCGGCTTCGGTGGCATCGGCCTGCCGTTCATCCTCACGCAGTTCGTTGGCTTCGCACTGTTCATGATCGCCGCGCAAGCCGAACTCAATCAAACTCCGTTCGACATGCCCGTCGCCGAAAGCGAACTCGTCGCGGGATACATGGTCGAGTACACAGGCTTTCGATTCCTGTTCTTCTTCATCGGTGAATTCGGCACAGCATTCGCGTACGCGACCTTGGCAGCAACGCTGTTCCTCGGTGGCTGGACCATTCCATTCATCAGCATGTCTGCCGATGTCATGAAGATCGCGGGCCCGGTCGTGTTGCTGACGAAGACCATGCTTGTCGCCTTCCTCATCTTCTGGGCGCGGTTTACATATCCACGGTTCCGTGAAGACCAACTCCAGCGCATTGCCTGGAAGTACCTCATCCCGATTGGCCTCGCAAACCTCCTCATCACTGCAGCGCTGAAGGTGGCCTTCTAATGGCTCGCAAACTTCCGATCCCGAAGGTGCCGGGCGTGATCTCCGGGCTTGGCGTGACCTTGCGCACCATGTACGAGCCGACCGTGACGGTTCAGTACCCGCACGTGAAAGAGGCACCGCCGACACGCGCTCGTGGCGTTATCACCCTCAAAGAAGAGAACTGCACGGTCTGCATGTTGTGTTCGCGCAGCTGTCCTGACTGGTGCATCTACATCGAGGGACACAAAGAGAAGCGTCCACCGAAGCGCGAAGGTGCGCGCGAACGAACGATCTCCGTGCTCGACCGTTTCGATATTGACTTTGGTCTGTGCATGTATTGCGGGATCTGTGTGGAAGTTTGTCCGTTCGATGCGATCCACTGGAGCCCCGAGTTCGAATATTCCGAGTTCCGAATTGCAGATTTGTTGCACGACAAGGTGAAGCTCGGCGAGTGGGAGAAGACCGTGCCCGAGATTGAGCCGCTTGAAGACGGCGCAGTCGTGAAGGGGAAGAAGTAGCGATGGACGCGAAGAACATCGCCTTTTACTTGACGGCGTTCGCGATGGTTGGCGCCGCGTTTCGCGTGGTCACGACTCGCAACCTCGTACACGCCGCTCTCTATCTCGTCGTCGTACTCGCCGGGGTCGCCGTTCAATACATCCTGTTGGCAGCCGAGTTCGTTGCCTGGGTGCAGGTGATGATCTACATCGGTGCTGTGGTCATCTTGTTTTTGTTCGGGATCATGCTCACGAGGGCTCCAATGGAGGGCCAGGATCTCGATAACGACCAGCGAATACCCGCGGGGATCGTTTCGTTGCTGCTCGGGGGCGTATTGATCGCACTGATCGTCGACGCGTACGGCAGCAAGGTGAAGGTGAACCCCGTGGCACCGACGCAGTCGTCGGCGTTGGCCGATTCAATTTTCCGTCACTATGTCGTGCCGTTTGAAGTCGTTTCGGTGCTGTTGTTGGCTGCGCTCATCGGCGCCATCGTTTTGGCGAAGCGAGACTGATCATGATCCTGAATCACTTCCTCATCTTGGCGGCGATCCTGTTCGTTATTGGCACGTACGGCGTGCTGGCTCGGCGCAATGGCGTCATGGTGCTCATGAGTGTCGAACTCATGCTCAACGCCGTAAACCTCAACCTCGTTGCGTTCAGCGCGCAGCTCCACGACATTTCCGGGCAAGTCTTTGCCCTGTTCATCATCACCATCGCCGCTGCTGAAGTTGGCGTTGGTTTGGCCATTGTGTTGCTGATGTACCGCAACCTCCGTACCCCTGACCTTGACCAGGTCAACACTCTCAAGGGCTGATCGATGCTTGACCTCGCTTGGATCATCGTCGCACTGCCAGCGCTTTCGTTTCTGCTGATTTTGTTCTTCGGCAAGCGCATGCCGCGTGGCGGTTCGGAAATTGGCGTCGCATCGATTGGCGCGTGTTTCATCATGGCGTGCATCGCCGGGGCGCAGTGGATCGACCGAGTCGGTGGGAGTGGCGAAGGGGTTCGCCAACCCATACGTCATGGCTTCACCTGGTGGCAGTTCGGTGGAGCGAAGTTCGGTGTCGGCATTCAGATCGACGGCCTCGCGTGCATGATGTTGTTCGTTGTCACGCTGATCTCGCTGCTGGTGCACGTGTACTCGCTCGAGTACATGCGTGATGATCGTCGGTACACCTACTACTACGCCGCGCTGAGTCTTTTCACCTGTTCGATGCTCATCCTGGTGGTTGCCGACAACACGCTGCAGCTCATGACCGGATGGGAACTCGTCGGTCTCTGCTCTTTCATGCTCATCGGTCACTGGTGGGAAGAACAAGACAACTCAAACGCCGCCCTCAAGGCCTTCTTCACCACCCGCACGGGCGATATCGGTCTGATGATCGGTGTCATCATTTGCTTCTTCGCTGCGGGCGGCACCTTTGACCTGATGAAGATCAATGGCATGGCGCTCGAAGCGCGCGGTGGCCACGCGATTTGGCTTGTTGCCGGTGCGTGTTTGTTGCTGGGCATCATGGGCAAGTCGGGGCAGTTCCCGCTGCACACGTGGTTGCCCGACGCCATGGCAGGCCCGACGCCGGTTTCGGCGTTGATTCACGCTGCAACGATGGTGGTGGCGGGCGTGTACCTCTCGGCCCGTCTGTACGGTGTGTTTTGGCAGGGCTTTTCTATCCGTGCGGGTGGCGTCAACATCATGGCGATCATCGGTGGGATCACGATTATCGCGGGCGCCGCGCTGGCATTCGTGCAGACCGATATCAAGAAGGTCCTTGCATATTCGACGATTTCCCAGCTTGGATACATGGTCATGGGTATGGGTGTTGGCGCCTGGCTCGGTGCCGTGTTCCACTTGTTCACCCACGCGTTCTTCAAGGCCAACCTGTTCCTCGGTGCAGGGTCGGTCGCGCACTCCGGTTCGCACCATTCCTTCGATATGAAAAAGGACATGGGCGGGCTCAGAGAGCACATGCCACACACCTTCAAGACCTTCATGATCGGCACGGTCGCGTTGGCAGGTTTGCCTCCCCTCGCAGCGTTCTGGTCGAAGGATGAAATTCTTGCGACTGCAGGCCAAGGCGGGTTCACGATCTTTGTTGTCGTCGGTTTGATCGGCGCAGTGATGACCGCCGCGTATATGACACGGTGCGTCTACTTGACCTTCTTCGGCGAGTACCGCGGGCACCACCACCCGCATGAGTCTCCAAAGTCGATCACCGGTCCGCTCTGGGTGCTCTCAGTACTTTCGGTGACCGCTGGTTTGTTGAATGCGACTCCGCTTGGCATTCACGCCTTCAAGGATTGGGTCGAGCCCGAAGGAGTTACGGTCGCAATCGCCGAGCACATCCCGGGCGAGGCGGCTTCCGTCAAGACAGTTGCTGCATTCCCTGAGCCGAAAGAACACGGGCTCGTCGAACCCGATTTCGATTACGCGCTCGCTGGAATCTCCGTACTGGTCGCGCTCAGTGGAATCACGGCCGCGTACATGTTCTATTGGAAGAAGAAGGGCCTGATCGGCCTGACCGAGCGCAATAAGGTCGCCAAAGCTGGGCACACGCTGCTCGTGAACAAGTACTACCTCGATGTGCTCTACACCGACAAGATCGTCGGCGGAATCAAGAAACCCGTCGCCAACGCTGCGTATTGGATCAACCAACACGTGATCGACGGAGTCGTGAATGGCGCGGGGACAGTTTCGAAAGCCGCCGCGAACTTTGCGTATGACCAAATCGACCGCAAGGTCGTGGATGGTTCGATCAATGCCACTGCAGCGGGCACGTCCGCGGCCGGTGGTGGCTTGCGAGTTTTGCAATCCGGCAAGTTGCAGCGCTATGCGCTGTTCCTCATGGGAAGTGTCGCGGTGATTGCTGCAATCGCCGCCTGGATGAGCAAGGGGATGTCGTGAAGGACTTCCTGAATAGCTGGGGTCTGACCTTGGGAGTGTTTCTCCCTGCGGTTGGCATGGTGTTGGTGCTGGCGCTCCCGAAGGCGGAGGAGGGTGCCCAGAAGCTGGTCGCGCTCCTGACGACGGTGGCGACCTTTGGCATCGGCATCTTGCTCATGACCAACTACGACTACGACGCGTCTGGGTTGCAGTTCGAACAGAAGAAGAGCTGGATCGACATCATCCACTCGAACTATCACGTCGGGATCGACGGCATCTCCATGCCGATGTTGATCCTGTCGATGTTCGTGTGCATTTTGGCGATCATCTACTCCTGGAATCACTTCCCAGCCCCGCACAACCCCAAGGCATTCCTCGCGCTGATCTTGTTGCTGGAAGTGGGTATGAACGGGACCTTCGTCGCGCAAGACCTGATTCTCTTCTTCATCTTCTTCGAGATCGTTTTGCTGCCGATGTTCTTCATGATCGGTGTTTGGGGCGGAGAGAACCGCGAATACGCCTCTGTGAAGTTCTTCCTCTTCACCCTGTTCGGTTCCGCGCTCATGCTCGTGAGCTTCTTGGCGCTGTATTTCTTGGCCGGGAAGTCGGGCGGGAGCAACGGGCTGCAATCCTTCGATATCAAGGACCTGACGTATTTCGCTGCTCACAACAAACTCGGGCTGTCGAGCACTGCGCAGAACTGGATCTTCGGCGGGATGTTCCTCGGGTTCGCGATCAAGGTTCCGATGTTCCCCTTCCACACCTGGTTGCCCGACGCACACACCGAAGCGCCGACTGTGGGTTCGGTGTTGTTGGCCGCGATTCTGCTGAAGCTCGGCACGTATGGGTTCATTCGCATCGCGATCCCGATCCTCCCGGATGCCGCGAAGACGTGGGCGCCGTGGATCGGCTTCTTGGCCGTGATCGGCATCATCTACGGGGCGTTGTGCTGCCTTGCACAGAGGGACATGAAGCGCCTCATCGCGTTTTCCTCGGTGGCCCACATGGGATATGTGATGCTGGCAATCTCGACGTTGACTGTGGCGGGTATCAATGCTGCGGTCTTTGGAATGGTGGCGCACGGTTTCATTACCGGAATGCTCTTCTTCCTGGCGGGATCGATCTATGAGCGGTACGGCACCCGCGAGATCTCGCGGCTCGGCGGTCTATTGCAGCAAGTTCCGAAGATGGGGTGGATTCTCGGGTTCACGTGTATGGCCTCGCTCGGGTTGCCTGGCCTTGCCGGGTTCTGGGGTGAGTTCCCCGCGATTCTCTCGGCGTACAAACCTGCTCCGGGTCTTCCGGTTGAAACCTTCCGCACCTTCATGGTGGTAGCGGCAATCGGGACGGTGCTCGCTGCCGGGTATTTGTTGTGGATGTTCCAGCGCGTGGCGTTTGGGAACCCGAAGGAAGAGTTCGCTGATGGGCACTTCCATGACGTGCATGGTCCCGAATGGCTTGCCTGGACCCCGATGTTGCTCCTGATCGTGGTCTTCGGTGTCTACCCGAACTGGTTGTTCAACATCACGGACCACACCGTCGCACCGTTGATGAAGGTGTTTGGACACTGAGATGACCTCGCTTCTTGCCCTCAGCGGGAATCCGCACGTGGACTACCACGCGCTAGCTCCCGAGTTGATCCTCGCGGCGACGATTGTCGTGGGGCTGCTCGTGGAGTGTTTCGCTCGTGGACGTGCCGCGGGTCAGATGGTCGCGAAGATCTCCGCGATTGGGGTGCTGGCAGCGATCGTGCCATTGGTGACACTCGGATTCAATGGCAAAGATCGATCGCTCTTCGATGGCCGCTTCGTTCTCGATAACTATGCGATCGCGTTCAAGGCGCTGTTCTTGGGTGCCGCGTTCATCACGATCTTGTTGAGCTTCGATGATGTCGAGGAAGGCGATAACTACAAGGGCGAGTATTACGTCTTGTTGTTGACCTCGGTACTTGGAATGGTGGCGATGGCTTCGGCCCGTGATCTCGTCACGATCTTTGTCGCCCTCGAAACGATCTCGATTCCGACCTTTGTCTTGGCTGGGTGGCGCAAGCACGAGCGCAAGAGCAATGAGGCGGCGATCAAGTACTACCTGATCGGTGTGATTTCCTCCGCGGTGATGATGTACGGCATGTCGTTCATTTACGGGATGACCGGGTCGACCTTGCTCACTGAGATCAGCGCGAAGATCCACAGCGGCGCCAAGCCGTTGTTGGCTGTTGGCATCGTGCTCACGCTGGTTGGTTTCGCCTTCAAGATCTCAGCGGTGCCATTTCACTTCTGGGCGCCCGACACCTACGAGGGTGCGCCGACACCCGTGACAGCGTTCTTGTCAGTGGCTTCGAAAGCCGGCGGTTTCGTTGCGCTGGTCAGCACCGTCGGTATTGGTTTCATCGGTGACGGGAAGTTCGGCCCAGATATTTGGTATCCGCTGTTGTGGGTGCTGGCCGCGTTGTCGATGACGTTGGGGAATCTCACGGCGCTTCGACAGAGCAATATCGTTCGAATGTTGGCGTACTCCTCGATTGCGCAAGGCGGGTTCATACTCGCTTCGGTTGCCGTAATGGCAAAGGCGGGCGCGTCTTCGTTGCAGTCTGTTTTGATTTATCTCCTCGTGTATGCGGCCATGAACCTCGGACTCTTCGGCGTCGTGATCGCCGTTGCCCGTAGCACGCGCTCCGGTGAAGTTTCCTCGTTCGCCGGCCTCGGGAGACGTGCTCCAGTGCTCGCGGTGTTGGCGAGTGCGTTCCTGTTCTCGCTCGCGGGGATTCCGCCTCTCGGCGGGTGGTTCGCGAAGTTCACGATGTTCCGCGCCGTTGTTGAGGCCGGGGGTGGCTGGAATTACGCGCTTGCGGGGATCGCTGCCGTGAACTCGGTCATCGCGTTCTTCTACTACGCAGCGGTCGCTCGGCAAATGTGGTTCCACGAAGCTGATCCGGAGGCGCCGCGAGTTTCGGTTCGTCCTCCGATACGGGTGGCATTGGCATTGTGCGCGGCGACCACGTTGGTGATCGGCGTGTACCCGCAGGTATTCGGCAAGGCGGGACAGTTGATTACCTCCGAACAGCCGGGACATGTGTCTGCCGCGCAAACTCCCTGATATGGATGCGGCTCGGAATATCGCCGAGCAGATACACCGCAATGGGCCGATTCGGGTGAGCGCATTTGTCGAGGCAGCGCTGTATGGGCCCGGAGGGTTCTACGCGACCGGCGGTGGTGCAGGTCGGGCAGGTCGGGATTTCATCACTTCGCCGGAGGTTGGAGATCTGTTTGGCCGCGTGGTGAGCCGCAGGTTGGATCAAATATGGGAATCGTGGGAGCGTCCGGATCCTTTTTTCGTCGTCGAGGCCGGGGCCGGACGCGGGCGCCTCGCGCAGTCGATCATGAATGCGCACCCACGCTGCGCGGACGCGCTTCGCTACGTGTTGGTCGAGCGGTCTGCCGCGCAACGTGAGCAGATGGCTGATCGCCTGGTGCTCGATTCGCCGGAGTCTGTGCTCGCCCACGACGGAGAGGATCTCGTTTCACCTGGGCCGGGTCCGGTCGCGGTCACGCTCGACACCCTGCCGCGCGGATTGCCAAACGCAGTCGTGTTGGCGAATGAGCTCATCGACAATTTGGCGTTTGATGTTGAAGAACTCGTTGAGGAGGACTGGGTCGAAGTGCGCGTGGGAATTGTCGATGACCGGTTTGTCGAAGTGAGCGCCGCGCCCGACGCCGCAGCGCCCGGCGCCACCCGAGCGAGGAAGCCCGTTCTTGTCGCATGGCACCAGTGGCTCGTCGACATGCAGGCCGTGTCCGCGAACCTCGCACTCCTTCTGTTCGATTACGGCGCCACCATGGCTGAACTCCAAGAACGCTCCCCAGACTGGTTACGCACATTCCAAGGCCAGCGTGGGGGACTTGACTATCTCGAACGTCCGGGAACTCAGGACATCACGATTGACGTGCCGTTTGACGTGATCGCTCGCGATCTGGAGAACGCCGGTTTCCGGTCGATCGGTTTGTTGGGGCAGAGAGAATGGCTTGGTCGCCACGGTATCCAGGAAGACGTTTCCATTGCCCGCGGCGCGATCCCTCCGGCACTCGATCCCGGGGACTTCGAACAACTCAAGGCCCGCTCCGTGTTGAACGAAGCTGCAGCGCTCACGGACCCTGCAGGGCTCGGGGCATTTCTTGTGCTCGAGGCAGTCCGAACCGCGTAACGGCCTGCGGCGTGCAGTCTCCGGCGTGGCCTCTCCGGCGTGGCCTCTCCGGCGTGGCCTCTCCATCCGAACAGGTCCCTCTTTTCGCGACATATGTAAATAGTTCGATGACTATGGAATCATCTCCATATGTCCTTTCACGCGATGTCGGGCCCCACGGTCGGGCGGTTAGGGAGCAGCGGCCGGAGAGGCGAAGTCGCTGGTATGGGCATTTCGCAACTTGAAGCCCTTTCTGAATCCACGCGCCGCGCCATCTGCGCGGATTTGGCAGGCTCGGACTTCTCGCCGAGTGAACTCGCAGAGCTGCGCCTTAAGGCAAAGAACACGATTACGCATCACTTAGAAATGCTGAACGGGGTGGGCCTGGTCGACTCGCGCCGATCGAGCGGAGACGGCCGCCAGCGGTACGTATCTTTGACCGAACGGGGTGGTCAACTCTTTCCGCCGAACGATGTCATTGAATCTCCAACCTTTGTGTGTTGGAACGGTGCGGAGCGCAGTCAACTCGCCGCGACCATTTGGCACAGACTTACCGGACAGTCCGCGAGGGCGTACGGAATCCAACCGATTGGAAATGTTCACCCCGGGATCGCGTTCGCCGCTAAAAAGGCGGGGGTGTCCTTTCGAGCCTTCCGTCCCGTGGCCATACAAACCGAGCAACTCGGATCAGCAGTCATCGTCGTGTGCGACCGAGCTTGGGAGCATTGGGCGCGCCGAGGTCGGCCGACCGCACAACGATTCGTTCATTGGTCGATTCCAAATCCCCGCACTGGCGAAGGTGGCCGAGACTCCTTCCGAAGTGTCGTCGAGGAGATTTCCAAGCGCTGCAAACGAGAGGCTTCTACGATCCAGCCGTGAGCGCCGACAAGATGCATACGGTCAACGATCAAAACCGAGCGGGACTCGAACGGGTGATCGAGTACGCACTCGAACGCATCGAGATGAGCTCGCCGCCACTCGACCGATGCGAGACCCCCGAGGCGTTGCAGCGCAGAGCACCGCACGCAATTACGCCGCAGGGAATCGGAGTCGATGCCGTGCTGACGGAGTTCGTGGATGTTCTCGCGCCGGCGTGCCTCTCAACTGACCATCCCCGGTACCTCTCCTTCATCCCCGCAGCGCCCACGAAAACGTCGCTTGCTTTCGACCTTGTGGTGAGTGCCAGCTCAATGTGTGCAAGCTCCTGGCTGGAAGCATCCGGTGTCGTCCACGCAGAGAACGAGGCGCTGCGCTGGCTGGCTGATCTTGCGGGTCTGCCCGCGGGTGCTGGCGGCTGTTTCGTCAGCGGCGGCTCCGCTGGCAACCTTTCTGCCCTTGCAGTCGCGCGTCAGCACGGAAGATCTCGAGCGCTCGACGGAAGACGTCTCCGCGTCGCCGTCGGGGAAACTGCGCACTCATCGATCGCGTCCGTGCTCAACCTCCTCGATATGGACGCCTTCATCGTCCCCAACTCTGGCGACCGGCTTACTGGAACTGCGCTGAGCGAAGCGATCAATGCCGATCCCGATCGAGCATCGATTGTCGCGGTAGCCGCGGCCGCCGGAGCCACCAATACCGGGATGATTGACGACCTCGCCGGCATCGCCGCCGTTGCCGCGGAGTCCGACCTCTGGATGCACGTCGACGGGGCGTACGGCGCGGCAGCATTGGCGGCGCCAAGCGTTCGTGAGCTCTTCAACGGAATTGAGCTCGCTGACTCATTCATCGTCGATCCGCACAAATGGCTTTTTGCCCCTTTCGATTGCTGCGCGCTCATCTACCGCCAGCCCGCACTGGCCAGCGCAGTGCACGCACAACACGCTGGCTATCTCGACGCGATTCATGACAGCACAGAATGGAATCCGACCGACTACGCGTTCCACCTCTCGCGCCGCGCCCGTGGCCTTCCATTTTGGTTCTCGCTCGCCGTTCACGGCACGGACGCGTACCGCGACGCGATTGAAGCATCGATATCGCTTGCCCGATCCGCGGCCGAAGTGATCGAGGTAACTCCCTACCTCGACCTCGTGATGCAACCGCAGCTCTCGGTCGTCCTCTTTACGCGGCACGGTTGGGAGCCGAACGACTACACGTGCTGGTCAGACAAGCTCCTCATGGACCAACGCGGTTTCTGCCTCCCAACTCGCTGGAAGGGCGAAACGGTCGGGCGCTTCGTATTCATCAACCCACGAACCACTATCGAGGACGTTCGCGACCTCATCGACTCCCTGGGAGACCCCGCATGAAACGACACGCAACGATCATCTCGGCTCTGATGCTGTGTCTAGCCGCGCCTGCGTGCGACTCATCGAAGGCCTCCCCAAATCGCGGCGCTACGAAGGAGACCAAACACACGCTCGAGTTCCCGAGCATTGCCTCGCTGACACAGGCCGGCGGCAAAGGAAGCTTTCGCTTCGGGGTCTCAACCGCGTCGGCGCAGATCGAGG
>JBARPG010000069.1:0-20210 GCA_049642885.1 Acidimicrobiia bacterium | reverse complement strand
TGTGGCATCGGCCCACCAGCTGGTGAATGCGAAGTTGTTGGAGGTCTTTCGGGCTCGCTTTGCTCCCGCTCGCTCCCCGAGGTGCTGGGTGCGGACGGTGTTGCTGTAGTACTTCGTCAACGTGCCGTTGCTGATGACGAACAGCTGCACGTACTCGAACAGGCCCGAGCCCGCCCAGAAGCTGTCACGCTGGTAGCGGTCGAGTTGGTTGAACGCTTCGCGGATGTCAACTCCACGGCGCTTGAGCTCGATGTGCACCATCGGCAGGCCGTTGACCAGCACCGTCACGTCGTAGCGGTTGGAATAGGTCCCCTCGGCCTCGTACTGGTTGATCACCTGGAGACGGTTGTTGTGGACGTTCGCCTTGTCGATCAGCGCGATGTTCTTGGTCGTGCCGTCGTCCCGCTGGAGGAGCTGGACGTGGTCCTCCTGGATGCGGATCGTCTTCTCGACAACGCCATCGTTGTCGCTAGCGATCCGCTCACCAAAGAATCGCTCCCACTCGGCGTCGGAGAACGTGATGCCGTTGAGCGCTTCGAGCTGAGACCGCAGGTTGGCGACCAGCTCCGCCTCGCTGGTGATCGACAGGCGCTCGTACGCCTGCCCCTCGAGGAGCTTGATAAAGGCACGTTCGAGGTCGGCTTCGGACTGGTACCCCGCGACCGGCGCGGGATCCGTGAGGAACTCCGCAACGACCGTGCTCTCCGAGCTCATCGCAATCGGCTCATACCGTGGCGTGGCGTCGCCGGTCACGACGCTTCCTCGAACGTCAGCAGCCGGTCCCGGTAGTACTCGTACTGCTTCCTCCGCGCCACGAGCTCTGCCGGGAGTCCGACCGAGAGGTCGTTCACCAGCGCATCGAACTTGTCGAGGATCGAAACGATCCGCTCCTGCTCAGCCATCGAGGGCACCGGCAGTCGAACCTGTTTGATTCCGGTCATCGACAGTCGCTTCACCTTCGCCCTGGCGACGTGACGGCTCTTCTCCGCGTGGTAGGTCGCGGTCTGGAGGTAGTACGCCACGAACTTGGGATTCATTGAATGGCGCAAGCCGTAGCAGCCATCGTGGATGGCGACCTTCGTATCTCCGAGCCAAGCAGTGGCCTTGCCGACGTCCTCGACGGTCTCGCCGACCTCCGCAATCACGACGTCGCCCGGCTGAGCGAAGCGGAGGATCGGCTCCAGGTCGAGCCGAACGTGAGTGACAGCAACGGTCGCCGAGATGCCGTACTCGGTGTAGAGCTCGCCGTAGTGAATCGCCGGAAGACCTTCGGAGACGTAGTCCTCTTTCGTGAACCGACGGCCGCGGTAGATCTCGCCCAGCTCTCCAATCGGAACTCGGGGAACGGACTCATCGAAGTTCATGAGCGAGTCGCGGTAGTGGTCGTACTGGCGGCGCCTCGCCTCCAGCTCCGCCTCCAGCTCCGCCTCCAGCTCCGCCTCCAGCGACTGGAACAAATCAAGAACTCGAACGATTTCGCGCTGCACCTCGATCGGCGGCACCGGAATCCGGATCTTCGCGAGGCGGTTCGCCGAGACGTCGATGACCTTCGTTCCCGTGGCGAGTCGCTTCTTCTCTGAGTCAAACTTCGCAGTCTGCAGGAAATACGCGAGGTACTTCGGGTCTTGGTCATGTTTCAGAACTGTCGCATGCCCACCGGTGACGATCTGATCCGTGCCAAGCCAGGCGACGGCCTTGCAAACGTCATCGAGGTTCTCGCTCGTGTTGGTGACTATGACATCCCCAGGGTCGACCTTTGCAAGTCTCGCTGCCTTCTCTGGGGAAATGAACGACAACGTCTTCGTTGTCCAGGTTCCGTAGTACGTGTAGATCTGCCCGTAGTGGATACAACCCACTCCGGCATCAGAGAAGTCTGCCTTCGGCATCCCATTCCCGCGCACGAGTCGGCCGATTTCGCCAAGCGCCCGGTATTCGACGCCGTTTGGGCAGTGCTGTCGAATCAACTCGTCGATGCGGCTCATGTGAAGAAGTCCTCGTCGATCTCGACGACTCGGTAGGTCCGCTGCACCTGCACCCCGACGCCATACTCGATCATCAGCTCGGCGAGGCGACGGCCATCGATGAGGATTATGCGGGCGGGCACGGTTCGGACCCACTCGATCGCGCCGGAGCTGAATCGGCTGGTCGTGATGAACACGCCGCCATCGGCCTTACCGCTTAGAGCCCCGACGAAGCCTTGGACCTCAGGGCGCTGCACGTTGTTGGTGGCCGCGTACCGCTTAGCTTGGACGTAAACCTTGCTGAGGCCGAGAACGTCTTGGTCGATGATTCCGTCAATGCCCCCGTCGTTGGTGAGGTCGGTCGTGACGCCGCGCCCACCGACACCGCCGTATCCCATCGCGAGCAGGAGCTCGACCACTGCGCCCTCGAAGAACGCCGGATCCTGTTCCACCAAGCGGGCCAGGAGCTCAGAGGCGACCTCCTCGTGGATGCGCCCGACGCCCTGCTCAACCTGCTCGGTCGGGTCAAGCACGGTGACCGCGGTATCAACTGTCTGCTCAGACCCCCCGTCGACCGACGATCGCGAGATCCACCACTCGTCGCCTTCCTTCGCAACGGCCTTGAGGTCGCTCTCGGCAATACCGCCGGGGTGCTGAGCCAGCAGCTCCCGCCCCAAATCGGTGATCGCGTAGTGGCCGCGACTCGGCCGGATGAGGGCATCGACGCGCGTCAAGTACGAAGCGGCCCAGCCGATCCGGTTGTCGGCCCGGAGCTGGCCGGACCGGAGAGTCTCGGCACGCTGCTCCGGGGAGAGGCCGACCGCGTCTGCCACGTCACGGCGAAGCTGCCGGAGCGAGCGCACCACACCGTCGCTGAGCACCGTCAGGACGGGGACGTTGAATTCCTCCCAGGTGGGCGTCGCCATCACGGCGCTACGTCCTCAAGATCGGGGCGTTCGAGGTCGGCGACGATCTCATCGATCGCCGCGCGCAGTTCGGCCTGCCGGGCGACGATGCGAGCAATCTCGGCGTTCAGCTCGACGATGTCGACGGCAACGCGGGTGTCCTTCTCTTCGACGTAGGAGGACACTGAGAGGTTGTAGTCGTTCTCGGCAATCTCAGCGTTGTCGACCAGCCGCGCGAAGTGGTCAAGATCCGCTCGAGCGATGAACGAGTCAAGGATCGTCTGCTGTTGAGCGGCTGTGAGTTTGTTCTTGTTGCCGCCACGGACAAACTGGGCGGACGCATCGATGAACAGCGTCTTGTTGTCGGCCTTCGATTTCTTGAGCACGATCACGCACGTGGCGATCGTCGTGCCGAAGAAGAGGTCGGGTGGCAGCTGGATGACCGCGTCGATGTAGTTGTTGTCGATCAGGTACTTGCGGATCTTCTGCTCGGCACCACTGCGATACAGCACCCCGGGGAACTCAACGATGGCCGCCGTACCATTGACCGCCAACCAACTCAGCATGTGCATGGTGAACGCAAGGTCCGCCTTGCTCTTCGGGGCGAGCACCCCGGCCGGCGAATAGCGCGGATCGTTGATGAGCAGCGGGTTGGCGTCGCCCTCCCACTTCGTGGAGTAGGGCGGGTTGGAGACAATCGCCTCAAACGGTTCGTCGTCCCAATGGGCCGGGTCGATCAGCGTGTCGCCGTGTGCGATGTCGAACTTCTCGAAGTTGATGTCGTGCAAGAACATGTTGATGCGGCACAAGTTGTAGGTGGTGAGGTTGATCTCCTGACCGAAGAAGCCCTGCCGCACGTTCTCCTTACCGAGCACCTTGGCGAACTTGAGTAGGAGCGAACCGGACCCACAGGCCGGGTCGTAGACCTTGTTCACCTCGTTCTTGCCCACAACGGTGATGCGCGCGAGTAACTCGGACACTTCCTGTGGCGTGAAGAACTCGCCGCCGGACTTGCCAGCACTGGAGGCGTACATCGTCATCAGGTACTCGTAGGCGTCGCCGAACGCATCAATCGTGTTGTCGGCGAACTCACCAAGAGCGAGATCGCCGATCGAGTCGAGCAGCTTTGCGAGGTTCTCGTTGCGCTTGGCGACAGTCGCCCCGAGCTTCGAGCTGTTGACGTCCATGTCATCGAAGAGACCCTTGAGATCGTGTTCGCTGTCGCTGCCGACAGCCGAACCCTCGATGTGGCGGAACGTCGCTGAAAGAGTTTCGTTCAGATTCTCGTCGTGGTGGGCGCGACGCCGGACGTTGACGAACAGCTCGCTCGGCAGGATGAAGAACCCTTTCTCGCGCACCGTTTCGGCCCGGCCGAACTCGGCCTCGCCGTCGCTCAGGCCCGCAAAGTCGAACGACGTGTTTCCGGCTTTGCGCTCGTGCTCATCGAGGTAGGCGGCGAGGTTCTCCGAGATGAATCGGTAGAACAGCATGCCGAGCACGTATTGCTTGAAGTCCCAGCCATCGACGCTGCCGCGCAAATCATTCGCGATGCGCCAGATCGTCTTGTGGAGCTCTGCGCGTTGCGCTTCCTTGGCCATTCTCCCGCTCCTGGCTTGCCGATTCGCCGCCCCGACTGTAGGCGAACGGCATTCGCAGTCAGTACCAGCAACGACAGCCGTCAGGCTCGCCACACCGTGATCTGCTTGTCGGGCAAGAACGCCACGCATCAGGCCGAAGGCATGGGCGGCGACGTCCGCAGGTGTGGGCTCGAGCGCAGTGCCCTCATCGGGCCTTGATCGACACGCGCCGCTTCCAAGCCCACGGCATCGCGTGCGCCAACGCAAGTGCGGTGCTTCCAGAGTTGCCCTTCGTCTCCACTTCCGCCCCCTGTCGATCAGCTGAGTTTCGGGATCGACGGTTCTGGCGCGCTCCTAGGGGAAGTGCTCAGGCTTCGGTGGAAGGAATTCGATTTCGAAAACCAGCGAATCTCTATCCGCCACAGGTTCGTCTCGGTCGCGTACGGAATTCACTCATCGACTCCGAAGAACCACCAGGCGCGAGTTGTCGATCTTGATCCGCGAAGCATCGAGCACGGTCGCAACCATCAGAAACGACACCTCTACGAAAAAGAAGCGAGCGACTCGACCTATTCCGACTACGCCCTGAGATTCTGCTGGGAAGGTGGAGGATCAAACGTATCGATGAACCAGTTCGCGACCTTCTGAGCGAACTTCGAAAGCTTTAGCGCTTTGAGATGGGCGACACTCTCGCTCTCGCCGTGGGCGATTTTGTTTCTGCAGCTAACCAAGAACGCGACCTCGCGTTTCAATTGCCCGTCATCCGCAGCGAACAGCTGGTTCAGCTCACTCGCCCACCTAGCGTCAAAGCGCTTAACGAGTGCAATGAGCCGGTCGGGTTGCGGGTTCGCACCCCGACCGAAAGCTCCCATAACGAAATTCAACACGGCTGGGGCGGACATACTCTCCACGTATTCGAGGACGCACGATTCGACGACCTTCTCGAGGTAGCCGCAACTCCTGATGACGAGAAAGCCGGTCAACGCTTGCGAAGCTTGATCCGATTCTCCGCGAGCTGCGTTCTCGACCAAGCCCTCGACCTCAGAAAGCCTTTTCAGCATGTTGTGCCGCTCAACCGAATGCCGAGACACTTTCGACAACTTCAAGCTCCCGCGAACGCCGTCGTCGCAGCCTCCAACCGCGTGCGCACTGCGTCTTCATCTGCGGTCGCTCGACTCACGGCTACCACAAGAGATTCGTTCGAATGGATCCTATCTATCGCAGCGCGAACAGCCGCCTCGTCGGGCGTGGGGTCGCTGCCAAGGCGACGCATCAAGCCGACAAAAATCGCTTCCGTCAGCGCTGCGTTCACTTGAGATCCCTGTGGGCGCAACGCGTTTCTTCCTGACGCAGCAGCCACGAGTTGTGCTGCCTTCCGGAATTTTACTTCGAGCCCTTCCGTTGCGTCGTGCTCAACGGCTCTTCTGGACCCAACGAAGTCATTCAGAAAGGACTTCAGCGGTCGGCGGTACTTTGTTGCATCGGTATAGAGCGCCATCGCCCGCAAGATGATCTCCTGGTCACGTAAACGCGGAGACCGCTTGCCATATAGCTCGCGCCAACTTTCGTCGCCGTTCAGCCGTTCTAGGAAATCGATAAATGGCCCCGCATAGAGCGCCACGCGGATCTCGTGAGGCGTAAGCGCAGTCCCTCCGGAGTTCAGTCGCTCAAAGATTTGGTAGACGGCCTCGAGTGAGGACTTCGTTGCGTCGATTGCAACAATGGTCGCTTGAAAGAAGGTGTTGTCGAGCCGACGACGCAAAGTTTCCGGCAGTGACTTGTACGTCAAGTCTTTGAATTCTTCAGAGACATTTGTGAGAGCGAACTCTCGACCCAAATGAATGCCTGCGTAGTAGTACTGCAGCGTCCGAAGCCTCTGCTGCCCATCTAGCACCAGATACCGATTATCGCTTTGCTTCACGAAGAATATGCCAGGAATCGGGTACCCGAGTAACAGCGACTCAATGAAACGATCCATCTGGGGACGGCGCCACACGAACGATCGCTGGAAACCCTCCGTTTCGATGAGCTCGCTTGAATGGCCGAAGATGGGTACCAGGATGTCTCCCTTGCCCATTCGACGAACAAGCCCCTCGACGTCGAAGTCCTGACCGGAGTAGGTGACTGGCAATGCGTCGGGCTCGGGCTCGAGCAGGGCTAGCTCCTCGTCAGGCGTTAGCTCCAGCTCCTCGGGGGTGTCTTGTGAGGTTTCCATGCACCGGCACCGTACCGCGCTGGAAGATCGCCGACGCTACGAACCAAGGTTGACGCTGTGAGCCTGCAGCTACCGCCCAAGCTGTGTGTCCTTCTTCAATTGGAGGCGCTTGCTGTTGGGTCCCGCTCCGCATGTTTGAGGCGGCCCCAAAAGACAACGAGGCCCACCAGAAGGAGGGCCTCGACCTTGGTGGCGGGGGCAAGATTTGAACTTGCGACCTTCGGGTAATGAGGAAGATGGTCGAGTCCGCGCCCATCCGCGCCGTGCGCGTTGGTCCAGGTCATCGAGTTGCCGGCCGATCCGCAATCCGAGATCAGTAGGGCCAATCTGGGCTGATCCGCAGCGATCATTTGACAGACGTTTGACACTGCGCAAGACGGCCGAATGCGTTCTACGCTGCAGACATGCCCGATGAACTTCTCTTTTCAGTTCGCGCCGCCAAGGCCGAGCGCGTGGACGTTATTTCACTTGCCGAAGCGGGACTGAAGGAACGACAGGATCTTCAGGAGTGGGTGACAGCGAATCCCGAACTCCTTGGCCCAGGCGTCATGATCGTGACGCTCGAATTCGACCGATGGAAAGCCGCGAGCGGAGCGCAACCTCAGGATCGCATGGACGTCCTTGGCCTTGACCAAGACGGCCGGCTCGTCGTCGCTGAGCTAAAGCGAGACAAGGCTCCGGACACCATGGAGATGCAAGCGATCAAATATGCGGCGATGGCGAGCCGGTTCACTCCTGAATCGGTCGCGTCGCAACTTTCACGATTCACCACCTCGCGCGGCCGACCACTGTCGACTGACGAAGCGCTTGAAGAACTCCTTGCTCACTCTCCTGACCTGTCGATCGAAACGCTACGCAGACCAAAGATCATCCTTTTGGCAGCCGACTTTCCACCTGTGCTCACGGCAGCAGCGGTGTGGCTTACTGAAATGGGACTCGACATGAGCCTCATCAGGTTTCAGGCATACCAAACTGCGACAGAGATCCTGCTCTCCGTATCGAGGGTGTACCCGATACCGGACGTCGAAGAGTTCACTATCGCCCCACAACTCGCCGAGGCGCGTGCGGCCCGCGAAACAAGAACTCGAACGCGAGACACCAGCGCAGTTCGCCGTTTGGTGGACGCAGGAGCGATCTCCGAGGGCGAGCCGTTTCAACTCCAGGTTCGCGCCGACGTGAACGCAGACGCTCGAGCCGCAATCGAACAGTGGGTTGCGAAAGAGCCGACACGTGGCAAAGCAGCTTGGCAAAACCACGCATCTGCGCCGCTTAATTGGGAACATGACGGAAACGCGTATTCGCCGACCGGACTCGCCAAGCACATCGTTCTCGAAGCAACCGGGTTGGAACCCGCGCTTCAGGGAACGCGATGGTGGGTAAATGGAGACGGCGACGATCTCACTGCGCTTTCAGCAGAATACGCAGCGGGCAAGGCCAAGTTCTATGAGCGTTTTTGGACACGATTTCTCGAACGGCTGTACATCGAGCACCCTGATTGGGTCAGCTCGAAGGTGGCGAACTCGAACTCGTGGATTCGAACAGCTGCTATCACGCCCCGCACTTTATTCGGCGCGAGTTTCGCTTCCAGCGGACGACTCAGATTGGACTTCTACATTGAGGCTGGAGACGCGGAAGGGAGTCTGGTGATCTTTGACCACTTTTCCGAACACAAAGCAGAGATTGAAACGGCGTTTGGCGAGCCTCTCAGCTGGGAGCCGCTGCCCGGCAAGAAGGCCTGCAGAATCGCTGCGTACACATCCGGCGATGTTCTGAATGAAGCTGAGTACGAGCAGTACATCGATTGGTTCTTCGATATATCAGCGCGCTTGCGTTCCTCGTTAGGCCCGTTCGTTCCGAACTGATCGCTACGCATCGGCGCCAAGTTGAGCGAGCAACTGAGCGAGCACAGCTCGCTCAGGCGGCAGGCCCTGGGCCCTCAAGTCGAAGCGATTACCAGTTGCATTGGCTGGCTGCAATCAGTGATGACGTCATACTTCACGTCTTGGCCGCGTCGTCGTAGCACAGCCCGGCCTCGAACCGGTTGCCGCGTGCTATCGCGAACGGCGACTGGCAGAAGCTCGGCGAGAGCCCTTCTGCCTTCGCTGCGAGATCCAAGCGGATGTTGTGCACCGCCGACAGGGTGTTGGCGTCGCAGGTTGGGTTCTTCGCCCACTGCTCGAAGCGACCCCTGGTGTTTCGCCGGGCTTCCTCACGAATTTCGTCGATCTCGGCGATAGGAGCTAGTCCTCATCGGCACAGACGGTAGGCCATCCCCGTGACCAAGGGCTCGACCCGCACACGATGCTTCGCTCTCGTCGCCCGATGCTTCCCCCTGATCTTGCAGACGCCGCGTTGGCACCGGTCCGTGATTTCAAACCGTATGGAAGCGAAGTTGGCATGGCGTGCGACAACCCGTCTTGCTGCGGATCATCAGCGCACGCGATGACCGATCAGACAACCCCTACGTCGCGCCAGCAGTGACCAGCACCGCGATGGTTCGCTCGTGTCCATTCTGTTGCGCCAGCCCCAGCGCAGTGAACCCGTGATCTCCACGCGCGTTCACCTCAGCCCCTGCAGAGAGAAGTTGCCGAACAATCCCGAGATGATCGTGCTGCGCAGCGAACATGAGCGGCGTGCTGTTCTGGCGATCAGCAGCGTTCGGGTTCGCTCCACGCTCGAGCAAGAGCTCAACGACATCCTCATGCCCGGCATTGCTGGCATACATCAGCGCGGTATATCCAGAGTCGTCTTTCGCCTCTACCTTCGCGCCCTGCTCAATCAGCTGAGTGGCGGCACCGACGTTGCCAGCGTGCGCAGCTGCCATGAGCGGCGTGGCCCCGCCAGGAATCTCAAGCTCGTCCGACGCACCCCTCGCCGCGGCCTCAACCACGTGCACTTGGTGCAGTACCTCTTGGGCAGAATTGAAAACATCCGACGCGGCGTGCGCTCCACGCGCAAAATCGTCGCCAGTCGCAATCGCTCGAGAGCGACCTGTGTATGTCAGAACCGTAAGAGCCACCAGACCCGGGCCGGGAACACTCAGATCCGCATCCTGCACAAGGTCGTCGAGCCGCGCCTCCGCCACCAACAACAACCTCCGAGTCGCGGTCACAACATTGTCGTGACCACCTGCACCGATAACTCCCCCACCAGTACTGGTGTACAGGCTCGTCGTGCCATCAGCGAAGGCGACCAACGTGGCCACACCATTGTCCAACGCCATGTCCATCACAACACCAAAGACGCGCGGCAATTCCTCAGTTGGTGCGAGTCCAACAGTCGATGGCTCCAACTCCAAGGCCCGAGCACGCAGGCCGGAAAAGACTTCGGCTCCAGCTGCCGGATCGACCTCACTCTGCTTCTTGCGGCGCCCAAACATCCCGAGACGATACCAAGCCAATTGATCGCACAGTCCCGGCTAGGTGCGAGCGTCCTCTCTGCCCATGCCGTGCGAGTACGCCGATCAGAGCCGAGGGTCAACCGGTTCGCTTTCGAGAGCGCGAGCGCTGTCATCCCAGCGACGACGAGACCCCTTTTTCGACGGGACGGACGGCGCCGCCCTTCTATTTCGGTGGGAGCGAGCCTGCGTACTCGAGACCTCGCTCGAGCCACGCGGACAAATCCTCGTCTTCCGATAGCCCGGCTTCACCGACGTACACCATGCCGCGCATCGAGCGACCCGTGAAATTCATTTCCCGAGCTGCAGGAAACGCGAGGGCTTGCTCATAGGCCTCGACCCCGACCCTCACCATGAGCTCACTGCCAACGATGCCGCAGCACATGTTGCCGTTCTGCATAAAGCAGAGCCCACCGAACATCTTGCGTTCCGACATGCCCGGCCGGTCTGCGGTCAGGTCACGCACACGCTCTGCCAGTCCCTCGTCGATCGCCACTACGCAATTCTAGGAAGGACCACCGAACGGCGAGCGGCGAAGCGCCACTACATTCCCCACATGACCGAACACTCCTATGTTGAAGCTCGTCGATTTCTCGATACCGCAATTGCGGAATTCCAACGCGGGGTCGACGCGATATCCGAAGCCGATTGGCAGCGCCCCACTCCGTGCGACGGATGGACCGTTCGAGATCTCGTCGCGCATCTCATCGGCGGCTGTCGAATGTCCGAACTGCTGCTCAGCGGAGCGACGAGCGACGAGGCCATGACGGCCCTGTTTGCGTTGCAGATCGACGGCGATCCCAAACAGCGATTCGCCGAAGGGGCCCTCGCTCAGGCTGCGGCCTTCGATGAGCCGGGAGCGCCGGAGCGAACCTGTCACCATCCCATGAGAGATATGCCGGGCTCGGAGTTCATCTGGCTCCGTGTGCGCGATACTGCCGTGCACGCGTGGGACCTCGCCACCGCGCTCGGTATCGATGCAACCCTCGATCCCGAAATGGTCGAACTCATGTGGACCCAGGTTGAACCAGCAGCACCGTTTCTTGCCGCGTCGGGAATGTTCGGCTCTGGCGCCTCCGGGAACCTGCCACCTGAGGCCACCACCCAACAGCGATTGCTCGACACGCTCGGCCGCCGCGCATAACAACGAAGCCGACATAAGCCCGCCGCTGACGGAGATCGAATGCCGACTTTGAGCACTGTGTGAGCGACCATGCACATTGCGTGCCTCACGCGGCACGAGTAGAAGAACACAATGGATCTCACCGCTCAGACCATTGACCTCTATATCGGCGTTGCGTTTTCAGGAATGCACCGGGTGCTCGATCGCCTCGATGATGTGACGGCGAATGAGCGACCCGGTGATTGGGGGACCAATTCCGTAGCGGGGCTGATCGTTCACTGCTGCGAGCTGACACCCTCGTGGATCGAGATGCCGGGCTTAGGGCGAGACAGCATTCGCGATCGCGATTCCGAGTTCACAACACACGCCACGATTGCGGAGCTTCGTGCGCGCATCGATGCCACCGTCGCTCGGGTCTCGACCCTTGTTGACGAGTTCGTTGTTGGGCCAACCGCAGGAGATCATCCGCTGCGCGAATTCCTGGCGAGTGCAGACCGTTCCGACGCATCGCTCATCGTGCACGTCCTCGAGGAGCTCTTTCAACATCTTGGGCATATGGAAGTCACCGCCGACGCGCTCGGCCGACCGTAATAACGCTCGCTTCGGCCGCGTAGCGTCGGCATTGCCCTCGGAAGGGCGAACCTCACTGACCTAACGCAGGAAGGAACCCGTGTGAACCTCCACCAGAAGGTGTTCCAACGCCTCTACCGGCAAGCGCCGACCGTCGAATCCTTGCCCTGGCATCGAGATGAACCTCCCGCTCTACTTGAGACCGCGGTCGCGCAACGCACACAAAAGGGGCGTGCCCTCGACCTCGGCTGCGGCGAAGGCGAGTACTCGGCATACCTCGCGGAGCAGGGCTTCACTGTCGTCGGCATCGACTTCATTCCCGCCGCCCTCGCCGCCGCGAAAGAACGAGCTGACAAGGCCAACGTCCACGTCAAGTTCCACGAAGCCAACATCCTCGAATACGCGCCAGACCAACCCTTTGATCTCGTGCTCGACTCCGGCTGCCTCCACCACCTGCCCAACTCCAAGGTCAGCGACTACCGGACCAAGCTCGACACGTGGCTCGCTCCCGGCGGCGACTTCATCCTTGTTCACTTCGCCCACCGCCCACGAGTGCCATGGATTCCAGGTGGTCCTCGACATATGACACGCGTGGAAACCGTCAAGCTCTTCGCTCCACTCGAGCTGCAGGCATACGACGAAACCCACTTCGATGTGCCATTCCCAATGGGCCGCATGCGCGCAGGGGTCTACTGGTTCACCCGCCCGAGTCACGACTGAGTACACCGGGGCCAGCGCGAGTCCAAGGCCGCGATGGCGACCTCGGCGGCTGCGCAGGAACATCCGCATCACGCACATCAAATCTCCACAACCGGCCGTCAATGTTGGTTTCACGGGGTATCCGCCCCGGTGAACAAGGAGAGTGCAATGAAGAAAGTATTAATCGGAATTGGTGCCGCGTTGCTCACGATGAGCGTGGTTGGCGGGGTCGGCCGGGCAGCGTACGTAGCGGGCCGCGACGACGCCCGAAAAGTAAAAGTCGTGCACGTCGACGGCACCTCGACCCCGGCGGACTCCGATGCCGTCAGCGACAACGGGTACGGCCCACACTTCGGGTACTACGACGGCGACCGCGGACATCATGGTGGCCCGTTCATGGTGCTGCCGCTCATCCTCGTCGGTGGCGGCCTGATCGCTGTCGGTCTTCGCCGTCGCAACGGCGGCTGCAACGCTGGTCCTCGTGGGCCGCACGGTTGGGGACCCGGTAACAGTGGCGGACCCGGTAACGGTTGGGGACCCGGTAACGGTTGGGGACCCGGTAACGGTGGCGGCCCGCAGGCGTTCTTGAACGACTGGCACCGTCAGGCACATGCCAACGACGAACCGGCAACGGCAACGCCGTCCACCCCCGAAGCACCTGCCACCCCCGAGGCCACGGCGGCACCATCGGCAGCCGAGTGATGGCTAAGTCGGCGGCAACGATCGGCGAGGCTGCGAGACTGGTTCGATGAGGACTGTCCTTGTCGTCGATGACGAACCGTTGATCACTGACGTCGTCTCCGACTACCTGCGAGAAGCTGGGTACGAGGTAGCAGTCGCTGCAAATGGATCGGACACACTCCGGCGTGTCCGATCCGCCGCGCCCGACCTCGTCATCCTCGACCTCGGACTACCAGACATCGACGGCCTCGACGTCGCTCGACAAATCAAACAGGTCGCCGACATCCCAATCATCATGCTCACCGCCCGCACCGACGAGATCGACCGCGTGCTCGGCCTCGAGCTCGGCGCCGACGACTACATCCTCAAGCCATTTTCCAACCGGGAGCTGGTGGCCCGTGTCCGCGGGTTGTTCCGCCGGCTCGACGCCGTCACCACCAATATCGGGCCGATCACCGTGGGCCAGCTCATCATCAGCCTCGACCGCAGAACTGTGCACCTCGACTCGAAGCCCGTCGAGCTCACCGCCACCGAGTTCGACCTGTTGGCGGCGTTTGCCAAACACCCTGGGCGGGTGTTCACGCGCAGCCAGCTGTTGGAAGTGATCCACGGCATCGCGATCGACAGCTACGAACGTGCCATCGATTCCCACATCAAAAACATTCGCCGCAAACTCGAACCTGACCCGACGAACCCCGTCTATGTGCTCACCGTCCACGGGGTCGGCTACCGGTTCGCTGACCGGGCCGCGTCATGAAGGGTCACCGCAGGCCCCCCTGGTGGCCCCACGACCGACCATGGCCGCCGACACATCCGCCACGCGCCGGCGGTAGACGGCTCACGCGCATCGTCGCCGCACTGGCAGTGCTGTGGTTGGCCGTCGGGATCATCGCCGGTGTAGTACTCGGCTCCAGTTCTGACCGATTCGACGGGCACACCCCACTCCGTGCTCTCGGCCCCGCCATCTTCGTCGTCGTCGGCACATGGTTCGCACTACGCGTGGTCGCCCGGCAGATCACCCGCCCGGCCGCCGAGCTGCTCGATGCGACCGAACAGATCCGCGCCGGTCTCCAACCTCACATCCAAGCCTCCGGGGCACCGCCGGTGCGCAGGCTCACCCAAGCGTTCAACGACATGGCCGAACAGTTGGCGACCACCGAAGCGCGACGCAAACGACTGCTCGCCGACATCAGCCACGAGCTCCGCACCCCGCTCACCATCCTGCATACCGGGATCGAAGCACAACTCGACGGGGTCCACCCGCGTGACGACGCTCACCTTGAAGTGCTCCTCGACCAAACCAACACCCTCGCCCGGCTGATCGACGACATCAGCATGTTGGCGTTGGTCGACGACGGGCGGCTCACCATTCACCGCGAACCAGCGCGCCTCAACGACGTGATCGAGGACGTGGTGGGATCGTTTGCGGGTCAGGCGGCGACGCGCAACGTCACGTTGGTTGTTGCTGGCGACGGCGGGCCGCCGTTCAGTTTTGACCCGATTCGCATCCGCCAGGCGGTTGCGAATCTCGTCGCGAACGCACTCCGCTACACCCCTGCCGGAGGTCAGGTGACGATCACGGCCACCAACAGCGAAGGTGAAGCGTCGATCGAGACCGCCGACACGGGACCAGGGGTAGCCGCCGATCAGATGGAGCAGGTGTTCGACCGATTCGTGAAGGCTGCTGACTCTGGTGGTTCCGGGCTCGGTCTGGCGATTGCCCGCGACCTCGTCCAAGCCCACGGCGGCACACTGACCGTGAGCAACCGACCTTGCGGCGGCGCGGTGTTCACGATTCTCCTGCCAACCGTCACCGACTGACCCGCCTGGCTCACCGTCGACCCATCGGGACAATGTCATTGCGCAAGGAGTGCGATGCGCTCGAAAATCCTTACTGAGTTCTTACGCGTTTTGAAGCTTCCTTGAAGAATGCGATGCAAGGATCTGCTCCGATCAGACCTAACGGGAACCTCCCGTTCTTGACGTCAACCAAAGGAGCGACGATGCATCGTGTTACTCACCGACAAGGGATTCGCCGACTGCGTGCCCGGCAAGCCTTACTCCCGATCATCGTCCTGCTGATCGGAACGGTCGGATGCGGCAACGACAGCACCAAAGCATCGGATACCTCAGCAGCGTCCTCGTCTGCCGTGGTGGCGTCCGACTCGTCCGCAGGGTCATCGAGCGCATCCGCAGAGTCATCGAAGGCATCTTCAGGATCGGCCTCAACCGCGACAAATGACACGGCCTCAACCACTACCGGGAAAGTCTCTGCCAATGACGCGACCGTTGCGGAACTCACCGAGGCCTTCACCGCTGCTGGCGTCACGAATGCATCGCGCTGGGCGCAAGAAGTTGATGAGTACCGCCCCTACGAGTCATCGGACACCGAGTTCGGAGCGCTCTATGACGAGTTGTCCAAGTACGGCATTGACGACGAGACCTTCAACAAAATCGTCTCAGTTCTGGAACTGTGACCGCGCCGACAATGGACACTGGATCGAACATGCACGCCGCACGACTCGCGAGAGTTCGCCGACAGCTCATCGGGCTCACAGGACTCTCGATCGTCGGGCTTGCAGCGGAGCTCGCGACCTTGCGCCACTGGGACAACCCGGTTCAACTCATCGCCTGGGCTGCGTTGCTGGTGCTGGCAGTGGGCTGGGGAATCGTCGCCTCCAAACCAGGTGCCGCACTCCTTCGGACTGGCCGGGTGCTCCTCGTCCTCGTCATCGTGACCTCGGTGGTTGGGATGTGGCGTCACGCTGTCGCGAATTTCGAGGCGGGGCCACTTCATCGAAGCTTCGCCACCACCTGGCACACCATGTCTGGCTGGTCCCAGTGGTGGGCCGCAATCACAAAGCAAGTTGGCCCGGCAGCACCGCTGACCCCGTTGGCCCTTGCCTTGGTTGCAATGCTCATCTTGATCGCAGCAACACTGCATGCTCCGCCGGTCCGCGCCGATGTCGCCCCTGAGTGAACCAACTGCCCTCACAACCAAAGGAAACCCCATGGAACCTGTACTGCCCCAATACACCCGTCGCCAAGTCCTCTTCGCCGGCGGCGCCGCACTCGCGGTTGCCGCATGCGGACAGAAGGCGACCAAAGCGGCCACCGCGACGACAACAACAACGACAACTTCGACGACCTCCTTCGCAACCGCCGGGGAAAAGGTGGCGCTGACCTTCCACCCCGGTTTTCCTCCGAGCCTGGATTCGATGCAGCAGGTCTGTGTCGACTGGGCCAAGAAGCTCGAGACTGATACCGCGGGAAGGCTTCAGATCACCGTTCTTGATACAGACATCACGACAATGGGTGGGTTCTTACCTTTGGCCCAGTTGTTTGAACATGCCGATTGGGTGTGGAGTTCCACTGGCTCTATGAGTATGCCCATTCAGAGTTCCCTCACGTATTTCGTCTACGGAACAGATATGGCCGGTTCTCTGCAGATTTCCAATCAGCTCATCGACGAGTTCCCCGAGATGCAATCGGAATACGTTGCTGCGGGTGTGAAGCGGTTCGGTGCGCTCACCGCGATCGGGCACTACATCCAGACCATAGAAGGCAAGCCTGTCCGCACCCTGGCTGACCTCAAAGGGCTCAAGATTGCGGGAGGGGGTCCTGGTGGTCTCGGAGCAATTCTGAGTGAATACGGAGCCGTTGTGGAAGGTGTACCGAATGCGGTCGGGCCAGACACTTATACGACCTTCGCAACAAACAAAGGCGAGATCGATGGCGTATTGACGCTGCCGGGGATGTTGGAGCTAGATACCGATGGGGTAATCCGGTATGCCACCGATCTACGCATTCCGTATGCGCCCATCGACACCTTTTACATGAAGTTGGAGAAGTGGAACAGCATTCCAACGGATATCCAAGAGAAAATGGAAGACAGTCTCCCCTGGTTTTACGAGAAGATCGTCAAAGCCGATATGAAGATGACTGAAGCTGCGATGAACGACTCTCGGACGAAGGGGGTCGAGTTCATTGAGCTATCGGAGGAAGACCAGACTGCGGTCTATGGGCTTGCTGAAAAAGCAGCCATTGCGAAGGCAGCAGAGGTAGACGCCAAAGGGCTTCCCGGCACAAAAGTATTCGAGAGGGCGCGCGAGCTCATCAAGAAGTACAACGACACCCACACACTCTGGATTCCTTAGCCAGCCGGTGCCGGGTCCGAAACACTCGGCATCACGGGCCATCCTTGGTGGCGACACCGAGGATGAAGTCACCGAAGCACCAGGTACACCACCGGTCGCCGACCCGGAGTCCGTCCCGCTCCAGCTGGGCGATGAACTCCTGTGCGGTGAATCGGTCGTCGGCGGGATGGTCGAGGAAGGTGCGGTACGACCAGCGGTCCAGGGCATGGC
Source organism: Acidimicrobiia bacterium (assembly GCA_049642885.1). Lineage (GTDB taxonomy): Bacteria > Actinomycetota > Acidimicrobiia > IMCC26256 > JBARPG01 > JBARPG01. The sequence goes on along the minus strand of JBARPG010000069.1, from coordinate 2,715 downwards.
GAGTGACCTCCTCGAAGTAGAAGGGGCGGCCAGCGAGCAGCACCCGGTGAACCTCGGCGGTGGCGGCGCGCCAGTCGGGGATGTGGTGGATGATGCCGAAGTCGAAGACCGCGTCGAACGCGCCATCCGGAGCTTCGATGTGGCTGGCGTCACCGACCGAGATCGACACCCGGTCCCCGTAGCGGGCCGTGCTCGGGGGTCGCCCTGCCGTTCGACCCGAAGGTCGTCTTCGGCAAAGCGCGAGCAGCGGTCATCGTGACGGTGAACGGGCACGTCCCGTTCCGAACCACGACGATGCTGTACGGGGGCACCGCCTACGTCGGGCTGCGGAAGGACCAGCTGCGCGAGTTCGGTGTGGCTGCGGGCGACGGAGTCCAGGTTACCGTCGATCTCGACGCGGCTCCCCGCGTCGTCGAGGTGCCAGCCGAGCTCGCGGCAGCGTTCAAGACGGCGCCCGACGTCGCCGCGTACTTCGAGAGCCTGTCTTTCACCCATCGCAAGGAGTACGCCCGGTGGGTGGCCGAGGCCAAGAAGCAGGAGACTCGCGACGCACGAGCCTCGAAAGCGATCCAGATGCTGCGGGACAGGGTGCGCACCCCCGGCTGACTCGCCCGACGAGCAGCGTCGCGCGAGCGACGGCTGCGACGGCCCTCGCACCTCGGCCTCGCACTACCGCGCCGCTGTCCGGCCTGGAACAGACCGTCGATCCCGTGTGCCAGTGGCACTTGTGATCGCGGGTTGTCGACCGGCGCGTCGGAATCGTTGGCGGTGGGCGATAACGAGTGGGTTCTCGATCCGGTTCGGAGCATGTCCCCCGGTTGGCCCTGATGGCGTCACAGGTGCATCTGGGCCACGATTCTGAGGTTCTGCGACGCCAACCCTTGACGCGTTCCCCGACCACTGGCAGATTCTCCATGCGGCCCGAAGGCGCCGCAGACGGGATGGGCCGAGGGATGGTGGACGACGGAGGGCGATTCGATCTCGAGGGTTACCTGTCGCGCCTCGGGGTCACCGAGCGGCCCGACCCGACCCTCGCATACCTGACGTTGATCTCCCGCGCTCAGAGCGAGTCGATCCCGTTCGAGAACCTCGATCCGCTCGCGGGAGTGCCCGTTCGGCTCGATCCCGACAGCATCTGGGACAAGACCGTGACCAGGCGCCGGGGCGGCTACTGCTTCGAGCTCAACCTCCTGCTCGCGCAGGCGATGCGAGCGATCGGGTTCAACGCCACGCCCATGCTCGCGCGGGTGATCATGGGTCGACCGGACGTGGGTCCCCGTGGCCATCTGCTCCATGTCGTCGACCTGCCCGAGGGCGAGCATCTGGTCGACGTCGGGTTCGGCGGGCCGGGGTTCGTCGAGCCGATCCCGCTGGAAGCTGGCACGGTCTTCTCCCAGGATGGGGTCGACTTCCGTCTCGCCACCCCGGTTGCCGGCGAGTACCTGCTGCAGCGCATGACAGCGGAGGGCTGGCTCGACCTGTACTGCTTCGACCGCTCTCGCGTGGTGCCGCTCGATATCGAGATGGCGAACTTCTTCTACTCGACCCACCCGATGGTGCCATTCACGAACCAGTTGATGTGCATGTTCTACGACGCCGAGGGCCTGTTCGGCTTTCGGGAGGGCGCGCTCGTGTACTTCAACACCGATCTGTCGGTTCGCCGCCGAGAAGAACTCGACGGGAGCGAGCATCTGGCACGGGTGCTCGACGAGCAATTCGGCTTGGCCGTTCCACCGGACCTCATCAAACGGGTCTGGCAACGGCTCCAGCCGAAGTGAGATCACGCGGTCCTGCGGCTATGTCTCGGCGCAGAACCGGCGTAGGAGACGCGTGCGAATCAGCTGATCTGCACCCAAGTCGGCGTTGAGGTGCGGTACTACAACACCTCAACGCCGACTGAGCGGGTTGGGGCGAGCAGGCCGTGCCCCACGGGTGCCGGTAGGGGCGCCCGATATCGCCCTGCCGTAACCCGTGGCGGAGCGCCGAGGGACCGCTGCACTTCGGCCCTTATGCCGTGCTCGGTAATCCCTGGGCAGACGGGACCGCAGACCTGCCGCGGTCCCGGCATCTGATCGACGGCAGCAGCCAGACCGCGCATGATCAAACGCCGTCTGCGGTGCCCGGGCGACTGCCTGTCCGCCTCGGCCGGGAGTGGTGGGGACCGGTCCTTCCAGCAGCTACGACTCGTCCACGACCCAGACCTTGGTGCCATCGTCCGACACGCCGGTTCGCACCCGAACGCCAAGCAACCGGCCTGCGCGTCGAGCAGCTCGACGCCAGTCCTCGACATCGGCCAGCTCCGCCGTCCAGTGGACCACGCTCCCGTGACCGGCGACGATCTGGGCTGCGATCTCCTCGGCCAAGCGCTGCCGTTCGATCTCGTCGGCACCCGTAGGCACTGGTGCGCTCCAGGGGCCCTGGACCACGTTTTCTACGGCGTGTTCGCGTTTTGTTCGCATCCCGGCCCCTCCGGAACGTCAGAGGCCCCTCCCGGTTTCTCGGAAAGGGCCTCTGAGCTGGTTCTTTACTTGGTGGCGGGGGTTGGATTTGAACCAACGACCTTCGGGTTATGAGTGCACCGACGCCCATGGGACCTCGTGGGCGCTCATCGGTGTTCTCCCTGTTGAACGAGCGAATCGGGACCGCCGAGTAGCGCTGTCGTCGGCGCCAGTAGGAGCCCGTTGGTGCTCGTCGTGTTGTACGACTGTTGTACGG
>JBARPG010000068.1:0-6449 GCA_049642885.1 Acidimicrobiia bacterium | reverse complement strand
TTTACGGCATCCGGTGATCTCGATCGACGCTCGCAGGTCGTCGAGGACGTGGACGGTTCACGCGCTGCGTTCCGTGCAGTGTTGAACACAATTCCCGCTCAAACCGATTGGCAAGCACCGAAGGTTGACATCACTGAGGAACGGGGCGACGCAGCACTGGTCAACGTGCAACTTCGCGCGGTTCCGATTGATCTTTCATCGAGCTCTTCGTCTTCGATTGTGCCGCCTGATTTGGTCTCGATTGCCGCCAATCTCAGATCTCTCGATCTCGCCGATTTGGTATTCACTCGGCACGGAGACGCCTGGCAGTTGTCGGCGTATTCTGCCTGTTTCATCCGGAGTCAGAGCCTCGCTGCTGCGGTCGTCACTGGCTCAGAGTGCACGGCAACACCGCTGCCCCCATCGATCGTGTCCTCTCAGACTCCAACTGAGAGCGGGCAGCTGTCTGACCCTCTCAGCCTCACGTACGCAAATGCTGGTGGCGTGACGTGGGCGATGCGGTGCGAGGGCTGCGCGGATGTTCAGGTCGACCCGCAACGCGCGCAAACCTCGATCTCACTACGCGATCGTCAAGGAAACGAGCAGTCGGTGGCCACCGTGAATGGATCGGTGAGCATCATCGAAGACGTGCAACATGAAGCGACAGCGATTGCCTCGTCCGGGAACGGCTACAGCTCGCCCACTGAGGCTGAAGTTCTCTACCTCGATTCGGGAACTGCAAAGGTCACATCCCGCGAGCGGATCGCACAGGTCGAGAATGACTTGGGAACTGTCTCCATCGATCGCGAGAAGCACACGGTGTACCGAATCGAATCCCGGCCAGAAACGCTCAAGGAAGATCTTGGAAGGGCGGATCTGGGATCACTGGCCACGTCAATCGAAAACGACCTGGTTGAACGCAAGGTCAGCGATGGTTCGGAAGTTCGTCGCTGGACCCTGGGAGTTGACACGAACACGAACCAACGCGGCGACTACGACCAGTTCGAGGTTCACATTGTGGGGACCCACGCCGTGGCCACCTACAAGCAGGACACCTGGACAATCGATCTCGGGGACGCGCACGTTCGCGGAGCGGGGGAGCCGAGGATTTCTGACCCGAACACCCAGTTCGTTCGGCGCGCGTGCGCTGACGCTGACGGGTACATTCGGCTGGTCGTGAACAACGGCGGTTCCGACTCATGGATCGGGCGGATCGAGAAGTACGACACTGCGACGTTGACCTTGCAGGACTCAGTAGACGTCAGCGCCACCGAGCTGGCGTGCGGACTGCATTCGATTTGGACGCATGAAGCAGCCGTCAATGGTCTCGCGAACGGATCCAACGATCCGATCACTCTGGTCGGGAGGGCTCCGGTGTTGACTTTGGAGGGTTACTCTCCCTCCGATCTTGAACTCCGCGCCACAATCAACAGCGTCTCGACGGAGAACATTCGGAGCGGGTGGTTGGTTGTCGTCGGGGACGAGCCCAGTTTCACCCGTGCCGGAGTCCTTACTCAATTTTCTGGGGAGAGGGATTTCAGCCCTGCCAAGTAGCATCGCTGCCTGTGCAGGCCGATTCCGATACCACTGACGAGCCGCGCACGTTTGCGGTTGTGACCCTCGGGTGTCCAAAGAACGCGGTCGATTCCGACAAGATCACGGGGTCGCTCATGGCCGATGGCCTCACAGCAGCGGCAGGTCCCGAAACTGCTGATCTCATCGTGCTCAACACCTGCGCATTCATCGACTCGGCCCGCCGGGAATCAATCGACACCGCACTTGATCTTGCCGATCTTCGTAAAGACGGCGCGCAGCTCGTTGTGACCGGTTGCCTTGCCGAACGCGCAGGCGACGAGCTCGCCGCGGCAATGCCTGAGGTCGATGCAGTGATCGGTTTTGATGGCGCCGGATCAATCGCGCCCGTCACGTTCCGCTCGGCGCCAACCGGAGTGCGCGACCTTCTCGAACTTCCCCGCGCGGCACCGACTCGACCGTGGGCGTATCTCAAGGTCGCGGAAGGTTGCGATCGACAATGCGCGTTCTGCGCCATCCCAACCTTTCGAGGAAAACAACGCTCGCGTACCCCAGACGCGATCTTCGAAGAAGCAAAGGCCCTCGTGGCGGGCGGTGTGCGCGAGATCATTCTCGTTGCACAAGACATCGCATGGTACGGCCGCGATAGCGAGGACATCGCGGCGACGCTGACAGACATCATCCGGCGCCTTGACACGCTCGCCGCCGACGGCCTGCAGCGCCAGCGACTGCTGTACCTCTACCCGTCAGAAGTCAAAGATCCATTGATCTCGACAATGCTCGAACTCGAAACCGTTGTTCCATATTTCGATCTCTCCTTGCAGCACGCGTCATTGCCGTTGTTGCGCCGCATGCGGCGGTACGGATCAGGAGCGCTGTTCACCGGGTTGATTGAAGGGATTCGGAGCCGTCAGCCCGACGCTGCATTTCGTTCCTCTTTCATTGTCGGTTTCCCGGGTGAAACAGAAGACGATCACGAGGCTCTGCTCGAGTTTCTCCAAGCAGCCGAGCTCGACTGGGCTGGATTCTTTCCGTACTCCGCTGAAGCGGGCACCCACGCCGTCACCCTCAACGGCGCGGTACCTGAAGCACTCGTGCGGGAACGCCTGAGCGAGTGCGAGGAAATCCAAACGCGTATCACCGCAGCACGCCGCGACCTCCGCGTCGGCTCGCAAGTCGATGTACTGGTGGATTGGGTTGATGCAGCAGGCACCGCGTGGGGGCGGACCTTCGCCGAAACTCCCGAGATCGATGGCATCATTCGTGTCGCCTCGGAACGTCTTTTGACGATGGGTGAAATCGTTCGGGTACAGCTCCATGAATCGGTTGGAGTCGATATGGTGGCGAGTCCCCTTTCGCCAGGAGCCGAATGAACGCTGCCGCACCGAAACGATTTGGTCGTACCGCGATCAAAACGCCAGCGAATGCCGTCACCCTCGCTCGCGTGATTTTTGGCATCCCGGTATTGATCCTCATCGCAACGACAGGATCGAATTGGGGGACCGTCGCCTGTTGGTTCGTGATTTCGGTTACGGACTGGCTCGACGGCTACCTGGCACGCAAAGAAGGCACGACGACCTCGGGGGCATTTCTCGATCCCTTGGCCGACAAGGTGTTGGTTCTCGGAGGATTCCTCGCCGTTGCCGCCCGGGGGTCTCTGTCGTATTGGTTCGTATTGGCGCTTGCCGCCCGCGAAGTTCTGGTGTCGCTCTATCGATTCTTCGCCGCACGCAAAGGGATTTCGATGCCCGCCCGCCCGCTCGGGAAGATCAAAACCTTCGTGCAGTTCGCGACCGTTGGGTGGATCTTGTTGCCGCCCACTGCCAACGCCAAATGGTGGCACGCAATTTGGGCAGGGATCGCGATCGCAATCACCTGGATTTCCGCTCTCGATCTTGTGATCCACGCGCAACGCCGGGCGTCAGCTGATCCCACAGAACCATGAGCGCGGCGATTCTCGCTGTTGGCGATGAGTTGTTGATCGGACAAATCCTCGATACCAACTCTGCATGGATCGCAGAACAACTTGGAGACCTCTCCATCACCTGCGGCGAGCATCGCCAGGTGGGGGACAGTGTCGATGCGATTGCGTCCGCGGTGCGAGAACTTTCAGCGCGTCACGACCTGCTCGTCGTGTGTGGTGGGCTTGGGCCGACCGACGATGATTGCACCCGCGAGGGCGTTGCCCGCGGTCTCGATCTCACGCTTGAGCGATCCGCGCAGGTGGTCGTCAGTCTTGAGGAGCGTTTCGCTGCGAGGGGTATTGACATGCCTCCGAGCAATCTGCGCCAGGCTGATCTTCCCGACGGCGCGCACGTGCTCGAGAATCCAAATGGGACCGCGCCTGGATTCGCGGTGCGCGGTGGAGCATGCAGCGTTTTCGTCGTGCCTGGCCCGCCATATGAGATGCGGCCGATGGTGACGAATCATGTCGTTCCGCAGTTGCTTGATCACCATGCTGGCAGCACCGAGGTGACTCGCCCGTGGAAGCGCATCTACAAAACGTGGGGTCTTGCCGAGGCCACCATCGGCGAGCGTGTGAGCTCCGCGTTATCTGAGGCATGTGGAGATGAGTACGTCGGCCACGATTGTGGAGCCGTGCGTGTCGGATACCTTGCGCGGGGAGCCGACGGTATTTGGATCAAGCTTGCCGCCGATCGTGATGACCTCGGAGCGAGGGCGGCGGCGGCAGTTGAACGGGTGATCGGCCCAGCGATCTACGGGACCGACGGCGACACCCTCGAAAGCGTCGTCCTCGATCTGTGTCGCGAGCGTGGATGGTCGTTGGCGACCGCAGAGTCGCTCACCGCAGGCATGGTGTCCTCACGACTGGCCGCGGTGCCAGGCGCATCCGACGTGTTCGTTGGTGGAGTGGTCACGTATGCAACCGAACTGAAACGAGCGCTTCTTGGCGTGACCGCGGAATTTGCGGTATCCGGCGAATGCGCCGCGCAAATGGCCGCCGGAGTTGCCGAGCGTCTTGGGGCCGATGTAGCGATCTCCACAACCGGAGTTGCAGGTCCCGACACCCTCGAAGGGCAACCTCCGGGCACCGTATTTGTCGGTGTGCACCTGCCTGGAGAGGGCACGATTGCTGCGGAACTGCGGCTTCCCGGAGATCGGGAACGAGTCCGTGAATACACGGTGATCTCGGCCCTCGACCTGCTCCGGCGGAGGATCCTTGAATCGAACATGCGTTCGATATAGGGTCACACCCATGTGATTCACCGAACAGCGGAATACGGCCTCGAACCAGTGCGCTGCCAGCGTCCCGGCCGAGGTTGTCACAGGCTGTTCCTACGATCACAAGACCTTCCCACATCAACTCAGGTCTTCAAGGAGCCCATCAATATGGAACGTGACCAAGCACTCATCGACACCCTCGCTCAGATTGACAAGCAGTTTGGGAAAGGCTCGATTATGCGCCTCGGCGAGAAAGGCCATGTCGGCGTCGCCGCGATTTCAACCGGCGCATTGGCGCTCGATATCGCCCTCGGTATCGGAGGCCTGCCCCGCGGCCGTGTTGTTGAGGTGTATGGCCCAGAGTCCTCTGGGAAGTCGACGCTTGCGATGCATGTCGTTGCCGAAGCACAGCGCAATGGTGGAACGTGCGCGTACATCGATGCTGAGCACGCGATGGACCCGGTCTATGCCGCGGCGATCGGGGTCAACGTCGACGAGCTGTTGATCTCTCAGCCCGACACTGGCGAACAAGCTCTCGAAATTGCCGACATGTTGGTGAAGTCGGGATCTCTCGATGTCGTGGTCATTGACTCTGTGGCAGCACTTGTGCCCCGAGCGGAAATCGAAGGAGATATGGGCGATACCCATATGGGCCTTCAAGCACGACTGATGAGTCAGGCACTTCGCAAGCTCACCGCGAACTTGAACCGTACGAACACGGTCATGGTGTTCATCAACCAACTGCGCGAGAAGATCGGCGTCATGTTCGGATCTCCCGAAACGACTCCGGGCGGTCGTGCGTTGAAGTTCTATTCCTCAGTACGGCTCGACATTCGCCGAATCGAGGCCATCAAAGATGGGGCAGAGATTGTCGGGAACCGCACGCGAGTCAAGGTCGTCAAGAACAAGGTGGCGGCACCATTTCGTCAAGCGGAATTCGACATCATGTACGGAAAGGGCATTAGCCGAGAGGGATCGATCCTCGATGTTGGTGTTGACCTCGGCATCATCAAGAAGTCGGGCGCATGGTTCACCTATGAGGGTGAACAGCTCGGTCAGGGGCGAGAGAACGCCAAGAAGTTCTTGAACGAAAACGTCGACATCATGCTTGAGGTTTCCGATCGAGTTCGTGTTGCATCAGGCATCGACGACGATGGAGAAGAAGCTGTCAGCGTTGATCTGGAAGCTGCTGAGATCGAGGGGTAAATGCTCTACGGGGCGGCGATCCGTCGCCCCGTAGACTCACCTCCGTGGATTCGCCGAAGAAATATTTCATCCGCACCCACGGGTGTCAGATGAATGAGCATGATTCTGAGCGGATCGCTGGGCTCTTGGCTGAGGATGGCATGACCGCTGCAGCGACCGCGGAAGATGCGGACCTGATCCTCTTCAATACCTGTTGCATTCGAGAGAACGCCGATGAGAAGCTCTACGGGCAACTCACGAGCCTCAAGCCGCTCAAAGACTCGAAACCGGACCTCCAGATTGCCGTCGGCGGATGTCTCGCCCAGAAAGACCGAGATTTGATTGCCGAGCGGGCCCCGTTTATCGACGTTGTTTTCGGCACGCACAACCTCCATCGCGTCACGGACCTGCTTGATGCGTCGAGAGCCGCGAATGATCCGATCGTGGAGATCTTCGAAGAACATGAGGCCTACCCCTCAGCCCTGCCCGCGCGGCGTGAGGTCGACTACGCCGCGTGGATCACCATTCAGATTGGGTGCGATAACTCATGCACCTTTTGCATCGTGCCC
>JBARPG010000067.1:0-6417 GCA_049642885.1 Acidimicrobiia bacterium | reverse complement strand
CCCCGGTACCGTCACCGTGCAGCGCAGAGACTGGATGCGGATCACCCAGGCCGAGGGACAAGAACTCCCACATTTGAGGGATACGTCGTGCGTCGTCGACCTTGTTCACCGCAAGAATGACGGGGCGCTTCAGACGCTTGAGGATTGCAGCAACCCGCGAATCTTCGTCGGTCACTCCAACGGTGACATCACAGAGCATGATGACGATGTCCGCTTCACCAATCGCCGTTTCCGCCTGACGTGACACCTTCTTGGCGAGGGCATCCTCTGAGTCGAGCCATCCACCGGTATCAACGATAAGAAACTCGCGGCCGAGCCAGTTCGCCTCGAGCTCCTTGCGATCACGAGTGACCCCAGGCATCTCCTCGACGATCGCGGTGCGACCGCCGACAACACGATTGACGAAGGTGGACTTCCCAACATTCGGACGGCCCACAATTGCGACCACAGGCAGATTCATTGTTCGAGGGCCTCCAAGAGTGCAGTGCCCGAAGTCGGGATCACTTCGACATGGGCAGGAAGATCCGAAACCTGCATGTCATCAAGAAACTTGCCGTTGGTGAGCACGACATCCGGCATGATCCATCGGCTGGGTTCATCGCTGCCGCTCATCGCGAGCATCACGTCTTTGCCAGTCAGCAATCCCGTGACCGCAGTCGTGCCACCGAAATATGCGTTGGCGACCGCCACAATTTCGACCGGTACGTGCGCCCGTTGTTGCAACACCTCAACTCGTCGATTGAGCACCGCAGCTCCATATTCGCCAGTCAGAATCCGTATTGGCAGAGCGCCATTCGAGGCCCTGTGGTCGGCGTGTGTCGGAGCGGGTCGGTATTGAAAGTGCGGTGCACCGTCGACGGACTGGAAGAACCCACCTCGATGTTCAACGGGCGCAATCGCGATTGCTTCGAGTTCGTCAAGTTCCGCAAGCAATGTCGCCGCCATGCCAATTCCGTTTTCGTATTGCGGTGCGCCTTCGTATTCGGCGAGATCCGGGAACTCGCGATCGCACATCAGGTAATACTCGTCGGACGCGAATACGAAACGACGGCCACGTTCAGCCAGCGCGACGCGTTGCCACCGTTCGATGATTTCCAGCACTGCTTCTGCCTCGGCAGTTGTATGCGCGCGCATGGTCTCTTCATGGTTGTACGCCGAAACTCCCAGCGGAACCACGCCGACCGTCGCAAGTTCGGGATAGATATCAAACAAGGTGCCGAGCGTCTCTTCGAGCACGTCTCCATCGTTGATACCAGGGCAGACCACAACTTGACCGTGCACGGTGATGTCAGCGTCGAGCATGGCGCGCAACCAGCGAAGGCTGGAAGCACCACGACGATTTCGCAAGAGCGTGGAACGCACATCGGGATCAGTCGCGTGAATGCTGACGTTGATCGGTGACAGGCGTTCGGTCACGACCCGTTCGAGATCCATTTCGGTGAAACGAGTGAGCGTCGTGAAGTTCCCGTACAAGAACGAAAGGCGAAAGTCATCATCCTTGATTGAAAGGCTCTTTCTCATCCCCGGCGGGAGCTGATAAATGAAACAGAACGGGCAGTGATTGTCGCAGGTACGGATGCGATCAAACACTGGATTCGCCAATTCAATGCCGAGCGGCTCACCGAGCAGCTTGTCAATTTCGACTGTGCGATCCATCCCTCCTGTGCGAAGTTCGATTTCGAGCTGCTCGCCGTCCGTCGCAATCTGATATTGGATCACGTCGAGCAACACCTCGCCGTTGACAGTGAGAATCTCGTCACCAATGGCCACGCCAGCGCGTTGAGCAGGAGAATTCGGCGTCACCGAAAGGACGCGGGCGCCAGACATGGCCCGAGTGTACGACGGGAGGCGTTGCCCGCTACGGTCGACCCGTGGTTGATCGTGTGCTGCTCGCTGAGCCAAGAGGCTTCTGCGCGGGCGTAGAAATGGCAATCAAGGCTCTGTCGTGGATGGTAACGCTGTTCGAACCGCCCGTGTACTGCTACAACGAGATCGTGCATAACAAGCTTGTCGTCGACCGTTTTCGGGAGATGGGTGTGATCTTTGTCGAGGACGTCACCTCCGTCCCTGCCGGTGCGCCGTTGATGCTGTCAGCTCATGGTTCTGCACCAGAGGTCGTTGCAGCGGCAAGCCAACACGGGCGGACCGTCATCAACGCTGTCTGCCCTCTCGTGACAAAGGTCCACCACGAAGCGAAGATCAGGGCACGGGACGGATTCACCATTTTGTATGTCGGCCATCACGGCCATGACGAGGCGGTCGGCGCTTTGGCGGTAGCGCCTGACTCAATGCATCTTGTGGAGCGAACTGAGGATGTCGCGGCAATCGCCGGCGTCGTCACCGATCGGTCGCGCGTCGCGTTGCTCGCGCAGACCACGCTGTCAATGGGTGAGTGGAACGGCATTGCAGATGCCGCACGGCAGTCTTTTCCAGATTTGTGGACTGCGACCAGAAACGACCTTTGTTTTGCAACTACCAACAGACAAACGGCACTTTCCGCAATTGCACGCGATTCTGACGCTGTGGTCGTGATCGGATCTGCGAATTCCTCGAACACCCTCGCCCTGGCGAAAGTGGCGTCTGAGCTCTGCGACACTGTCGTTCGAGTCGACACCGCGGAAGAGTTGGATGCGCATCAGTTTCCCGAACATGGTGTTGTGGGCGTTACGGCCGGGGCCTCCGCTCCGGAAGATCTAGTGCAAGCTGTGATCGCAACGCTCGCCCCATCGAGCGGTGTCGAAAGGGTGCATGTCACCGACGAGGACGAGTATTTCCCACCGCCACGCGAGCTTCGGGATCTGATTGTGGGCGTTGCCACGTTCTTCGCGATGTTCAGCGGTGCCGGTGCCGACACGGTCCGATCCGATATCGCCGTTTACGACCGATCGAACACGGCCTCGGCCGTACTCAGCAGTCTTGGAGCATCAGATGAGTGAAATTAGCCTCAATACAATTCGCGTCTTCATCCACGTTCTCGCCGTGTGTATTTGGGTCGGAGGGCAATTCACTCTTGCCGCGACCGCGAAGTCTTTGCGTGCTGCAGGACCGGAAGTTGCCGCGACGGCTGCCCGCGGGTTCGCGAAGATCGCCTGGCCGGCCTATGGCATTGCATGGATGACGGGCATTTGGAATCTCTTTGCGGTCCACATCAACGAACGACCCACCAGTTACCAAGTGACCGTTGCCGTCAAACTTCTCGTTGTGTTGATTTCTGGCATCGTCGCATTCATTCACTTGCAGGTCGGGAAAGGAGCGCGTATTGCAACGGATGAGGTCACACGCATTCGCGCTCGTCGCCGGTCCGCAATCCTTGGAATGACTTCGGCGATCACGGCCCTCGGCGCGGTGCTTCTGGGCGTGTCACTCGGGCATTGAGCGACCGCGGCGCAAGCCAATCCCCCATCTGGTCACCAGACGCATCGTCTCCGACATGATCGCGATGCTCATCTTGGATTCACCCTCGGTGCGATCGCGAAACGTGATGGGCACTTCGGCGAACTTGGCTCCTGCCGCCGTCAACCTCCACGCTGTTTCAATCTGAAATCCGTAGCCATTGGCTTTTGTCTCTTCAAACTTGATCGCGGTCAGGATGTCCGCCCGATATGCGCGGAAACCCGCAGTCGCGTCATGGCAGCCGAGGCGCAACATCCAACGGGCATACTCGTTGCCGTATTTAGAAAGCATCTTGCGATGGAACGGCCAGTCCGGGGTGTTGCCGCCCGGAACGTATCGCGATCCGATCGCCACATCGGCTCCCTCGGAAACCGCTGCGATCAGAAGCGGAACAACAGCGGGATCGTGCGAAAAATCGACGTCCATTTGCAGGACAATGTCAGCTCCGCTGGCGATGGCTCGAGCGAAACCATCCCGATAGGCGGCACCGAGGCCAAGTTTGTCGGGGCGATGAACGACCTGCAGATCGGGAATCTCACCGACGAGCGCCTCCGCGAGTTGACCGGTGCCATCGGGCGAGTTGTCATCGCACACGATGAAGCCCGCCAACGGCGCCGCAGCATGAACTGCCCGTACGAGCTTTTGGATGTTCTCGGCCTCTTGGTACGTGGGCAGCACAATGACAACGCGGGGTTGTTGATCGCTCATCTGCATCGACGCAACAAATCGAAGTGCGGAGTATGCAGGGTCTGACAAAAATGCGCCTTCACGACCTCATTCGGTTCCGGTGAACCAGCTGTGGCACTGCTGTTCGGTTCCCTCCACGTTTCAGCGGTGGCGGAAAGCACTGCCCAGTCCGCACTCTCCACTTCACGGGCGAGCCCGCTTGTCGCGGTGTTCGTTACCCCGGGGTCCATTTCGATATACCTCGTTGCCGGTTTCAAGTCCGGGAACATACCGTAGATGTAGGCGTCGCTGTAGTTCGTGTATCGCAAATCACGCGGCCCGACAAAGAGGCGGTCGCCCGGCTTCGCAACTGCGTCGAGGTGGTCGAAGAGTGTCTGGGCATCGCGAGCGGTCTCAGGAGCCGCGAGGTAATAGGAGTACTGGCCCCGCTCGACGCGATGCCCCCCGACTGGCTGAGCGCCAACTGCTTTGCGAAACAATTCCGTCGACCCCCGCAATGGATAGTACGGAGCAATAACACCGAAAAGCAGCACCGTCGTGAGAGCCGCAATCATTGGTCCGGTGCTACGGGGCCAGTGTGAATTGCGCCAGCAGTGCACTATGACGAGGAGGCCGATCGGAAGACTGATGTAACTGACCCATGCGAGATGTGTCGTATCTGGACGCTGCAGCGCCTGCGGCAAGAGTCCGAGAATGAACGAGCTCGCGATCAGCAGCGACGCGTCTGCGGGGGTGCGATGCCCCTGGCGCCAACGCCGAATCATGATGACCAAGGGAGCGAATGCTCCAATCACAACCGCCCAGAACCACAGAAAAATCTGATGGCTCGGATCAATCATCGGAAGTGGCCATTTGATATGTGCGAGCAATTCCGCGCGCTGTAGGAATCCATCCCGATGGCCCCAGCTCGGTGGTACCGGCAACGATCTACCGCCGCGAAGGTGAAATACGGGTTCGACGAACATTCCATTCCATGCTGTGCCGATACCGACCCACAGTACGAACGCGCCGCTTGCAACAATCACCGGAGCCGCACCGAGAAGAATCGGTCGAAAACCCGGTCGCGAACCAGGGCTCGAATCGCGCCCGACGACGAACAGGGCGCCGAGTGCGAGCGCCACGGCTGCAGCGAGGTCCGGTCGGTATGCAAGTGCCACAGCTCCGCAAAATCCGGCGATGATGAGGTCGAACCTGCCCGAGCCCACACGAAAGAGTGAACGACGGAGGAACACAAGCATCAACATGCCCCACGCCACCGCACCGTTCCACGCCATTGCTGTCAGCCCCAATGGCCAGAAGCACATTCCAATCGCGACCATGGACATGCATGACGCGACCCAACGGCCCCACGGTCGCGCAAACCACGCCACGCCGACAATTGCGGTCACGAGCTGAAGGAATCCGACGAATCGTTCACTTTGAATGGTTGCACCGAACACCTTGAACGCCCCCGCCAAGACATACAAGGACGCGGGTCCGTAGAGATGCAGGAAATCGACATGAGGGCGCTCGCCTGCCAACAGGCGCTGAGGAAAGGCCAACATATGGCCCTCCTCCATTGGTGGACCTTGTTGAGTCCACGTCGCACGCAGCGCAATGAGTACCAGCGCGATCGGCAACAGGATTGCGATCGCGCAACTGATACGTGTTCGAATGCGAGCGTTCATAGAGTCGCTTCCGATTTGACGCGAACGCTGCACAGCGCGACGGCCGCAAGCACCGCGTAGAAGGGAGTTGCTGGCACTTTGAAGCGTGCCTCGCCAAAAAACAACGCGGGGACAATCGCGTTCGCGATGGTCATCACGACCAGCATCGAAAACATGAGGCGAGTTCGCTGATGGTTGCGACCAAATCGTCGGAACCCAAGCACGAGACCGCACGCCGCAAGCGCACCAACGATGATGAGGTACGCGTTGAATACCACGTGCAGCGCGGACCGTATGCGGGGTCGTATCCAAGGATCAGCTTCGTAGTCTTCGAGCGCTCGCAGGCCGTCGTAGTCGTGTTCGTAGGCCCAGCGGAACTTCCACGCGGTCAGCGCCGGAAGCGCTGTCACGTTGTGGACGGCCCAACGGAGTGCGTACTTCGTATTCACTTCGTTGCGGGTGACCTCTTGTGCGGAACCGAGGCGATAGAAATCTACGGATTCACACGCGGGATATGCGGCAAAACTTCCGTGCGAATCGGGATTGAACCCGATACAGAGGTTGTCGCCACTGTTATTGGAAAGTGGCACAAATCTATGGAACACCGTTGCGTTTCGGGCCGTCCACGGCACGAGCAACACCAGGATTGCCAACGCCATTGCCCCCAAGACTTTGAGTGTCTCACGCCATG
>JBARPG010000066.1:0-2733 GCA_049642885.1 Acidimicrobiia bacterium | reverse complement strand
ATCGAGTACCCCGACCGCGTCCACGAAGAAGCCGTAGAGGTCCATTTTGGGGTCGCTCCGCGTCGGAAGTCTCGCGTGTTGTTCCCTGATCGCCGGATCATTTCTGAGCGGATCGGGGATTGCGGGGGCGGCGAGTGCCGATGCGACAAAGAGCGCTCCCGCGCGAGTGCTCGTCGTGACGCTTCCGGGCGCGACATGGAAGGAACTTGACTCCGGCGTCGCACCCACGATTACTCGCGACGCGAAGTCGGGGTTAATCGCGAATCTTTCGATGCGGACGTATGTTCCGAAACCGAGTGCTGCTGACGCGGCGGCAACGTTCAGTGCTGGAACTCGCGCCAAAGGCGGGCTCTTCGGCGGACAAGGCCTCGGAGTCGAGGAAGAGTCTCAGGGCGTTTCTGCCTCGACCCTGTACGAGGAACGCTTCGGGGAACGACCGAGGAACGCAGACGTTGTCAATCTCGCGGCGCCGCGAATTATCCGCGGGAACGCGGGCGACCTCTACAAGGCCGAAGTGGGGCGCCTCGGCTCGATCCTTGAGAATCACCGAATTCGTACGGGCGTGATCGCGAATGCAGATCGAGACAACGATCCGGAAATACGCGACCGGAGTGCGACGCTCGCCCTCATGACAGATCGTGGCACCCTGCCATGCGGCGCGGTCGGTCGCGACCTCCTGACGAACGATCGACGGGCTGCGTTCGGTATGCGGTACGACGTGCCGCGGGTCGTTCGCGCGATCAAGGATTGTGTCGGCAGCCCCGGTCGTAGCAGCGTGACGTTGTTTGATGCCGCGGACCTCACGCGAGCGAATGCGTATGAATCGGTTTCGACCGAATCTGCGGCGGTGCTTCAACGCCAATTGGCGTGGCGAACCACGGATCAGATTGTTGCAGACGTCCTGAATGACACAAAGCCGGACGTTGTGATCTATCTCGGTTGGAGCGCGAGCGGCACGCGGACGTTAGGCGTGTTCTCCCTCGTTCGACGCGGAGCGCCTGGTGGCACTGCGGTGTCAGGAACCACGAGACAAGACGGAATTGTTGCAGCAACGGACCTTGCGCCGAACATTCTCGATCTCTTCGGTCTCCCACTCGACGAGAGCATGGATGGTCGCCCCATTGAACGCGCAGACGATGCTGCAGCTTCGGTGCACGATTTGATCGAAGTCAACGACACTGCGACATGGTTCGACGAAGTTGGCGCTTCGGCGCGTCTTCTGTTTGCGGCGTTCGCTGCCCTGGTCCTCGGGCTCGGCGTGTTGGTGGCGCTCGGACGAGGGTCGGTTCGAGGCTTGCGTGTCGCGTCCTTTTCGCTGTTGATGATGCTCCCGCTGAGCACGGCAATGATGGTGATTCCGGTCGCGAGCCTTGGCTCGGTTGGCTCGCTCGCCGCGTTGGTGGGAGCGGCGCTTGGGTGTGGCTGGGCTCTGTCGTTGCTCTCAAATCGTTACGGCACGCTGATTGCACTCGGCGCGGTCATGGTGGTGCCAGCAGTCAGCGTCATTCTTTTCAGCTCGACGTGGCAGGTGTCATCCATTTTCGGGAACTCACCGGTCACCGCAGGTCGATTTTCGGGTTTGAACAACACAGCATTCGCATTCGTGCTTGCGAGCGTGCTTGGCATCGCGACGATATGGCGCCGTGCCGTTGGGCCGAACGCCGACTTCGGAATCGCCGCGATGTTTGCAGCGGTTCTGGTGGTACAGGGAGCACCGATGTGGGGGAGCGATGTCGGTGGCATCCTCGCAGGAGTACCAATCTTGGTACTTGCGTGGTTAGTCCTCACTTCACGGAGACTGCGATTCACCCGTGTCGCGCTCGCGGGCATGATCACAGTTGCCATCGTGGGCATCGCGATTGCGATCGATCTTCATCGTCCGACCGCGGATCAGACCCACCTCGGCCGGTTCTGGCAGCGCTCGAGATCAGACGGAATTGACGGGTTCCTAACGGTGATCGACCGCAAACTCACGATGAATATCCGGGCGCTTGCGTGGGGCCCCGGGTGGATCGTGACGATCATCGCGCTCTCTGCGGCGATCCTGTGGTGGACCCAACGGGACCGTATCGGGTCTCTACCGATCGATACCACGTACAGCACGAAGTATCTCGTGGTGCTGGGAATCGCCGTTCTCATTGCCACAGCGCTGAATGATTCGGGCATCGCAATTCCAGCGGGGATTGGGTTGGTCACAATTGGCACCCTTGGATCGCTTGGCCTTCCGCCAAAGGCGTCCTCCTACACTGTCGCGAACACGCACGATGAGGACTGAATGACATGACAGAGGATCAAACACGCACGCACGGCAGCTTCGGGGTAAAACGCGGGCTGGCAGAAATGCTCACCGGTGGCGTCATCATGGATGTCGTCAACGCGGAGCAGGCGAGGATCGCCGAAGACGCTGGCGCGGTCGCGGTCATGGCACTTGAGCGAGTGCCGGCTGACATTCGTCGCGACGGAGGAGTCGCGCGCATGAGCGATCCGTCGATGATCGAAGAGATTCAGAGCGTGGTGACCGTTCCGGTCATGGCGAAATGTCGGATCGGCCACTTCGCTGAGGCGCAAGTATTGGCCAGCCTCGGAGTCGACTTCATCGACGAGTCGGAGGTTCTGACGCCAGCCGACGAGGCGCATCATGTGAACAAGTGGGATTTCAGTATTCCGTTTGTGTGTGGCGCGACGAATCTCGGTGAAGCGCTTCGTCGTATCGGCGAAGGCGCAGCGTTGATC
>JBARPG010000065.1:0-3473 GCA_049642885.1 Acidimicrobiia bacterium | reverse complement strand
CCACTACGCAGCGATCGTCGCGGATCTCAAGCACGCGTAGGCGCGTACTCCCGGGTTGGCTCCGTCTCCAGAGCTAGCTGAGGAGCTTCTTTGCGATGGTGACGAGGCGCTTGGCCTCGACTTCTCCATCCATTTTCATTTGGGTCCCCGTGGTGTCATTCCACATCGGACTTGCACCGAGCTTGCACACGCGCGGCGCAACTTGGGTGTCCACTTTGAATGCCATGATCACTTCTACATTTTCGTTCGAGGTAAAGAGGCCTGCCGGTGCCTTGAGGTCAAGGGGTTCGATCGTCTCACCGATCGCGGCGCGGCCTTCCGCGAGCTCTTGAATATAGGTACTGGCGTCTTTGCCTTTGTTGTCGCACTCGAAGCCCACTTGGGCCGCGCCATCGCGAACGCCTGACTGCGGTACCTTCCAGCTGCAGCCCACGGGCCCCGCTGCGTAATTTCCCTCGCATTCAGTTGGGGCCGCCAGACCAGGCGCTCCAGCGATCGCGAGGTCGTCGCCGAATTGCCCCTGAATGTCGGCTGTGGTCGGCATCATCAGCCTCGCAGAGGACCCGTCATTCTTGGAGCCGCCTGATCCGGTGTCGGGCTTCGCCCCATCGGAGTCGTCTTTGCTGCTCCCGTTGTCGTTCGCGCCGGCGCCGTCGCCCCCAGTGCCACTCTCGCTGTTACTGCCCAGCTCGACCTCTGCCTCGGTGTTGGTACTCCCTGCTTCTGTCTTGTCGTCGCTTGAACAGCCAGTGACGAGCATCATTGTGACTGCCGTGGCCGAGAATGCACTGCGTAGTTTCATGAGAACTCCAAGGATGTGTGTGTAAAAGCTCCATTGATTGGCGCACTCACACCATGCCACGGACCCGGCAGCGAAGGTATTAGGGATATCCCTATTTCGCACGCGATCGGCGCAGCCGCGGCTCGCCGTGTCAGCGACATGCGAGATCTGACGGGTCGTCAGATATGCTCGAACCTCGTCCCACCACGCTGCGAATGGCGCCGTGAGGGTGGGCGGAGCACCGCTCGGAGCGGTCTCCACACCAGGAGGATCACATGGATTTCGAGTTCGCCCCAGAGCACGTGAAGTTCCAAGCTGAGGTCGAGGCATTCCTCGACGAGCACGATGACCCAGACGTGTTCGATGTGACCCGCGAAAACATGGCACAGATCGTTGATACGCCCAAACGGCGTGCGTTCATGAAGGCCCTCGGGCACAAGGGCTGGCTCGGGATGACGTGGCCGAAGGAGTACGGCGGGTCAGAAGGCGAAGGCGTCTACGAGTACTTGTTGAACGAAGCGCTCGCTCGCCGCGGTGGTCCGCAAATCGGCAAGGGCGTCGGCATTATCGGCAAGACCCTCATCGCACATGGCAACGATTACCTGAAGAAGACCTTCCTTCCGATGATTCTCGAGAACGATGTCGAGTTTGCAGTTGGGTACTCCGAGCCCAATGCGGGATCAGACGCCGCCTCGATGAAACTCAAAGCCGTTCGTCACGAACAAGACGGTAAGACCGGATGGCTTCTGAACGGCCAAAAGACATGGACCACTTCAGCACACTTCGCGGAGTGGTACTGGCTCGGCACCCGAACCGACCCCGACAACAAACACAAGGGCATCACCCTCATGCTCGTGCCACTCGACCAGCCCGGGGTCACGATCGTCGGTATCTGGACGATGGGCGACGAGCGCACCAACGAAGTGTTCATCGACGATGTGTTTGTGCCGGACGACTTCGTTGTCGGCGATGTCAACTCGGGGTTCCAATACATCTCACAGGCGCTCGATCTTGAGCGTTTCACGATGTTCACGTATTCGCCGATCCAGCAACGCCTGGATGTGTTGATCGACCATGTGAAGAACGGCACCCGCGACGGTGAGCCGCTGAAGAACGACCCGATCATTCGTCAGCGCATCGCGCAGCTCTCGACCGAGGCCGAAGTTGCCCGCGTCATGGGCCTCAAGGTCGTGGACGAGTCGGTCAAGGCCGAGCACGATCGAACGATCCCACCGCCGACCGTCGAATCATCGAAGTACAAGTTGTTCACCACAGAGTTCTCTCGTCGTTTGGCGAACGCTTCGATGGACATCGGTGCACCTGGCACCCAACTACGGGTCCGCACCAAAGACGCTCCGATGGAGGGCCGTGCGGAGTCCACCTACCGCTATACGGTCATCGACACGATCGGTGGCGGCGCTTCAGAGATTCAGAAGAACATCATTGCTCGCCGCGGCCTCGGCTTGGCAAAGAACTTCTAGGCGCACGTGCCCGGAATGCTCGACGGCATCACCGTCTTGGACCTCGCCAGTGTTGGCCCGGCAGCGCGTACCTCGCGTTGGTTGGCTGACTATGGCGCGCAGGTGGTCAAGGTGGGTCCCGTGCCCAAAGACGGTGGCGTGCAGATCACTCCGCCCTTCTACGCGTACAGCGGCAACCGCGGAATGCAACGTGCCCAGTTTGATCTCAAGTCGGATTCTGGTAAGGGCGCATTCTTGAAACTTGCCGCGACCGCCGACGTCGTCATCGAGAGTTTTCGCCCGGGCGTTGTCGCTCGGTTGGGCATCGGTTACGAGGATGTCGTGGCCGTGAACCCAAGCGTCGTGTATTGCTCCACGAGTGGATACGGCCAGACCGGTCCGGCATCGCAGTGGGCTGGGCATGACATCAACTACCTCGCAGTCGGAGGCTTCCTCGATTGCTCCGGCCGTGATGGGGAAGGCAAACCTGCGCTACCGGGCGCGACCGTGGCTGACTCAGCGGGCGGAGGCATGCACGCGGTGATCGCAATCCTCGCGGCGCTCACACAACGCGGGCTCTCCGGGCAGGGCGCGTACCTCGACGTGTCGATTGCCGATGGAGTGCTTGGCTTGATGTCGCTCTACATCGACGAATACCTCGCGACGGGCACCGTCCCCGGACAGCGACACAACATTCTCACCGGACGCCTCGCGTGTTACGAGGTGTACACCTGCGGAGATGGGAAGTGGGTTTCGGTCGGCGCGATCGAACCGCAGTTCTACGCGAACCTGTGTCGGTTGCTTGGCTGTGAACAGTGGATTGGTTCGCAGAACGACGACGCAGTGCAGGATGAAATTCGTGCCGACTTCAGCGCGGCCTTCGCTTCGAAGAGT
This sequence comes from Acidimicrobiia bacterium, assembly GCA_049642885.1. Classification (GTDB taxonomy): domain Bacteria; phylum Actinomycetota; class Acidimicrobiia; order IMCC26256; family JBARPG01; genus JBARPG01. The sequence continues at coordinate 338 of JBARPG010000065.1, read as the reverse complement.
CGTGACGAATGGGTTGCCCTTCTTGCCCCCGCGGATACCTGCGTCGCTCCGATCGCGACCGTGCCTGAGCTCGTCGAGTCTGAGCAGTTCGCTGCGCGCCGCGCAATCGTTGAGGCAACCTCACCGACTGGCGAAGCTTTCCGTCAGCTCGGATGGGTGCTCGCTGGCCAAGACCGCGACCAGCCCGGGCCGGTGGTGCGCGATGCAACGATCACTGACACCGCAGCGTTGTTGGCCGCCGCGGGGCTCAGCGAAGGCGACATTGAACGCTTGACCAAGGAAGGCGCAATCGCATGAGTGAAGAAACAGTCAGTACCGTCCCCGCCGTTGTGCAGGAA
>JBARPG010000064.1:0-6608 GCA_049642885.1 Acidimicrobiia bacterium | reverse complement strand
GTCTCGGTGGCGACCTTCACCTTCCTGGCTCGTTTCGAGTCCTCGCTGCAACCTGCGCCGAGGAATGCCATTGCAATACCGATGCTGACAATGCTCCGCGCTGCGAATGGCGAATGCGCCGATGGATCTTTGGACACGATTCCTCCTCGGTGCTGCCACGAATGAATATTCGAAACATTAATGGCCCCCACGATGCCCTCGTGTCACACGCACCCAAGCTGACGGGGCGTCAGATTCGGATAGCGTCAGGCATATGACGATGCCTTCGAATCTTCCCATCATCGACCTCATGGTGGGCCTGCCCAATGGCGACCCACGTCGCTGGTACGACTTCCTCAAAACACAGTTACTCGACAGAGAATCTCGCGAAGACTTCGAGTTTCCTGCCGAGTACATGTTCCACGACGTTCCGAAATGGGAGATCGCTGGGGCTGATCCTGTGGACTTTCTGCTCGGAGAAATGAATCGTCACGGCATCGCCCGAGCAATGATCGCGACGAGCCATGGCAACGATCAAGCCAACGCAGCGTTGAAGGATCACCCAGACCGGTTCTTCGGGAGCTTTGAGGTCGATCCCAACCACGGGATGGAGGGCGTCCGCGAGCTTGAGGCTGCCGTGAAAGAACTCGGCGTCAAGGCGGCGACGGCATTTCCTGCGGGACTCACCCCACAAGTACCGATTAATGACAAGCGCTTCTATCCCATTTACGCGAAGTGCGTTGAGCTTGATATTCCCATCTGCGTATGCGCTGGCATCCCCGGTCCCCGGGTCCCCTTCGGCGTGCAGGACGTCGCCCTCATTGATGAGGTGTGCTGGTATTTCCCAGAGCTGAAATTCGTGACACGTCATGGTTGTGAGCCGTGGGCCGACCTCGCTGTGAAGCTCATGTTGAAATGGCCGAACCTGTATTACTCAACAAGTGCGTTTGCTCCGAAGTACTACCCGAAAGACATCGTGAACTACGCGAACACTCGGGGGGCCGACAAGATCATGTACGCGGGCTACTTCCCCATGGGCCTCAGTCTCGATCGCATCATGAGTGATATGCCTGGCGTTCCGTTCCGCGATCACGTGTGGCCCAAGTTTCTCCACGAGAATGCGGCCCGCGTTTTCAAACTCGACCCAACACCGGCGGTGACCCCTTGACCAACAACCCTGCATTTGACGCTGCTTGCGAAGGCGGAGTGATCGACACGTTCTTGTCGTTGCCGAAACCGAAAGAGGCCTTGCGTGACTCGTATTCATGGGTGACGGCAAACGCGATGGACAAAGAGTCCAAAGAAATGGACATGCCCGCCGAGTACATGTTCAAGGGCGTGCCGAAATACGAGGAAATCACTGACCCGGTGGATATGGCCCTCGCAGAAATGGATCGTTTCAACATCTCGAAAATGCTGATCGGCGTCGACCGCACCGAAGGCGCCAAGCGCGCGTATGTCGAGCATCCCGATCGTTTCTTCGGGTTCGCCAACGTCGATCCGAACACGGGCATGGAGGGTGTTCGCTCGCTCGAAGAACGAGTGAAGGAGTTCGGGCTGAAGTGCGCGCACGTATTCCCCGCTGGGCTCGTTCCCCCCGTGGCGATCAACGACAAGAAGATGTATCCGCTGTATGCAAAATGCGTTGAGTTGAACATCCCAATCGTGACCTACGTCGGTGTGCCTGGGCCGCGCATTCCGATGGACACCCAACAGGTCGCGATGCTCGACGAGGTCTGTTGGTTCTTCCCCGAACTGAAAATCATCACACGCCACGGCGGTGAGCCCTGGACCGCGCTCATGGTCAAGTTGTTGTTGAAGTGGCCCAACCTCTACTACTCAACGAGCGCGTTTTCACCGAAGCACTACCCACAGGACATCATCGACTTCGCGAACACCCGCGGTGCCGACAAAATCCTCTACGCCGGGTATTACGCAGCGGGATTGTCCTTGGAACGGATCTTCTCCGAGCTGCCCGATGTGCCCTTCCGCGATCACGTGTGGCCCAAGTTTCTTCGCGAGAACGCGCAACGCGTGTTCGAACTCGACTGAGCACGTATGAGCGACACTCCGCGACCGATCGGTCCGCTGACCGGGATCACCATCATCGAAGTTCCGAATATCGGTCCACTCCAATATGCCGGAATGTTGCTGGCCGATTTTGGGGCTGATGTGATTCGAATCGAACGCATCGACCATGCCGCGGCGGGGACCAATGCGGGTGGTTTCGTTTCCCCGTACATGACCCTCGATCGCAATCGCCAATCGATCGCGATCAACTTGAAAGACCCCGACGGAATTGAGCTCGTCAAAGAACTCACCGCGCAAGCAGATGTATTCCTTGAAGGATTTCGCCCCGGCGTGATGGAACGTCTCGGTCTCGGTCCCGAGGTGCTCCGTGAGGTTCACCCAGAGTTGATTTACGGGCGCATGACGGGTTGGGGACAAACCGGCCCCCTCTCGGGTGATGTCGGACACGATTTGAACTACATCGCAATGGGCGGGGCCCTCGCCCATATCGGCGCGCCGGATCACCTCCCGACCATCCCGATCAACCTTGTGGCGGATTTCGCTGGCGGAGGGATGATGTTGGCGCTCGGGATTTGCGCAGCACTGGTCTCGCGGGCGAGGACGGGCGAAGGTCAGGTTGTCGACGCAGCAATGATCGACGGCACCGCGAGTCTTATGAGCGTCTTTCATGGGCTCGACCAACTCGGAGCATGGGGACCACGCGGCACCAATATCCTCGACGGTGCTGCGCCTTGGTACAACGTGTACCGATGCTCTGATGGACTCGATATCACAGTGGCTTCCTATGAGCCGCAGTTCTATGTGAATGTGCTTGCGGTCATGGGGTTTGATGATGTTGATCCGACCCGGCAAATGTCGGCTGAAGACTGGCCAGCCCTCCATGAACGATTTCGTGCCGCGTTCGCTGCGGAAACTCGCGAGGAATGGCTGACACGTTTCGCCGGAATCGAAGCGTGTGTCGCTCCAGTGCTCACCATGGCGGAATCGCGTCAGCACCCTCAGCACGTCGAACGCGAGACATTCGTTGAACATGATGGCGTGTTGCACCCACGACCGACCCCGCGCCTTTCGGTGACACCCGGAGGTGTTTGGCGCAGCCCCGTGGCAGCGGGTGCTGATACTCAGCGCATCTTGGAACGCTTCGGGATTGGGACCGACCGGCAAGAGTCGCTGCGAGCAAACGGATCGTTACGGTGAGCACGAGAGGATGAAATGACACAACCAACCGGAACACCGGACTTCGGCCTCGCGGGGCGCGGCGTCTCCCGAGGCGACTCGGCATCGGGTGCCACACTGCGAATTCCAGGCAGAGTTCCTGCTGGGATCACCATGTTGACTGCAGTCGTTTCGGTTGGAATGCTGGCTCTCTGCGTGTGGATCTTCACCTCGTCCGTGAGCCAGAAGGACCGCTTCATCGCTATTCCTTTCGTTACATTCGCAATGGTCCCGTTCGTGCTCATCGGCTGGGCAGCGTCCCGCCGAGACATCGAGATCACGGACAGCGAGATCACCCAGGAACGACCTTTTTCGCGCAGACCGATACGCATCTCGATCGATGAAATTCAGTCGATCGAGTACACGGGAGAGCCCGTTCGAGTAGTTCTGTATGGCGGAGTTGCGGTTGCGGCCGGGAAGATCCTGATGGCTGTCGTGATGCTCGCGACCAGAACATTCGGTAAGCGTCGGCGCCCAAACCGGCTTCCCCCCGCCGAGCAAGGCGTGATGATCCTCACGACAACACTCGGAGAGAGCCGGCGCTGTGTGGGCGCCACCACCCAGCTCGATGCCGCGGTGCGCGCGCTCTTGGAGCGCCGCTTCGCTCAAGGAAACCTCTCACTCGAGTTGCAGAGCCTCCTTGACGAGGTGGCCAAGCGCAACGACCCGTGGAAACAGAGCGTCTCGGCATATCGCCGGTTCGGCCCGGCCATCGCCGCAGCTCTGGTGGCAATTGGCATCACGTCGGCGCTGGTCGGACCGAAACCGCTGAGCAAGACCGAGCAAAGAGATCGGCTACGTCAACTCATAACCGATGAAGCAACGAAGCGTTTCGGGCAACCTCCGACCTCGCTGGTCCTCGAAACTGACTGCCAGAACGGCACTCACCTTTGGTATGACGGGAGCTCAAGTGGCGCTTCGCAGTGCCGTGCCGACTTCAGGTTCGCGAAGCCGCTCTCAAATGGCAGTTTGACTGCTTCGACGTTCTATCTCGTCGTGGCCGATCCTCCAAGAATCAAGAAGGCCTGCGAAAACGAGTTGTGTGGAGATCCGACCGCGCCGCCGGAACTCAAGGAAGACTTCGAAGACAACTAGGCGCGGCCGGCCGTGTCGACGGATTGCCAGCAGTACCAGGCAAGGGCCGAGCGATGCGGGGAGTACGGAGCACCTGCTTCTCTCAAGGCTTTCGGCGCGATGAGTTCAGGCAGACCAAAGAGGTTCGTCCAGCCGACGCGCACGGCGTAGTCGCCGACGGGCCACACATCTCGCCGCCCAAGTTGAAACATCAAGAACATTTCTGCTGTCCACGGGCCGATCCCCCGCAACTCGCACAGCATGCGCGAGATCTCCTCATCGGACTTGCGGGCAATCGAATCGAGTGGAAGGGAACCGTCGAGCACTGCACCAGCAATCCCCTGGATTGTTCCGACCTTGCTTCCCGAGAGCCCAACCGAGCGGAGGGTGTCGAACGACAGCGAGGCGACGCGAGCCGCGGACACGTCACCATCACATGCAAGAACGAAGCGACCATGGATCTTCTCCGCGGCCGCACCTGCGAGTTGTTGATACGCGACCGATTCGCAGAGGGCGCCGAAATGGCCGTCAGGAGGTCGGCGCGCCGGGAGCTTCGGTGGACCATAGGTGCCAACCACCTCCGCCAGCACGGAGTGAGCATCCGCCAAGAACCCAGCGGACTCGCGATTCGCAGCGCTCGTCATGCGAGCAGGATCCAAGAACATCCAGCAAGCATGCCAAGGTTTCGCAGGTAGTGACCCACTCCGATTGGTCGCTGCGAAAGCTCGCCAAAGCACCGGCAGGGCTCACTTGGGTACCTGCGATGTAGCACGACCAAGGCGATCGTAAAGGCCACCAACAGCACCCCTCCAAGGATCGCCCCGAGGCGCGGCTGGGTCAGGAATGCCACACCATTCGCGAATTCGACAGCGACGATCACCCATACGAGTGCCGGCCAGCGGACTCCTGGGAGCACAGGCGCAGTGCTGTGCGATTGTGCTCGCGCCTTCGTGATCGCCGCAGCGAAGAACATCACCGCAAGAACCGCAGCGAGGACGTCGGACACAGCGACCATTCAGGAAATCAGAATGGTTGACTCGGTGTTGTTCGCGGTCGCCTCGCGAGCGACCCCTGTCGCCCAGGGATAATCAGGCTTTCCCGAGGCCGCCCGCACAATCTCGTTCACGTACAGAATCTGGCGCGGGACCTTGTACCCGGCAACCAAGGTTCGGCAATGCTCGGCAAGTTCTTCCTGTTGCGGCTTCACGCCGGGCCGCGCCTGGATAACTGCGACGACGCGCTGACCCCAGCGGTCATCGGGTACACCCACAACCAAGGCATCGAAAACCCCGCTGTGAGATTTCAACGCGCCTTCGATTTCTTCTGGGTAGATCTTCTCGCCACCGGAGTTGATCGACTGCGATCCTCGACCCAGAAGGGTGATCTGCCCGTCGGCCTCGATGCGAGCGAAATCGCCGGGGATCGAATAGCGAACTCCGTTGACCACCGGGAAGGTCTCTGCGGTCTTTTCGGGATCGTTGTAGTAGCCGATCGGGATATTGCCCAAGCGAGCGAGGCGCCCAATCTGGCCGCTGCCCGGCTCGACCGGCTGGTAGTTCTCGTCGATCACCACAGCATCTTTCGCGGCATCGACCCGCGTGACCCCCTCTTGGGGTTTCGTCTCCTTGGTGACAAGTCGAATGCCGTTCATGCCGCTCTCACTGGAACCGATCGCGTCGAGGATCATCGTGTCGGGCAGGAGCCGCAGGAACTGCTCTTTCACTGGAGGGGAAAAAATCGCGGCGGTGGAGGACACCGTCAGGATGGTGCTGGTGTTGTAATCGCCCGCTTCGAGGGCGTCGGCCAGGGGACGCGCCATCGCATCGCCCGTGATGTTCAACACGTTCACTGCATCTTCCTCGATGATTTGCCACACACGATCGGCATCGAACTTGTCAATCAAGGTCACGGCATTCCCTTGGAACAGTGCGGTGAATACTCCAAACTGGCCAGCTCCATGCATCAGCGGAGCAATCGGAAACAGCCGAACTCCCCCGCCGCCCAACGCAACGGCCGTTGCGACATTCTCGGCGTGGTGAGTTGGCGAGGGCACCGGCGTCTTCGTGAAGGGATCGATGCCGCCACCCAAGGCGAAGAAGACGTCCTCCTGGCGCCACATCACACCCTTCGGCATACCGGTCGTACCGCCTGTGTACAGCAGGTACAGCTCGTCACCATTGCGCGAATCAAATGCCCGTTCCGGACTGCCCTTGTCCATCAGGGCTTCATACGCTTCGACCTCAACACCTGGTATCTGCGCTGCTTCGGTGCCGTCCTCGATCGCAACCCACAAACGGACTGACCCCAGC
>JBARPG010000063.1:0-5624 GCA_049642885.1 Acidimicrobiia bacterium | reverse complement strand
GAGCTGTGCGATCGGTTTGGTGATGGCGCTGGTTGTTCACGGGACAAAGGCGGCGGGTCGTGGCGTTGTCAACGTCTCGACTGCTGGTATCGGCGCCCCAATCGTGTCGGTCATCGAGGATCTGGTTTCGGTTGCGCTTAGCGTGATTGCGATTGTTCTCCCCATTTTGATCGCCGTGTTCTTGATCTGGCTGGTCGGCGTGATCTGGTGGATTGTGCGCAGGCGTCGTCGAAAAGCCGCTGCGAGGTCTACTCCACCGTCACAAACCTTGTATCGGGATCCAAACGCTTCCGCATAACCTCAATCGCTTCAGGGTTGTTGTCTACCAAGAAGAACTTTCGGTCGAGCATTTCTGCGACAAATCCCGTCGTCCCGCTTCCCGCAAAGAAGTCGAGTACCCAGTCACCCGGACGCGAAGAAGCCGTCACGAGACGCCGAAGTACACCAACGGGCTTTTGTGTCGGATAGCCGGTCTTTTCGCGACCGGTCGGCGACACGATCGTATGCCACCACACGTCGGTCGGAAGTTTGCCACGCGCCGCTTTGTCTGGTGTGACCAGTCCGGGCGCCATGTACGGCTCTCGATCCACTTCTTGTGAGTCGAACCAATATGAGGTCGGGTCCTTGATGTACATCAAGATGGTGTCGTGCTTTGTTGGCCAGCGTCGTTTCGCTCGGGCACCGTAGTCGTAGGCCCAAATGATTTCGTTCATGAACTTGTCGCGTCCGACGCAAGCATCGAGGGCAACCTTCACGTAGTGCACCTCGCGGTAGTCCAGGTGCACGTACAACGTTCCTTGCGGTGACAGACACCGCCAGGCTTGTTCGAGGCGCGGCATTAAGAAGTCGAGATAGTCGTCGAAAGAATCCTGATATGACCGACTTTCTCCTTCCAACATCCGAAACGTGTTCCCCCCGAAACCCTTTCTGGTCGCGTGTTCATCTTTGGTGGCGCGCAATTCGGTTCGGCGTTGGGGGCGGCCGGTGTTGAAGGGCGGGTCGATGTAGATGAGTTGCGCGCACCCATCGGGAAGTTGCGAGATGACATCGAGATTCTCGCCTAATGCGACCGTATTCGGCCCGGAGTGATCGAAGTCCAACATCACAGGTCTGATCCATCAATGCTGTGCGCCAGCTTGTGGTACCCAGGCACGTACAGGTGACGACTATCGAGGTAGCCCTTGGCCACGGCGAGGAGCCAGAATCGTTCCCGTTGGTGGGTGGCACCAACGGAGTACGCCGCGAAACAACCCCATTCCGCATGGAACCCGATTTCGGCAAGGTCACTGAGGATGTGGGGGAGCCATGCGCGGTGTGCTGAGCGTTGTTGTTGGTGTTGTTTGTGTCGTGTTTCGCGCATGGTGAAGTTGTCGTTGCTGCATGGGATTGAGGATGCGCGCGTCCATCCTGTCACGTCCCGCTGCGCTACCCCGAGATCTCGTAGCCGGTAGAGGATTCGACGAATACTCGACGGGTGTACGCCTGTGAGGTCTGCGAGGGTTGTGTGATGTGTCGGCTGGTGTTCGTCGAGGACGATCCATATTGCCCATCCGGTGGACCATCTGATCCATTGGTCGTGTGATGGGTCGTCGAGGGTGTGTCGTTGGGGTGTCCGCGCGGTTTTGAACATTCCAGCAACGCCCGATAGCGGTGCCTTCGGAGTGTTCATTCCCGCGCGTGTGTTGATTTGCCATGTGCTGCGTTTGGTGGAGAATTTGTTGGACACACTGATGGGTGTGACCCAGGGTGTGATGAGTTTGCGGTGGTTTCGGATGGTGCCGAGGGAAACGCCAGCGTTTTCTGCGATTTCGCGGTAGGACTCTTCGATGTGGGTGTTGCCTGCTTTTGTGGCGCATAGGAAGAAGGCTGCGAGAATGCGTCGGGTGGTCGCGCCTTTGGCTGATTGGTATTTGGGGTCGTTGAATGCGCGGGACCACCATTCGACGAGCTCGGCGAGGGTTTCGTGCCGGTCGACGTGTTTTGCGGGGTTTGGTTGTGGTGCTGGTCGTTCAACGCCTTTCGCGAAGCCTCTGGCGATGGCACGTTCGATGTCTTGGTGCGGGATGTTGAGCGTTTCGCCGGCGAGGGTGAGTGCTTTGCGTGCGGCTCGGTCGTCAAGGTTTCCTGCGGCGACGTGACGCCCGGTTGCGCAGGATGCTGCGAAGAGGGCGTTGTGGCGTGACGCGAACGCTCCTTGTTCGATTTTGGTGAGTTCTCCGCATTCTGCGTCGTCCACAACACGAACCGTCAACGGCTCCTTCTCGTTCGTTGTCTCAGCAGCTCCAGACACCGAAGAAACAAACAGCTGCATCACGCCGATCGATCTGCACCCCATCGCCCCCGTGTAATCGTGATAGCAGTCTTCCACCGAAATGCGGCTGCTGAGACCAACAGACAGTTTTCGTTCATCTTTGGTCGATGGAATAAACGCATCGATGACTGGAAGCTCATCGGTACACAGGCCCGGTGGGACCTGGCGCCAAAGCCGCTCGCTCGGACTCATGACTTCCGACTCACATGCCGTGAGTTCAGCCCGCATCCAACACTCCACGGGCTTCGTTCAACCGCTTTACGCAGTCCACTACTGTGTCGAACGTCATCAACGCCGACGGCCCGCCTTTGAGGGTTGAGACAAGCTCAATCGACCCATCTGTTTCACAGTCAATCGAGGTAACTCGCGGGAACATGTGCCATTCGAGACGGACCGCGCCTTCCAAAGTCGCTGAAACCGCAGCAGGGGGTGGTTGACGATCATCGCAAAGAGCATCGAGCAAGTCTGAGGCTATGTTGACGGTGCGGTCATCGACTGACACCCCGTCGCCGTCCAACCACCCCTCCTCTAGTTGTCGGATCTTATTGAGGCTCTCCCTCAGAATCGCATAACAAGCGAGATCCACCTCGACGTTCTCGATGCTCACGATTGTGCGGAGGTGTTTGATTCCGCCGTTATGGTCCATCTGCGCTATTCCGTGGACTAGAAATCGATCGCCAAATCCATCTGCGTCCAAGCCGTTTCGAAGACCTTCGAACTGCTCGTGCTCGTAGGACCCAGAGAATGAACTGTCGACATCGTCCCTAAACGTCACGCGCTGGGAGTCAGTGGCGAGGCCCACCACCCGAACGATCCCTTCGTACGGTTCGTCCGAAGCCGGTAGGAGCCGACGAAGAAGGTCACTCCTCTGACGGCGTCCGTACCAAATGCCGCTTCCAGGCTTGACCCCAGGACGCAATACTTCGACCATCTCATCCGTTGAGAGATCGCGGACGAAAGCCTTTAGCGGTCCGCTCGGGACAGATGAGAACAGCTGCAAAAGGGCGTTATCTTCGGATCCATCCAGCGCCTGCTCGAGCAACTTCTGGGACTCCTCAAAGATGTCGTCACCAAGGTCGAATGTTTCCCCGACTGGCCTCTCGAGGACGGGCACCACACTCCCCGCTTCGATGCTCTTCAACCGCAGACACAAACCGTCTTCGAAACGCTTTGGGACGCGTTTTCGATTCGGATGTTTCTGCAGATAGAGCCTCCGCGCAATCCCGAGCAGCAACTCACGGTAGGCGGTCAGATCCGCGAGCAACTCAACGGGCATCCCGAGCGAAGGGTCGACGAAACGACCACCGGTGAATCGAAGGCGGACGAATTCAACCATCTCACTGTTAGGCAGCGCTTCGGACATACTCAAGGGCTCCGAGCGTACCAAGTGCAACTTCGCGTCCTCAAGCGCCGTGCGGACATAAGAGTGACCAACAACGTGGCGACTACCACGGCCCAAGCTCGGTCGTTGTTTCGGCCAACGCGACCGCCGCACAAAACCGCCGTACTTCCTCGTCGAAGTCGTGGTTTGGCGCCCAGGTCGCCGCCACGGGCGCTGGCAACACCACCTCCTTACCATCGTCAAAAACCACAGCGATTGCTTGCCAACGTCGTCGCCGCACCCGATAGACAGCCTCAATTTCGGTCAAGTCGCGACGCGATGCGAAGACCATATTGCGGATATGCAACTCTCCCGAAGCCACCTCGCTCCACGAAGTTGCCCACTGTAGTGAAGCGTGTCCCAACCCAACAGCAGCACCAGATGCGGCAATCAGCGGGATGTGCGCAAACGTGGAGGCCCCCACCACGAGCGCCAATACCGACCACATCACCGAATGAAACACCGGAAGCGCTACTAACGAAGAAGGCGAGATGCGAAACCTCATCACTGCCAACTTACCGGTTCTGCCCGCAAGGCACCACGAACCGAACTCTCCAGTTGACCCGCCGTAACCTGAGCACAGGTGGAGTGCGTGGAGGGGACGTGGAGCCACATCGGTCACCTTCTTGTTCCCGTGGAAAGTTTTTTGATCAGACACAACATGAGATAAGACTCCTTTTGGTGTGTCTTATCGGACCTGTGTGTGACTGTTTAGATGGGAACGTTGGGTGAGAGATTCGGGTTCGGTGTGTTTCGTTGCGAGAATTTGAACGATGACGGGTATTCCGTGTTGGTGCGCGTGGGTGCTCCGGTGGTCACCTCACTCGGCTCATCGGTTTCCACAGGCGCGTTTAGCTCTTTGCGTCTGCCCAGGTGGGGCCACTCGACACATTTACGTCAAGCGGGACATCCATCTCGAATGCCGAGCGCATGACGTCGACAACGTCAGTGGTCACTGCTGCCATCTCACTTGTTGGCACCTCGCACACCACCTCATCCTTCAAGTGTACGATGAGGTGGTGTCGGGTGTCGCTTGGCCAACATGTCGGGTTTGTGGTCACGAACCAAATTGCACAACATCGACGTGAATCCATAGACAGCGTTGGTGACCTGACCAGACGCGGTTGCCATATCAGTCGGAAGCGCAAAAAACGCCCGATACGCCAGCGAATTGCCATCAATACACATCAGCGTTGCCATCCGCGCAGCCTAATAGTCGCTCTTCCCGACGCGTGTGGGCGTGCGGTGATGGTGTTGGGAACGGGAGCGGAACTGTACGGCCCGGCAACATAGATGAGTGGCGTGTGAGTATCGGGGTTGGGTTGGTTTGTGTTGGTGTATTCGAACTCGATGCGGCGTGTCTGGTTGTGTTCGTTGATTGAACCGATGCGGTGGAGTAGTTGGATGAATTCTGTTGGGGTGAGGTGTTCGAATCCTTCGCGTGCGAGTTCGTGGTTGTCGATGTCGTCGGCGGGGACGATTGTGTTGGAGATGATGATGATGGGTGGGCCTAACAGGGTTTGTTGTTCACCTAGTTTGAGTCCTTGCGTTTTTTGGACGGGTTGCAGCTGGTCGCCAGGTGCGACTGTTTGCCAGGTGCGCGGATTTCTTCTGGTCACTGTTTTGGTTTGACGAAGGACCGCTTCGCTTGTTTCGTTGAAACTGATGCGTTTCACGTGCCACCTCTTTTGGTTCTGGTCGAAATGTTGGTTCGCCGTTCAGTATCGGACCGGGATGTTTGATTGACTGGTGTTTCGGGTGCGCGAAGATACGGTTTATGAGATCAATAGCGTTGTGGGTGTCGCTCGGAGTGTTTCTGGTGTTGCTGATATTCGACCTAACACTGCTTGGTGTGTCGATTCGGCATCTCGGGCCTGATGTGTTACGTGAAGAAACGCCGGCCACATGGTTGCAACAGAAATGGTGTTACCC
>JBARPG010000062.1:0-4528 GCA_049642885.1 Acidimicrobiia bacterium | reverse complement strand
ATCGAACACTGATCAGCAAGCTTGGCTTGCGTCGGTAAGGCATGTGGGGAGCGGGTGACCGCTCCTCCTTCGCGTTCGGAGCCAGATCGGCCCTGATCGCATGTGTCAGCAATCAGCTCGGTTGCGGCACCAATACCTGCGATCCTCCTGGCGGGGTTGTCAGTGGCGAGCGCCTCAAGCATTTCGGTTTGGGACGCTGAGCACTGGGAACCGCTTCAGGGGTCGCACCTACAAAAGGAGTACCCATGGCGGAACCGATCCGCGTTAGTGGCCCCATCAATGCAGCGGGCCTAGAAATGACCCTCGAAACCGGCAAGCTCGCCAACCTGGCAGCAGGTGCCGTTGTCGTCAAGGTGGGTGGCACTGAGTTGCTGTCCACCGTTGCGTCCTCGAATCCACGTGAAGGCATCGACTTCTTCCCGCTCACAGTGGATGTCGAAGAGCGCATGTACGCAGCAGGGAAGATCCCAGGCTCGTTCTTCCGTCGTGAAGGACGCCCGAGTGAAAGCGCCATCCTCACCTGCCGTCTGACCGACCGTCCTTTGCGACCGTCTTTCCCTGAAGGTTTCCGTGATGAGGTGCAGGTCATCTCCACGATCCTCGGTGTGGACATGGAAAACCCGCACGATGTCCTCTCCATCAACGGTGCATCCGCAGCGCTCATGGTCAGCAACATTCCCTTCAACGGCCCGATCGGTGCCGTGCGCCTCGCGTTCCACGAAGGCGAATGGAATGCACACCCGACCTACCAAGAAGGTGACGACGCAACCTTCGAAATGGTGGTTGCAGGTCGCATGCTCGACGATGGCGATGTCGCAATCATGATGGTCGAAGCTGGCGGAACCGAAGGCGCAGCTGTGAAGTACGCCGAAGGTTCGCCGAAGGTGACCGAAGAAGCAATCGCTGCAGGCCTTGAAGCCTCCAAGCCGTGGATTACTGCATCCTGCAAGCTGCAGCTCGAACTTCGTGCCGCAGTGGAAGCGAAGAACGGTCCGATCGTTCCGAAGGAATTCAAAGTTCGGGTGGACTACCAAGCAGATGCATTTGACGCTGTCTCGGCGCTCGTTGGAGACCGCACCGACAAGATCATGCAGATCGCTGACAAGCACGACCGTTCGGTTGCGCTCGATGAGTTGAAAGAAGAACTCGTTGGCGCCCTCGCGGGAACCGATGAAGCCCCGGGAACCTTCGCTGGTCGCGCAGGTGAACTCAAGAAGGCATTCTCGGATCTTCAAAAGAAGTTGGTTCGCTCACGCATTGTGAACGAAGGTGGCCGCATCGACGGTCGAGGCCTCCGTGATCTTCGTGCGCTCTCCTCCGAAGTTGGCGTCATCGGCGCATCACACGGATCAGGCCTGTTCCAACGTGGTGAGACCCAGGTGCTGTCTGTTGCGACGCTCGGCATGCTTCGCATGGAACAAATGATCGACACCATTGGCGTCGACGACCGCAAGCGCTACATGCACCACTACAACTTCGCGCCATTCTCCGTTGGCGAAACGGGTCGTGTCGGTTCGCCGAAGCGTCGTGAAATTGGTCACGGTGCCTTGGCAGAGCGTGCGCTCATCCCGGTGCTGCCGGACTCAGAAGAATGGCCTTACACCCTGCGTGTCGTCTCTGATGTTCTTGCATCGAATGGTTCGACTTCCATGGGATCTGTCTGCGGTTCGAGCCTTTCGCTCATGGACGCTGGCGTGCCGATCAAGGCGCCGGTTGCCGGTATTGCGATGGGTCTCGTGTACGCCGAAGGCAAGTACACGACCTTGACGGACATCCTCGGTGCAGAAGATGCATTCGGCGACATGGACTTCAAAGTTGCGGGTACGAAAGACTTCGTTACGGCTTTGCAGCTCGACACGAAGATCGCCGGTATCCCCGCAAACGTCCTGGCCGACGCGCTGCAGCAAGCGAAAGAAGCTCGTCTGCAAATCCTCGAGGTCATGAACGCCGCGATCGCAGCGCCGCGTGAAGACGTGCGTGCCGGTGCGCCGAAGATCATCTCCTTCGAGATCCCGATCGAAAAGGTCGGTGAAGTGATCGGGCCGAAGGGCAAGGTCATCAACGAGATCACAAAAGAGACCGGTGCGGACGTTGCGGTTTCCGATAACGGAACCGTGGGCATCATCTCGATCGGCTCGAAAGACTCAACCTGTGTTGAGGCTGCTCGTGCACGCATCATGCTCATCATCGACCCGCCAAAGGTGGAGATCGGTGATCTGTACGAGGGTACGGTCGTTTCGATCACGAACTTCGGTGCATTCATCAACATCCTCCCTGGTCGTGACGGCCTCATGCACATCTCCAAGGTCGGCCGCGGCAAGCGCGTCGAGCGTGTGGAAGATGTCATGAACGTCGGCGACAAATTGCAGGTGCTCGTCGACGATGTCGACCCCTTCAAGGGCAAGGTTTCCTTGGTGTACCCAGATGCAGGCGGCAGCGACAGCGAAGGCGGCGATGATTCGTCGGCTCCGCGTGAAGCACGTGCACCGCGTGAGCGTGAAGATCGAGCTCCTCGCCGAGACCGTGAAGAGCGTGCACCGCGTAGCCGCGATGACCGCCCGCGTGAATCCTCTACGGATGATCTCGAAGAAGGAATCGAAGTTGTTGACTTCGATTCCCACTGGGAAGAAGCGGCGAAGGACACCTTTGGTGATCTCGGTCCGGCCGATGAACGACCACCAGCACGCACTGACGGCCCGCGCCGTGATGGTCGTGGTGGCGGCCGTGGCGGTCCTCGTCGTGGTGGCGGCGGACGTCGCTAGCAATATCCAGTCCATCTTCATGGAACGTTGAAAGGGTCGTGCCGATGTGGTGCGGCCCTTTTGCGTGACGGAAGTCCGAACGCACTGCCTATGCCAACTCGGTCGCGAAATGGTGGCAATGCAACCGCATGACTACCGCCGCTAAGGGGAATTGAACGGTCGGCCGATCACTGTTGCATGCAAAGCGGAATCTCCAAGAGCGGTCTTCGATGGTGCGTTGACGAACGACCTGAATCGTTGACGGCAACGATCGGAGTCTGGGTGCGTGCCGGGTCTCGCAATGATCCACGCGGAGCAGAAGGGCTCGCGCATCTTGTGGAGCACGGGATCTTCCATTCCCCGTCGTGCGAAGCACTCGGCCCGGAACATGATCTTGTCGACGCCTGGACGGGTATCGATGAAGTCGCCTATGTCGCGACCGTTGAGGGTGACGATGCCGGTCTGGCGACGCACGAACTCCTCAACCTCGTATTTCAACCCACTTGGGATGACGACGCGCTCGAGCAAGAGTGTTCGATCTTGGAGGCGGAAATGCGTTCGCCTGCGCGTTCGCCAATTGCGACGGTCGCGGCGTCGGCCCTTTCGTCTCTGCACCCAGGCCAACCCTTTGCTCGAAATATGTTTCGACGTGCTCCGATGTCGTGGCCGCTCAATAGTTGGATGGCGCGCAGTTTCCATCGAAGCTTCTATGCCCCAGATCAGGCGGTGCTCGTCGCGACCGGCGCGATTACCGCGGATCAAGTGGCGGATGCTGCATCACGGGTTGAGCATGAGTCACACGGGGCGCTCCAAGCTCCTCCGAGCCTGCCACGAGTGAGGGCGCTACCCGTTGCGCACCGAGAGGCTATTGAACAGGCCGACAACGATTCGGTTTTCGTTGCCGTCGGGGTCCGGTCGCCATCGCGCCGCGACCCCCGCCAGACTGCGGCCGTACTTTCCGCCCAGATTCTCGGGGGCGGTCCCGCAGCCCGTTTGCAGCGCGACCTTCGAGGTGCGCGCAAGCTCGTCTACGACATGGGTGCGTTTTGTCTCTCGTATAACGACGGTGGCGCGCTCGTCGCGTATGCGGCCACAACTGCCGAGCATGTCGATACGGTCGTCGGCGCGCTCCATCACCACGTCGATGCGCTGCACGACGGCTCCTTTGACGACGAGGAGCTCGAGCTCGCAGTACGCAGAGTCCGAAGCGCCGCCGCTCAGGCGGAGGAAAGCTCGCTTGCGCGCATTCGTCGACTCGGTGTTTCGATGCTCCATCTTGAATCAGTGGAAACTCCCGCCGATATGCAACGGCGCGTCAGCCGTGTCAGTCGAAACTCGATCAAGGCGGCGCTCGCCGATGCTGATCAACGAACCGTCGTCGTGTGTTCGGGTTCCCAGTCACGCGGATCGGGGTCATCAAATGATCACCGTTCCGTCGGCGCCAATGGAGCGGGGTTAGTCGCCGCCAGGGGATAGCGTCCGCACCATGATTTCAGTTGCAGTGACAGGTGCCGCGGGTCGCATGGGCACCGCCGTGTGGAATGCGGTCCAAAACGATCCCGGGCTTGAACTTGTTGGATGTATTGATCCCAGCGCAGTCGGGCAACTTCTGGGCGGACACACGGTTCTCGCAAGCCTCGACGAGCTCGACGTAACTCCTGAGGTCGTCATCGACTTCACGGTCGCCGCGGCGGCGGTCGCCACGATGGAATGGTGCGTCGATCATCACGTCCACGTGGTGGTTGGGACGACGGGCCTCGATTCAGCCTGGCTGGCGGGCCTTGGTG
>JBARPG010000061.1:0-13167 GCA_049642885.1 Acidimicrobiia bacterium | reverse complement strand
GTTCGATGGTGTGGTTCGCAGTCGGTGGCGGCCTTGTGTCGTACCCAGTGTTGCTACCCGGTCTTCTGCTTTCGGGTCTCGCACTCGCCTTCGTTGCTCCACCGGCAACGGCGGCGGTCGCAAATGCTGCGCCTCGTGAAGATCTCGGCATCGTTGGCGGCACGCTCTCGCTCATGCAATCGATGGGGTCATCACTTGGCATCGCAGCCATGCAATCCGTCGTCTTGCTCGCTGCGGTGACGCCAAAGGCACCGGGTGCTGATGCGTTCCGTTGGTCGTTCGTAGTGGGTTCGGTCGCTGCAGTGTTGTGTCTGATCGCAGCGCGGCGCTGCGGTGAGGTTGCTACTCGGCAGTGATTTCGCGGAGCGCGCTTGCGAGCGCTGGGTTGCCAGGGCCAACACCCGAGCTGGCTGCCGCCATGAGCGCAGCGAGATCACCTGAGATCTTCACCTTGCCGGCCATCAGGGCTTGGAGTCCGGCCTGAGGGTCGCCGGAAAGGAAGATTGAGTGCGCGGTCGCGTAGTCGGTTCGCAGTGTGACGTTCGCAGTCTCGTGGAGGCCGCGCTGGAAGATCGCCTTTGTGTCGGCACTTCCGAGGTGCAATTCGATATCGGCATCGTGCACGTGATCAGGCGGGGACGCGACGATCACGTTGGCGATCATGTTCACGTCCGTCGGCAGTTCTGATGAGTGCGTGTGCAGCGCAGTTTGTGCGTCGATGATCCAGGTCTCGGATAGGAATGCTGACGGCACGCTTCCTCCTCAGTATTGGGATGTTCCCCCACAGCGTTGGTTACCAAGGTGACGCTATACGTCACCTGATGTCCCCAACGGTCGGGGGGAGCGTCCCAACGGTCGGGGGGAGCGTCCCAACGGTCGGGGGAGCGGGCACCGGCGGTGTCAGGGGGAGGGGGCAGGTCTGGCCTCGCTGCGCTCTCGGCAGGATTCGTAGACTCGCCATCCGTGACTGCCGACCGTATCTCTCCCACTGATGTTCGCTACGTCGCCCAGCTCGCACGGCTCGAACTGCGTGAGGGTGAGGTCGAGCGTTTTGCTGCACAACTCGGTGACATCCTTGACCACGCTGCTTCGCTCGGCGACCTCGCGCTCGATGGCATCGAACCGACAGCCCACCCGCTCCCAGTCGAAAACGTGTTCCGGGAAGATGTCGTGCGACCGAGTTTGGATCGCCAACCGGTATTGGACATGGCCCCCGCGGAGCAGGACCACCGATTTCGCGTACCGAGGATTCTCGGAGACACCCCATGAGCGACCGCATCACGGCAACGGCGCTTGCAGCAGAAATTGCGTCAGGCCAACGGTCGGCGAGCGACACCGTCGCCAGCTATCTGGCGGCGATCACCGATCAGGAAGAAACGATCCACGCGTTCAACCTCGTTCTTGCCGACGAGGCCATCGCTGCAGCAGAGGAAATCGACGCGCGCATCGCCGCGGGCGCGGAATGTGGCCCCCTCGCAGGTGTTCCCATCGCGGTCAAAGACAACATGTGCACGAGTGGCATTGCTACGACGTGTTCATCGGCGATCCTGGATGGATGGGAGCCGCCATATGACGCAACCGTGATCACGCGGCTGCGCGAGGCCGGTGCGATCATCATTGGCAAGACCAATCTCGACGAGTTCGCGATGGGATCGTCGACGGAGAACTCGGCATTCGGCCCGACGAAGAACCCGCGAGATATTGCGCGCGTTCCCGGTGGTTCCTCGGGTGGATCTGCGGCTGCGATCGCTGCAGGCTTCGCGCCGCTTTCGCTGGGTTCCGATACGGGCGGTTCCATCCGCCAGCCTGCCGCTTTTTGCGGGGTTGTCGGCGTCAAGCCAACCTACGGTCTCGTATCGCGCTTTGGCCTCGTCGCGTTCGCATCCTCACTCGACCAAATCGGACCGTTCGCCGCCAACGTGGAAGATGCGGCCGTACTCCTGAATGTGATTTCGGGCCACGATCCGCTCGACTCCACGTCGATCAATGCTGCTGTTGCGGACTGTTCGGCACTCCTCACCCGGGGTGTCTCCGGCCTGCGCATTGGCGTTGTGAACGAGTTTGTCGAAGGAGTTGACGAGGATGTTCGCGCCCGAGTGGAAGCCGCGATCGCCGCGCTTGAAGCTGGCGGCGCCACGGTCACACGCATATCGCTTCCCGTGATGTCCCATGCGCTTGCGGCCTACTACCTCATCGCTCCGGCGGAAGCGTCCTCGAACTTGGCGCGGTACGACGGCGTTCGATACGGGCTGCGGGTCGACGGTGATGACGCCGCAATCATGAATGCTCGCACTCGCGCGCAGGGCTTTGGCGATGAAGTCAAGCGACGCATCATGCTCGGCACCTACGCGCTGTCAGCCGGTTACTACGACGCGTACTACCGGCGCGCACAGCAAGTGCGCACGGTCATCATCAACGAGTTCGCGCAGGCGTACCGCGACTGCGATGTGCTTCTCGGCGCGGTGACCCCATCGGTCGCATTCCCGTTCGGAGCGAAGACCGAAGACCCATATTCGATGTATCTCTCTGACGTCTGCACGATTCCGACCAACCTTGCCGGTCACCCCGCAATGAGCGTGCCCTTCGGCACCGGTGCGGACGGGCTACCGGTTGGTGTGCAAGTCCTTGCACCTGCGCTCGGAGAACCCGTGATGTTCCAAGTCGCTGCCGAACTGGAACGGGCAATGTCATGAGCGAGGCGACGACGAACACGGAATACACCCCGACGATCGGACTCGAGATTCACGTCGAGCTGGCAACGGCGACGAAGATGTTCTGCGGTTGCGCCAACATGTTTGGTGACGAGCCAAATACGAACGTGTGTCCAACCTGTCTCGGTCTTCCTGGCTCGCTACCGGTTCTGAACGAACGAGCCGTCGAGCTCGCGATGCGGTTCGGTGTTGCCCTCGGATTCGAGATCCCCGTGCGGTCGATCTTTCATCGCAAGAACTACTTCTACCCAGATATGCCGAAGGACTTCCAAACCAGCCAGTTCGATGAACCGATCTGCACCAACGGCACGATTGAAGCGCTCGGGAGCATCGTTCACATCGAGCGAGCGCACCTCGAAGAGGACACTGGCAAGTCGACCCACATTGGCGGCTCTGGGCGCATCACCGACGCCGACTACTCGCTCGTCGACTACAACCGCGCCGGCGTGCCGCTGATGGAGATTGTGTCGCACCCCGACATCCATTCCGCTGAGCAGGCACGCGCATACGTCGCTGAACTGCGCGCCGTGCTCGAAGCGCTTCAGATTTCCGATGTGAAGATGGAAGAAGGTTCGTTGCGCGTGGACGCCAACGTTTCTGTCGCTCGTCGTGATGCGACGGAGCTCGGAACGCGTGCAGAAATCAAGAACATGAATTCGCTGCGCTCGCTCGGCCGCGCGATCGATTATGAAATCGACCGTCAGATCACATTGCTCGAGGCGGGGGAGCGAATCGTTCAGGAGACCCGCCACTGGGATGAATCTGATGGGCGCACCCACTCGATGCGTTCAAAGGAGATGGCGTTCGATTACCGCTATTTCCCTGAGCCCGACCTCGTTCCGATTGTGCCAACCGAGGAAATGCGCGCCGCGGCCCGTGCCTCGCAGGTTGAGCTTCCGAGCGCCACACGTGAACGCCTTGAGGGAGAGTGGGCGATATCGCGCCAAGACGCGGCGACGATCGTCGCCGTTCCCGGACTCGTCGCCTACGCAACTGAGGCGGTCTCGAATCTTGCTGCGGTCAGCAGTCCGAAGGATCTCGTGAACTGGTGTGTCGGCGATGTGCTCGCCGTGATGAATGAGCGGGGTATCGAGGTGTCGGCCCTCGCGCTTCGGCCGACCGATCTCGGCGAGCTTGTGGGCCTGGTGAGCAGCGGCGCACTCTCCCGCAAGCAAGCGAAAGACGTGTTTGCTGCGTGCATCAACGGTGGCGGGAAACCAGCGGAGGTTGCGAAGCGGCTCGGTTTGTCGCAAGTCTCTGACGAATCCGCGTTGAGTGCCGTGCTCGAATCGATCGTGGCGGCGCACCCCGATGAAGTTGAGCGTTGGAAGAGTGGCGATGACGCGGCCCGCAAGAAGTTGAACGGTTTCTTCATGGGCCAAGCGATGCGCGAGCTCAAGGGGCAGGGCAATCCAAACGTGCTGACGACCATTTTGGAGGGTCTACTTGATGGTTGACCGCAGGTCGACCTGTACCATCGCCTCAGGAGCGGCGCTTCTCAATTCCAACATCTGAGACAGGAGCGGGCGGATGGCGGCGGCATTCACTGACGCGAGTTTCGTAGCGGCGCAACTCGGTGGTTTATTTCTCGCTACCGCAGGAATTGCAAAAGTCCTTGCTCCCGCTCGCACTGCTGAAGCGCTTCTGGCGTATGGCGTGCCGCATCGGCTGCCCCTTCGGAAAATCGCAATCCTCTTAGCGATTTGCGAAATCACCACTGGCAGCGCGTTTCTCGTGACCGCGCACCCGGCGCTCGCCTTCGCGGTCGCCGGCTGGTATTTCCTCTTTGCAGGGCTCATAGCGATCGGTCGCCGTCGCGGCATTGCTGACTGCGGTTGTCTCGGCTCTGCTCCGAGCGCGCCCGACAGCGCTCATCTCGTCATGAATATTCTGCTCGGCGTTGCGTGCGCTACCTATGCGCTTCGCGCTCCAGGTCCGCATCGCATACTCCCACCCGGAACGGCACTCGTTATTGGCTTGTACGGAGCGATGCTCCTCGCTGGTGCAGCGCTGCTCACGGCAACGATCGGCACACGCACGCAGATCTCGGCGAGGTTGCGCGCAGCGGGGGAGCACTCGTGACGGTCACACAGCGCTTGGTCGATGTGACCTCGCGCAAGATTGGGCGACGAGGATTCCTCGGACGAGCGGCCCTCGTCGGATCCGCAGCTGTCGTGAGCCCATTCGACTTCATCTTTCGACCGAATTCTGCATACGCGGCGGTTTGCGGCCCGAACAGCCTCTGCTCGGCGGGATACACGGAGTTCTGCTGCACCATCACGGGCGTCAACGCGTGCCCGGCAGGGACGGTCACCGGTGGCTGGTGGAAAGTCGATGGCTCCGAGTTCTGTGGCGGCGCCCCTCGGTTCTACCTGGACTGCAACGCGCAGTGCGGAGGATGCGGCTGCGGTAGCAACGGCGTATGCGATGGGAGTTGTTCAGGTACGGGGTGCGGCTGTGCTCGTGGTGACTGCAATAACCGCAAGTCGGGATGCGTGAAATTTCGCTACGGGCAATGCAACCAACACATCGCGTGTTTGGGTCCAATCGTCTGTCGAGTTGCAACCTGCACACCGCCGTGGCTGTTCGATGCTTCGTGCACAACATCTTCGAGAACGGATGAAAACACCCGCGGTCACAGCCGACCGTGCCTCGAGGAGAGCTTTGGTGCGATCAATCAGCTCGAGTACATCGCTGGCGAACTCGTGATTGGCGGGTGGGCGATGAACCAAGATGACTACCGGGAGGCAGCACACGTTCGTGTGTACGTGGACGGCGTCGTCGCTGCAGATGTCGTAGCAGATATCGATCGGCCCGATGTCGGCGCTGCATACCCATTCTTTGGCGCTCGCCACGGTTTCTTTCTGAAGGTCCCGATGGCGGACCCGGGCCCTCGGTACGTCTGCCTCTTTATGGTCGATGCCTCGACCGGCCGCGGGTCGTTCTTGAACTTCCAGGAAGTCGAAGTGCCAGGGCCGATGGGTGACATCAACCAGGCCACGGCCGAACTGGACGGGTCTGTTTCGGTCACCGGATGGGCATTGGATCCGACGCAGCCGAATATGCCTCCCACCGTTCGTATCTACGTGGACGGGCTCGTGGTGAGCGAGTTGATCGCAGATCTCCCGCGTCCGGACGTGGCCGAGTTCTTCCAAGTTGACGAGCGATGCGGATTTTCCGTGAACCTCCCGGCGACGACTGCCAGCGCAGTGTGTATTGACGTCGTAGACCGATTCGGCGTTTCGCGTTGGGTCGCTTGTCAAGATGTTGTCGGTGCATGAGATGACGATGCTTGTTTCGCTCCTGTGCATCCTGGTCCTAGTTCTGAGCGCCTTGGTGATCGGTTTGCTGCAGTCGCATGCAGCGATCGTCCGGGCGCTCGACGATCTGGGCGTCGATCTCAGCAGAGATGCAAAAGGGGCATCGGGTCGTTCCCATTCGAGGGAACGGATCAGGGATCCTGCTTTGACAGGAGCGGCTGGCAGCGAGGCGCTTGGCATGAACGCTCGTGACTTGATCGGCACTGACTTCGAGGGAAACCCGATGGCAGTCGCAGTCACGCACGTTCCAAGAACCACGCTGGTCGCATTCCTCTCTTCAGGATGCCTTACGTGCCACGGTTTCTGGGAGGGGCTCTCCGACCCGGAGAAGCGTGCGGCTGCGTCCAACGGTGCTGCTGTTGTCGCCGTAACGAAAGGCACGGATGCCGAAAGCCCAGCAGCGACCGCGAAGCTCGCGGGCCGCGACCTACTGACCATCATGTCGAGTGAGGCGTGGGAGGACTACTCGGTGCCCGTCGCCCCGTATTTCGTGCTTGTTGATGGGCGTACTGATCGCGTGATCGGGGAAGGGTCGGCAGCCACCTTCGAACAGCTTGGCGATCTGATGCAGCGTGCCGAGGCAGATCGGAGCTACACGCGCGGCCTCCGCGTCGAGCGCGTCAGTCGACGGGATCTCCCGGGAGCGTTGCTGTCTTCGATGAGTGCCGGCCCGCTACCAATCCCTGATGAACCGGAGCCAAGCGACGAGGTGTCCTCGTGACCCGTCGACTTTCAGGGTTCGGGCTTTCCGCTGCGCTCATGAGCGGTTGGGACGTGAGGATCACGCGACGCTCCGAATCCGACGTGACGGTGCTGGGCCCCGAGCCTGCCCCCGTTTCTGGGTTCGTCCATCCGGTGTTGCATGCAGCCACCATTGCAATGCCCCCGCAGATTGGTGATTACGGGAGCCAAGTCGTTCCACTGCTTGGGTTGTCGGATGTCTTCATTGCGATGGTGGAGTTCAATCCTGCCGACGGAGAGTCGACGATGTTCCGTGATGGCTTTCCGAAACTCCGCGCGAGCGAATTTGATCCGGCGATCTCGCAGCGCGTGCTGCCATCACGAAGCGGGACTCAGCGCTTCTTCTCAGTCAGCGAGCGCGCATTCGGCTTGTTCTGTGTGATCGGGAGTCATATTCGCAGGACGACCCTCGTTCCCAAGCTCAACCAGTTCCTCGCACAGATCGAAGTGGAGCCCAAATGATCTGGTACGTCATCGCAATCGCATGTTCAGTGACCTCGGCCATTCGGGGAGTGTGGTCCCCGTGTGGTCTATCAATGCTTTCTTCGTTCACTCCGATGAGTGAACGTTCGCGAGGGGGCCGTTATTGGACGACCGTACTGTGGTTTGTTGGCGGTGCGACCGTCGGCGGAGCCGCGCTGGGCGTGCTTGCCATGCTCGGAGCGGCAGTGGTCGGTGTGCTGTTCGGTAGCAACACTCACGGCGCGCTCATCGCTCTTGGCGCCTGCTTCGCGATCGGCAGCCTGTTCGACTTTGGTATCGGACGGCCATCGCTTCCGCACTATCGCCGCCAAGTGGACGAGACGTGGTTACGCCAGTTCCGCAGATGGTTCACGGCGAGCGGATTTGGTGCGCAGATTGGGTTCGGGCTCGCGACGTACATCATGACGTCGGGGGTGTACCTCGTGGGGTTGACGGGCATTCTGTCGGGCCAGCCGTTGTTCGCGCTCGCAGCAGGCACCACGTTCGGGCTGACACGCGGGCTCATGCTGCTCCTCGGATCCCGGATCACGACGTCTGAGCAGTTGTATGCCGTGCATCAGCGGCTCGAAGCAGCACGCGAACCCGTGCGATATGCAATGGCCGTGGTGCTCGTGCTGTGTGCGAGCGGTGCCATCGCTGTGGCAATCGGGACTGGTGGAGGGGCAGTCGCCTTGATCGGTCTTCTTGGATGCGCGTGCATCGCTGCCCGCGACGGCTCAGGTCGGCAGGTCGCGAGTGTGACATCTCAGCGCGAGATGGTGCGGCGCCGACGTCGGCAGATGGCCGCCTTCGACAAGTTGAACTAGGTCGACGGAGCGAACTCGACGCGATCCCGGCCGTTTTGCTTCGCGGTGTACAGGGCTGCATCGGCGGCACGAAGCTGCTCCGAAAGATCTTCGCTGCATGAGGAGTCTGCGACCCCAAAGCTGGTCGTGAAACGGGGCAACTCCGCGGCCTGGATCGCGATGTCGACATCTTCTCGAATACGCATCAAGATCTCTGACGCACGTCGTTCGTCACAGCTCGGGAGCACCAAGGCGAACTCTTCACCTCCGTAGCGGCACACGATGTCTTCCGGTCGCACGCTGTTGCGCATCGCATGGGCCATCGTGCGCAGGGCTCGGTCGCCGACATCGTGACCGTACGTGTCGTTCAAGTCTTTGAAGTGATCGATATCGGCAAGCACTACTGCATAACTCATGCCCGTTCGGCCGATCGCGCGCACTCGAGAATCGAAGGACCGGCGGTTGAGCAGGCCGGTCAGTGGGTCGGTGGCGGCGGCGAGTTGCGTTTCTGCCGACGAGCGCAGCAAGGTGAGACGCGCTCCGACTTGGTCGACGAGGTGATCGAGCATCGATTCGCTGCGCGGGTCAAAGGTTGCGTCCTCAGCAATCAGCGTATGCAGCACACCGACTGCGGCACCCCCGACGAGCACGGGCTGACACCGGGCAACGCAGGGTCCGCGGTTGCGCAAGTGCGGGCAAGCATCGAGATGCTCTGCTGAGCTGAAGTTGAGTGTTTGGGTGGTGCGAATCGCAGGGCAGTCGAGCGCTTCTTCGACATCGCACCCCGGCGCTTCATTGTGAACCGCAACGCACTCCAGAGCGGAATGGGCGGCGGGCCCTTCGATCAAGAACTCCGTGCGTCCGTTGGGCACAACGTGTGAGATGGAACGTTCCACGAGTTCGTACACACGGAACTCTGCTTCGGTCATATCAAGTCCACGGGCGACGCGAACTTGGAACGCATGAAAGTCGGATTGCTCGAGCGCGACACGCTCACGAGCGAAGAGCGTGGCGCGATACGCGGAGATGCGAGGAACGAAAACGCCCCAGGTCGCGATGGCAAGTAGTGGTGCACCGACAAGTGCTGCGACCGCGGTGGTGGTCGCAGCCGCCGAAGCACCTGTCGCATTCGGAAACCAAATGGCGATGATCCCAATTGTCATCGCGAGGTTGACGACTGCAAGTCCAGCGATGCCCGCAAACGCACGCCGAACCATCGGCCGAAGCTCCTCTTCAGCGCGATGGACATCCTCGGTCGTCGGTGCAGCGGTCTGGATTTCCATATCAGGGGAAGTATCGGCCGGTCGCGACGGTCACTGAAGGACAAAGCTGTGATTCTGAGATTCCCCTCAGGCGCAGCGGGTTTCGACGGAAGTGCAGGGCAATGTGTAAGAATGTTCGTAATGAACTTTCGCAACGTACTCGTAGTTCCCTAGCGCCGACCGGTAACCCGGTCCGGCGCGCACGCCCCTCGCTTTTGCGGGGGGTTTTTCATTGGCCCACCCGAAATTGAAAAACGACACATTGGAGCACTGTGATGGCAGAGAAGCTGACCGGAGCACAAGCACTCATACGAAGCCTCGAACAGGTGGGAACCGAAGTCATGTTCGGTCTGCCTGGCGGAGCGATTCTCCCTGTCTATGACCCGCTGATTGACAGCTCGATCCGGCACATCCTCGTGCGTCACGAACAGGGCGCGGGGCACATGGCCGAGGGGTACGCGCACGCGACCGGTCGACCCGGTGTCGCAATGGTGACCTCAGGCCCGGCGGCTACGAATATCGTGACCCCGCTGGCCGACGCGTATATGGACTCGATTCCGATGGTGGTCATCACAGGCCAGGTGCCCTATTCGGTGATTGGAACTGACGCGTTTCAAGAATGCGACACCGTGGGGATCACGATGCCGATCACGAAGCACAACTGGCTTGTGACCGACGCGAATGACATTCCCGAAATCATCAACGAAGCATTTCACGTCGCGACGACGGGTCGACCTGGTCCGGTGCTCGTCGACTTCCCGAAAGACATCGCGAATCAGCAGATGGACTGGCATTGGCCGACCTCGATCAACTTGCCCGGTTACCAGCCGAACACGATTGGCGACCCGGCGCAGATCACCGCAGCGGCGCGCCTCATTCTCGAAGCGCGGCGGCCGGTGATTTACGCGGGTGGTGGCATTCTGAAAGCTCGGGCGGCCGAGGCGCTGCGCGAATTGGCGGAGCTCGTTGACCTGCCGGTGGTCACAACGTTGATGGCGCGTGGCGCGTTCCCCGACGACCACCCGAGATGCCTCGGTATGCCAGGAATGCACGGTAACTACACGGCGATTACGGCGATGCAGAAGTCCGATCTGTTGATCGCGCTCGGCAGTCGTTTCGACGACCGCGTGACGGGCAAACTCGACGGGTTCGCCCCGGAGGCAAAGATCATCCACGTCGATATCGATCCCGCGGAGCTCGGCAAGGTCCGCCGGCCGGACGTCGCGATTGCCGGCGACTGCAATTCGGTGATTGGCGAGTTGATTGTGGCGCTCCGGAGCGAGATCGCGCGCATTGGCTCGGCCCGGATCGATTTGGCACCGTGGCACGCGCAACTCGACGATTGGAAGGCGAAGTTCCCGCTTCGTTATCACCAGGAAATGGGCGGGTCACTGAAAGCGCAATATTGCGTGGAGAAGTTGCGCGACCTTTCGCCGGAAGACACGATCGTCGCATCGGGTGTGGGGCAGCATCAGATGTTCGCGAGTCAGTATTGGAAGTTCAATCATCCGTATACCTGGGTGAACTCCGGTGGGCTCGGCACGATGGGGTTTTCGATTCCCGCGGCGATCGGAGCGAAGGTCGGCATGCCGGACCGCACCGTGTGGGCGATCGACGGCGATGGATGCTTCCAGATGACCGCGCAAGAAATTGTGACGGCGAGTTCCGAACGCGTGCCGATCAAGGTCGCGATTCTGAACAACGCATATCTCGGGATGGTGCGCCAGTGGCAGGAACTGTTCTATGAGGAGCGCTACTCCGAGGTGTACCTCTCTCGTGACCTTCCCGACTATGTGAAGTGGGCAGAGGCGATGGGTGCGGTTGCGTTCCGGGTGGAGCACACCGATGACGTCGAGCCCACGATCGAGAAGGCGAACTCGATTAACGATCGACCCGTGGTCGTGGACTTCCGTGTCGATGATATGGAAAAGGTGTATCCGATGGTCGCCGCAGGTACCACGAACGACAACGTGATCCTCGGGCCACTGTTCGATGAAGCGGGGAACTGATGAACGCAGCAAGTACGCCGACCACGCGCGACGGGGTGGCAGTCACGCATCACATCTTGTCGGTACTCGTCGAGAATCGTTTCGGGGTACTCACCCGCGTCGCCGGACTGTTCGCGCGTCGCGGATTCAACATCGTGAGCCTCGCCGTGTCGCCCACCGAGAACGAAGCGTTCTCACGCATGACGATTGTGGTCGATGCAGAGTCGGCACCGCTCGAACAAGTCACCAAACAGTTGAACAAGTTGATCCCGGTGCTGGACATTGTCGAGATCTCTGAAGGCGAGGGGATCGAACGCGACCTTATGCTCGTGACGGTCGGAACCGGTCAGCTCTCCTCAAGCGAGTTGTCCGCGATATGTGAGCAGCGTTCAGCGACGATCGTGGATCAGAACGCTGCATCGGTCACGTTGATGGCGGCCGCCGCAGCGGAGGATCTTGACGCCTTCGAGCAAGAACTTCGGGCCTTTGGCATCCTCGAACTACAGCGCACGGGGCGCATCGCCCTCCGCAGACTGACTGCATAAATCTTTGTAAAGAGCCCCAGGTTTGTGCCGATAGCGGAGTGTGAGATATTCCGCGAGGCAGGCAGTGAGTTGCGTAATGGTTGCATTCGACGCGCTGGCGTACGAATGCTGGTGCTCCGCCGTCAGTCTGCGCAGACAGTGGAACGGGGTTTCGTAATGGTTGGTCAACGCAGGGCGCGGCGCGCAGGGCGAAAGTTATTGACGGGCGGTTTGCTCGGCTCCGTGCTTGCGTCCATGCTGGTCTTCGCCACCACGGGTATCGCCGGGGCAAATTCTTTCACAATCCAACTGAACCGTGTTTCTGACGGTGTCGCGCCATGGGAAGACTGGCGTGCAGCGGACAACAACACGCCGACCGGTGACCCGCTTGTGACCCAAGCGGCGGATGATGCCAACGGTGATGGGATCGATGCCGATCCCGGCGATGACGTCAACGCGCACGATAGCTACGGCGCAAATGGTGTCGGCATTGTGCGGACCCTCGACAAGGTGCGTTGGCGTGTCGCGTATGCGCTCTCGAAGAACATCGGCGATGATAACAACGCGCTTGGCGTGCAGATCAAGGTCGACGTACCAAAAGGTTTCACTGTCGATATCGCGACGTTGCCGCCGAGTGGCGCGGCGAGTGCGTGCCCTTCTGGTGCGACGACCACTGCGATCACCGCTGCGATGAATCCCGATCCACTGATGGTGGGAGGAACGCGTATCAACTGCCTGTTCCCCAGCCCGTTTGATATTTCGAGTTCGGTGAGTCGCTTCTTCGAGTTCGAGGCAACGGTGCTCGGGTCGTTGCCGAATGGCGTAACGGCGGCGGGTGCGAATGAATACGCGCCGACGATTGTGATGTCCGATACCGAGGGCACGCCGACCGTCACGAGAACGCGCGCGGATCACCCGGCCGAGGCCGTGATCGTGAGCGCTGCGCCGCGCTACGACCTGGTGAAGTACGCGACTGGAAACTTCGCCGGCAACGAGATGTGGTCAACCGTCTATGCCGGCGGCCAGCTCTATTTTCGGATGCCATGGACCTTCCGACTCAAAGCGGGCGACGCGGATAAGAAAGGGCTCTCAAGTCTCGGAACCGGACTTTCGATTCAAGACGTCTACGAGAACCTGACCGGGGGAATGGGTGCGCTTCCTTACGCTCTCGCTACCTGTACGGGTGGCAGCGCAGGTTTCTTCAATGTTGTGTGTACGCAGCCAGGTGGCGCAGGAACACCGATCCAAATCACCTTCGATTTCAGCATCAACGCATGGGCCAGTTATCTCGCCTCGTTAGGAAGCGTGGCTCCGGGCGACTTCCTGACGATCAATATCGACATTCCGTACTCC
>JBARPG010000060.1:0-5295 GCA_049642885.1 Acidimicrobiia bacterium | reverse complement strand
CGCGGCTTGGATTGCGGCTTCACCATCAAACACGCCGTCGGTCGAACCCGCCGTTCGTGTTGCAAACGCATCAACCACGGATGCTTGGGCCCACTGCCCGACCGGTTTCAGCACCGCAGCTAAGACCTCAGGCGGCAGTGCGACCTCACCCAATGGCGTCCCAGCGACCGCGCCGCTGATCCCGAGCTTGACATGGGGCGCCGCTCCGACCGGGGCCGACGCCTCGCTGGTCGAACTGCTCTTCTGTGGTTTGGAGTCGTCGCCGCAGCCGGATCCCACAACGAGAAACGCTCCGAAAGCGATAGGCGCGACAACACGCGAAATTCGAGAGTGCATCGTAAGAGAATCGCACGCGGAGTCGGGACTATCGTGCATCCCATGGCACTTCGCTCGCTCCTGAAAAAAATCGGCACTTCCGTGGAGGAACTCGATCGCATGGAACTCGGGGCCTTTGCGGAGGGGGTTGAAGGAGCGGTCGCCCTGGATGAAATCCCAATGCGAACGCCTGTCGTAGTCGCGGGTGAAGTGAGAAGCGTGCGGGTCGTGCCACGGGCTGGCGCTCCAGCGTGTGAGGTCACCATCTCGGACGGCAAGGGGCGGATTGTTGCGGTCTTCCTCGGTCGACGATCGATTCCGGGCCTCGCGACTGGGCGCAAAATCATTGTGCAGGGTGTGGCATCGCAGCGCGGGCGCGAGGTTCTGATGCTGAACCCGATTTATCAGTTCGTGTAGCGCCGAGATCGGTCAGTCGCTCGCAGACGAGCCTGTGAAGAGTTTGCGCATGTCATCTTCCGAGTCGGGAGTGACCATTGCCAACACTTCGTCGCCAGCTTGGAAGACAGTGTCTCCCCGCGGCATCACCACGTGCTCATCACGCACGACAGCGACGAGCGTCGAATCCCGAGGTACATCCAAGTCCTTGATCGCTTTGTCGATCGCAGGAGAATCGACTGCGAGACGCACTTCGACGAGGCGCGCCTGGCCCCCTTGGAACTGGAGGATTCGAACGAGCCTTCCGACCGTGACCGCTTCTTCGACCAGGGCAGTAATCAAGTGCGGAGTGGAGGTCGACATGTCGACGCCCCAGTTTTCGTTGAAGAGCCATGCGTTCTTTGGATGGTTCACGCGAGCGATCACCCGAGGAACGGCAAACTCCTGTTTGGCGAGCAGCGATACCACCAAATTGTCCTCATCATCGCCGGTGGCAGCGACGAGCACATCGAAGGTGTCCATGCCCGCGTTGCGCAAATTCGAAACCTCGCAGGCATCAGCACAGAGCAAAGTGACGTCATCGTGCGCCTCGGCTCGATCAAGGACACTCTGGCTTTGTTCGATCACGAGCACCTCGTGTCCGTTCTGGGCCAAGTCCGTGGCGATGAAGAGCCCGACGTTTCCGGCCCCCGCAATTGCGACCTTCATGAGTGGTCCTCCTTCGAGGAGAGACGTTCATCGAGCGTCGCGACCGCGTCGATGCGAGCCGTGAAATACAGAACATCACCTTGTTGTCCCACGACTTTGGATTCCGGAATGAAGGATTCACCGAACCGCGTCATCGCCCCGAGCCAGAATTGCCCAGGCTCCTCTAACGCTTCGAGCCTCTTTCCTGCCCAGTGATCGGGCAGCAGGCGCTCAAGGAGGACGATTTTGCCAGACGGGTCGATCCAGTCGTGGCCGCGATCCGCAGGGGTCAGCTTGCGCAACACCTGATCGGTGGTCCACGCGACCGTTGCGACGGTTGAGATACCGAGTCGTTCGTAGATCAAGGCCCGCCTCGGGTCATAGATGCGCGCAATCACTCGGTCGATCCCAAAGTTCTCCCGGGCGATACGCGCCGTGAGGATATTTGAGTTGTCACCGTTTGAAACTGCGGCGAGGGCATCAGCCCGCTCGATACCCGCCTCGATGAGGTGGTCGCGGTCGAAACCGAAACCGACGATTCGCTGTCCGTCGAAGTCGGGAGCGAGGCGCTTGAAGGCAGAAGGGTTCTTGTCAATGACTGCGACGGTATGACCCGCGGCCTGGAGTGAGCTCGCAAGCTCGCTTCCCACTCGTCCACATCCGACAACGACAACGTGCACGCTGCCTCCCCTCTGGGGCTGCATGCTAACGATGCCCCTTGGTGGATGGCATGCTGGAACGCTCCAGAAGGGGGCATGCGTGTCCGTACTCAAACGCATCTTCGTCGGTCGACCGATCGCAACCGTTGACCAAGAACATCAGCGAATCACCAAAACTATTGCGCTGGCCGTGTTCAGCTCAGACGCGATCTCGTCGACGGCATACGCCACCCAAGAGATCTTGCTGGTCTTCGCGCTTGGTGGAGCAAGTCTCGTAGCGGGGCTCGACCGACTCATCCCAATCGCATTAGCGGTAGCGCTTCTCCTAGCGATCGTCGCCACTTCGTATCGCCAAACCATCTTCGCCTACCCATCCGGGGGTGGTTCGTATGTTGTGAGCCGCGAAAACCTGGGTGCCGGGTGGTCCAAGATCGCCGGCGCCTCACTGCTCGTCGATTACATCCTGACAGTCGCCGTATCGATCTGTGCTGGTGTCCGCGCAATCACCTCGATGGCCCCTGGCGCTCGCGAGCACACCGTGTTGATCTGTATTGGGCTCATCGCCCTTGTCACGTTGGCGAATCTCCGAGGATTGAAAGAATCTGGGGCGATTTTCGCGATTCCTACCTATATCTACATCACAATGCTCACGGCACTGGTGGTGTACGGGGCCGCAAAGGTGGGTGGCGCATTTGGTGGAATCCACACGATTGTCCCCTCGAAGGTGGGAGGCGTCAGCGCGAAAGAGGCGAAAGAGTTCGCGGAGTCCATGGGGTCGATCAGCGTTCTTCTGCTGTTGAAGGGGTTCGCCTCGGGTGCTGTCGCTCTGACTGGTGTCGAAGCGATCAGCAATGGCGTTCCGGCCTTCAGGAAGCCAGAGGCGAAAAATGCGGCGAAGACCTTGGTCTGGATGGCGGGAATTCTCGGTACGTTGTTCTTCGGAGTTTCGTACCTTGCGGTGCACCTGCAGCCGCTGCCAACGCACGAGGGTGAGTCTGTGTTTTCTCAAATGGGCAAGCAGGTGTTCGGGAACGGTCTGTTGTATATCGTGCTCCAGGTCTCAACCGCCGCCATTCTCGTCATGGCAGCGAACACGGCGTACGCGGACTTTCCGAGACTCTCCTCCATCATCGCGAAGGATGGCTACCTGCCGCGCCAACTCACGAACCGCGGGGATCGCCTCGTGTTTTCCAACGGCGTGTTCGTGCTCGCTGTGGCTGCGAGTCTTCTTGTCTGGATATTCGGGGGATCTGAGTCGGCGCTGATTCCGCTCTACGCGGTCGGTGTCTTCACGAGCTTCACGTTGAGCCAAATCGGCATGGTGATTCACCATCACAAGCTGCGCGAGCCGAACCGGAGTCGCTCGATCGCGATCAATGCGACCGGCGCCTTCGCCACCTTCTGCGTGCTCCTCATTGTCGGGATTACGAAATTCACCAGCGGTGCGTGGGCATCGATCCTGGTCGTCTCCCTCGTCGTCCTGTTATTCACGGGCATTCATCGGCACTACGAACGCGTCGGCAACGCGCTCCGGGTCGAGCCGGGTGGCCCGCCACAGCGCATGAACCACACGGTCGTCGTGCTGGTGGGACGTGTGCACCGTGGAGTGCTCAACGCACTGGCATACGCAACGTCATTGCATCCAAACCATCTCGCAGCCGTCTGCGTGGTCTCGGAGGAGGCAGAGCAGCGGAGAATCGAGGAAGACTGGGTCAGGTTCGGGATAGATGTTCCGCTCGAGATTTTGCATTCGCCGTACCGGGAGCTGAACCGCCCCATCGTTCAATACCTTGACGAGCTCGATGAACGTTGGGCGCATGACACCATCACCGTGGTGTTGCCTGAATTCGTCGTGAAACATTTTTGGGAGCATTTGCTGCACAACCAGTCAGCGTTCCTGCTGAAAGCGCGCCTGCTCTTCCGAAAAGGAACCGTGGTGACCTCGGTTCCGTACCACGTGTAGAGGCGTCGAACTTGCGAGGCGCTTCCTCGCACCCGTAGCGTCAACCCGTTCTCTGGCTGGGAGCAATGCGTGCTCGTCTCTTCGTCACGCCCTCACGGCCTGCGGGTACACCACTCTGATCAAGGAGCACCACATCCAATGACAAGTCTTCTCGCGGCCGAAGGCGGCTACCAGGTATTCAAGCTGGGAAGCACCGAATGGGCGATCCTGATTGCCTCTGCACTGATAGCACTGCTTGCGCTCGGCGTCGGTTTCGGCCTGCGGCGCGGCGTGCTGGCTGCCGACACCGGTACCGACAAGATGCGTGAGATTGCCGGGGCGATTGAGGAAGGAGCGATGGCCTACCTCAAGCGTCAGTTCAAGACGATCCTGATGATTCTCATCCCGCTGGTCGTGGTCGTCTTTGTGACCTCCGCCGAGGTACTCCGTCCGGACAAGTCGGTCGCACTGACCAGTATCCAGTCGGGCACGTTCCGGACGCTGGCATTCCTCGCAGGATGTGTGATGTCGGGCCTCACTGGCTACGTCGGCATGGGTCTAGCGGTCAAAGGCAATGTCCGTACCGCTGCCGCGGCTC
Source organism: Acidimicrobiia bacterium (assembly GCA_049642885.1). GTDB lineage: Bacteria > Actinomycetota > Acidimicrobiia > IMCC26256 > JBARPG01 > JBARPG01. Next base: position 698 of record JBARPG010000060.1, on the reverse strand, counting down.
GCACCGGCTCGCTTCCCGCGGCCCTCAAAGTCGCCTTCCGTACCGGTGGTGTGGCGGGCATGTTTACCGTGGGTCTCGGCCTGATCGGCGCCACGATCATCATCATGATCTTCCAGAACACCAGCTCGGCCATTCTCGTCGGGTTCGGATTCGGTGGATCGCTCCTCGCCCTGTTCCTCCGAGTCGGTGGTGGAATCTTCACAAAGGCCGCTGACGTCGGCGCGGACTTGGTCGGAAAGGTCGAGGCCGGTATTCCCGAAGACGACCCGCGCAACCCTGCGACCATCGCAGACAACGTGGGCGACAACGTCGGTGACTGCGCCGGTATGGCAGCGGACCTGTTCGAGTCCTATGAGGTGACGCTCGTGGCGTCCATCATCTTGGGCGTTGCTGCGTTTACATCCATCGGAGCGAACCCTGCCTTGGGGCTCGTGTTCCCGCTTGGCGCACGTGCGATTGGCGTGTTGGCTTCGATCGCGGGTGTCTTCGCAGTGCGCGCCACCGACAAAGACAAGTCGGCGATGGCCCCGATTAACCGTGGTTTCCTGACGGCAGGCATTCTCACGCTGATTGGAACCTTCATCTTCGCTATGACCTATGTCGGCAACAAGACCGGCCACAACGAGGGGCTGCGTTGCTTCTTTGCTGTTGTGATCGGCATCGTGTTGGCGCAGGTTGCTTCGAAGATCACCGAGTAC
>JBARPG010000059.1:0-6246 GCA_049642885.1 Acidimicrobiia bacterium | reverse complement strand
ATGCGCATTTCCGATCCGCTTGCCAGTGCGCGTGCGCGGGGAGCGACTGATCCGGTCGGTCCTTCGCCAACGGCGATGCCGGGATGGAGCCCCCAACGGCCGAGGAGGAAGAGCCCGATGGCGGCGGCCACCAGGGTGAAGGTGAGCGGTCCCAACAAAAGGGCGATGCACGCAATTCGAAACACCCCGGTCGCGAGTCGGCCTATTTCGAGTCGTCGAGGTTGGATACGGGCGTTACCGACCATGGCGGCAAGCGCTGGGCGCGTGCACCACACCGCGCCAAAGATGATCGTCGTGATCGCTGCACTGATCGCCCAGAAGGCATGCCGCTCCATCACGCCGAGGGTCATGAAACGTGATGCGGCAAGAAAATCGGCGGCGGTACTGCGGCCCGCCTCGATGGCAACCAGTGCCCGCGCGGTCGGGTGGAGATCGCCCATTTGATGCGCCCAGCGAAGCGCGGTGAGCGGAACAACGACGAGCGCGGCACGCCCGTAGAACCTCCAGAAATGTGCCCGGAAAACGTTTGCGGCAACGTCGATTGCTTCGCCCGCGCCGAAGGGACGGAGTTCAGAAGGCTCGAGTTGTGTCAAATGATCAGGGTGAATCTGAAAATGCTACAGAGTCTTCACGAGGGCAGCGTCGCCTTGACCGCCGCCACCGCAGAGGGCTGCAGCTCCGATGCCCCCACCACGACGTCGGAGTTCGTGGATGATCGTTCCGACCACGCGAGCCCCCGACATGCCGACCGGGTGCCCAAGCGCGATTGCTCCACCGTTCACGTTCACAATGTCGTCAGAGATTCCGAGGTCACGCATTGAGGCCAGGCCCACCGCGGCGAATGCTTCGTTCAACTCAAAGAGGTCAACATCACCGACCGACTTCCCGGAGCGCTCCAACGCTTGTTTGATTGCTCGTGCAGGTTGGGTGAGGAGCGATGGGTCGGGGCCGGCGACCATTCCGTATCCGATGAGTTCGGCGAGCGGTGCAATACCGAGCGATTCGGCGTGCTCTTTGCTGGTCACAATCAGGGCAGCGGCGCCATCAGAGATCTGGCTGGCGTTGCCAGCGGTGATCGTGCCGTTCTTCTCGAAGGCAGGGCGCAGCGACCCGAGACTTTCCATGGTGGTGCCCGGTCGCACTCCCTCATCCGTGTCGATCACGATTGGGTCGCCTTTGCGCTGAGCGATGGAGACGGCGGAAATCTCCTCAGCGAACTTGCCGTCCTTAATTGCGGCTGCCGCACGTTCGTGGCTTCTAGCTGCGAGTTCATCCTGGGCTTCCCGGGTAATTCCGCCAAACTCACCCGTGTAGCGCTCGGTGCCTGCGCCCATGTGAATCGCATCGAACGCGCACCACAGTGCATCGTGGATCATTGAGTCGACCACGGTTGCGTTGCCCATACGCAGGCCCGCGCGGGCGGTTGGCAGGAGGTACGGCGCGTTGGTCATTGACTCCATGCCGCCAGCAACAACGATCTTGGCGTCACCGCTATTGATCATTTGGTCGGCGAGGTACAAGGCATTGATCCCGGAGAGGCAGACCTTGTTGATTGTCGACGCCGGGGTATCCATCGGGATCCCAGCGTTGCTTGCTGCCTGCCGAGCGGTCATCTGCCCGGCACCTGCCTGAATCACTTGACCCATCAGGACGTAGTCCACGGCCTCGGGCGAAACACCCGCCTTTTCGAGCGCACCACGAATGGCAATCGCTCCGAGATCGACGGCCGACATGCCAGCGAATGCGCCGGACATCTTTCCGATTGGGGTACGTGCGTATCCAAGGATGACTGAACCAGACATTGTGCCTCCGAAGAAATTGGTACGGCCATCGTATCGAGCCTGAAGTTGGCATTCTCGGCTGGGGCGCCTGCCGTACGGGGCGGTAACTTGAGGCCTATGACGACAGAAATTGACTCCATCCGCACTGCGATCCTGAATGGGGCTTCATCCGAGGAACTTGCGGCCCTCCCCATCCCGATTACCTACCGCGCTGCGGTAGTGCGCAAGGAAGAACAGCACATGTTCGACGGGGTGGCCTCGGCCGATAAGGATCCCCGGAAGTCGACGCATATTCAGGAAGTTGCGACTCCAGAGATTGCCCCTGACGAAGCACTCATCGCTGTGATGGCGAGTTCGATCAATTTCAACACCGTGTGGACCTCTATTTTCGAACCCGTTTCGACCTTCGGATTTCTTGAACGCCTCGGCAAGGAATCTGTGTGGGCTCAGCGGCACAACCAGCCCTTCCACGTCATGGGCTCAGATGCATCGGCGGTGATCTTGCGAGTCGGCTCTGCGGTTCGCAATTGGAAGGTCGGCGACCAAGTAACCGTCCATTGCAACTTCGTCGACGATCAGGATCCCAGCGCACATGACGATTCGATGATGGCGGTCAACCAGCGCATCTGGGGATTCGAATCGAACTATGGCGGTCTCGGGGAACTCAGTCTGGTGAAAGCCAATCAACTGATGCCGAAGCCCAAGCAGCTCACCTGGGAAGAAGCAGCGGTGAACGCGCTCACCAACTCAACGAGCTACCGGATGATCGTAAGCCCGAACGGTTCACACATGACCCAGGGGCAGAAGGTGCTCGTGTGGGGTGGCAGCGGTGGCATTGGTGCGTACGCATGCCAATACGTTCTCAACGGTGGAGGTACTCCGGTTGCAGTCGTGAGTTCTCCTGAGCGAGCGGCACTCCTGCACGAAATGGGAGTGGAGCACGTGATTGACCGCAAGGCCGAGGGGTACAAGTTCTGGAAAGACGAGCACACCCAAGATCCAAGCGAGTGGAAACGATTTGGAAAGCAGATTCGTTCGATGGTCGGTGGTGACGTTGACACGGTGTTCGAGCATCCCGGACGCCAGACCATGGGTGCCTCGGTGTTCGTCGCGAAACGCGGCGGGATGATTATCACCTGCGCGGCAACTTCGGGATTCAACATTGAGTACGACAACCGCTACCTGTGGATGAACCTCAAGACAATCAAGGGCTGCCATTTTGCGAACTACCGCGAGGCGTGGGAAGCGAACCGCCTCATTGCCGAAGGCAAGGTGTTCCCGACGCTCTCGAAGACGTTCGTGCTCGATGATGTTGCCGAAGCGGCGTACCAAGTCCATCACAACATGCACGAAGGCAAGTTGGGGGTGCTGGTGCTTGCGCCGGAAGAAGGACTCGGCGTTACTGACCCGGAAGCGCGTGAATCACAACTCGATCGCATCACATTGTTTCGCAGACACCAGGGATAGGAGCGCACGATGACTGAGATGTTGCTGACTGAAATCGATCATGTCGCCATTGCCGTGCGGGATCTCGACGCTGCAATTGCGTCATATGCGGAAGCGTTCGGGTGCACTGTTGAGCACCGCGAGATTGTGGAGTCAGACGGGGTGGAAGAAGCGCTGTTGCGTGTAGCCGAGAGTTACATCCAGTTGTTGACGCCGACACATGACGCGTCGCCGGTCGCGAAGGCAATTGAGAAGCGTGGTGAGGGACTGCACCACATCGGGTATCGCGTGGATGATTGCGCCGCAGCGCTGCAGCGCCTCAAAGACGCGGGCTACAAAGTGATCGACGATGCGCCGCGGCCCGGTTCACGAGGTACGACGGTCGCGTTTGTTCACCCAAAAGCGATTGCAGGCACCCTGATCGAACTCGTTCAGGAGTAGGCGAGCGCCGCGGCCCTATTCGCCGAAATACCGGATCAGTTGCTGGCGTGCCTCGGTGGCGATCGCCTGATGTGCTTGATCGAGCGGGTGGAACGCGAAAATGCTCCAGAGGTCTCGGCGCCTACCGTCGCTCTCGTAGTGGGTCAGTCCAGTGATCCAGGATGCATCCGTGTCGCACCAAATGTGGCCCGCTATCACGGCGCGTCCTGAGACAAATGTGACGTTGAAGTTGCGGGTCAAACTTGCGTACATGCGAGAGCCGTCGGCGACCATCGAGCGGAGCGCGGTTCCCATCTCTGGCGTAATGAACCCAAGGCACTTTCCGTCGTTCCAGGTGGCGGGATCACCGACGAGGTCGGGGTAATCAGTCACAAGCACCGTAGCGTTCGGCGCAACCGTGTGGATGCTGTCGATGATGCGACCAAGGCGCTTGAAGATACCGGGCAACCTGCGTTGCGCGCTCCGCAATTCGGCGGCCGTATCGCATCCCAAGAAACAACTCAGGAAGATCTGGTCGATGCCGATGTCGTTTCCTCCGATTTGCAGGAGCACGAGGTCGGTCTGGGCATCGACCGCTCTGAGTTGGTAGCTCAATACGTCGTAGGTCGTATCTCCGTTACAACTCATGTTGACGAGCGACCCCGTGACATGGTCAGTTTCATGCAGCTTGCGCACAAGCTTCTCGCCCCAGGACTGTGGAGATTGGGTACAGAAGTCGATGACCCCCGGGTTGTACGGACCATCGCCACGACCCGCCGCGAAACTGTCGCCGAGAATCACGGTGTTGAGCTGACGACCTTCGAGCACCGGTGAGGCCGGCGATGAGTCAACGGGAGCGGGAATCGTTACGGTGCATCCGGCTGTGGCTGCAATCAATACGAAGGCACAACACGCGGTGACAAAGAATCCTCGCGTTCGTGCGCGCATCAACAGTTCATTCCTCATGTCCGTGTGGCTGCCTTCCAAAATGCCCGGTAACTTCGATGTTCTAGCGCAGGAATCACCCATCCAACCGACACCAACTCCTCATGGAACCTCGGGAGATGCACCCACGGAATGCCGATATCGGTGTGGTGAGCGAGATGCCATCCGGTGTTGTAGGGGACGATCCAAAATCGAGACCAGAACGACTGGTGGATGACGTGCGTTGTTTGGCGGCGGTCAGGTGATGCGTGCATGCCGCCGTGTTCCGCAACAGCACGTAGGCGGTTGAAAACCCGCCACACGGTCATCCAAGGTGCGAGCCATAGCAGCGGCCAAAGCAGTGGAATATGAAGTGCGAACCCAATGCCAACGATCGCGAGCTGCCACAGCATCATCCCGGTCCCTGCTCCGCGGGCGACCTTGAGTTTTGTAGCGAGGACGAGCAGCTTCAAGTTCTTGTATCCGGAAATGCCAACGGCGTCGCGAACGAGTTTTCGCCGCCACGATGCCTTGGTGATCGGATATCCCTCGTAGAGCGCGAGGTCGGGCTCGTTCGCACCGAACTCCTCTTTGTGGTGCGCCATATGGCCGCGGCGATACGCATCCATTGGGAGCAGTGCGGGATATCCGAGCAGCCAGCGACCTGCAAAATCGTTCCACCGACGACTGGTGAACAAGAGGCGGTGAGCGGCCTCGTGCGTCAGGATGGAAAACCGGGCGAACGTACGGCCTTGGAGAACAAACACGATCACCCAAACGAGTGGGTGCTGCCAACGCACGGCAACGGTGAGCGTTGCACCCGTCTGCGCCCACAACGACGCGAGGTGGAAGGCATTGCGAGCATTGGGGATTCGATAGAGACGTGTCCTCAGGTCGCCGGTGGGTCGCCCCGTCGCTCCCAGCTCACCGGCCGGGAGCACCTGAGGCAGTAGGGAGGGCGAAGGGACCATCGTCACCTGCCCATCCTTTCACCCCGGAGCGGGTTCGTTCTCGCCGCCCCCACAGCGTTGGTGATATGCCGCCCCCCCCGCAGCGTTGGTGATATGAGGTGACGTATAGCGTCACTTTGGTACCCAACGCGAGCGATCATTTTTATTCGCACAGCGGCGTTGGAAGCCGTAGCCTGACGGGCCGATCAGCGTGCATCTACGAAGGGAACGGCATGTCCACCACGATCACATCGGAAGAGATCGAACAAGCAGTTGCAGGTCAGACGGTTGCGACGCGATTTGTTGAGACCGTTCGGCGCCGCGGGTCAGAGGTTTCCCTGCGCGGGAAGGTCGGTGACGCCTGGAAGGAACTGACCTTCACCGACTACGCGGACGCATCGGCACGAGTCGCCACGGCATTGACCAAACTCGGGATCGGTCGCGGCGATCGTGTCGCACTCTTCATGCGCAATTCGATTGAGTTCCACATTGCGGACCTCGGCGTCGTCCTCGCAGGAGGGACGCCATTCTCGATTTACAACTCCTCTTCTCCGGAGGAGATCTCGTATCTGCTCGGGCATTCCGAAGCCAAGGTCGTGATCGCCGAGGACACTGCCGCTTTCCTCTCTCGGGTGCTCGCGGTACGCAATGAACTCCCTGCCCTCAACCACCTCGTCGTTATCGATGCAACAGGCGCACCCGAGGGGACCTTGCTGTGGCAGGAT
>JBARPG010000058.1:0-3947 GCA_049642885.1 Acidimicrobiia bacterium | reverse complement strand
GCACGGTGACGGTACCGGGGACATTCTCGATGCAGTGATAGCGCATTTCGAACAGGAGCCCGCGCCTGCTGATCTGGAGGCGGGCGAAACGGAAGCGACGCCGAACGCGTTCTCCATAGCGATCATTGGGCGCCCGAACGTTGGCAAGTCCTCGTTGTTCAACCAGCTGGTCGGCGAAGATCGCGCTGTCGTCCACGACATGCCCGGGACGACTCGTGACAGCATCGACACGATTGTCGAGGGGGAATGGGGGCAACTGCGTTTTGTTGACACCGCGGGTATGCGCCGAGTTTCACGGATTGATGAAGGAACCGAGTACTACTCCTTGGTGCGGGCATTGCAGGCTCTCGATCTCGCTGACGGCGCGCTTCTCGTCATCGATGCCACCGAAGGCGTGACGGCTCAAGACCAGCGCCTTGCCGAGCGTCTTGACGCCTCTGGAAATGCGGCTGTGATCGTCTTGAACAAGTGGGATCTGCTCGATACCGAGGCGCGCGAGAAATGCCGGGAAGACGTCGGTCGAAAACTCGCGTTCCTTGGATATGCACCTGTAATGAGCGTGTGTGCCGCATCAGGCAAGAACGTGAATCGGCTTATCCCCGCGCTGATCGAAGCTCGCGAGGCCTACCGGCGCCGCATTCCGACGGGCGAATTGAATCGGGTGCTCGGAGAAGCCCAGCGCCGCCATGCTGCACCACCCGATCGCGGGCGTCGTCCGAAGATCATGTACGGGACTCAGGGAGCCGTCGATCCGCCGACCTTTACCCTGTTTTCGAATGGCACGATTGCGCCGACATATTTGCGCTACATCGAGCGCTGTCTTCGCGAGGCGTTCGACATTGGCCCGACCCCGATCAAGCTGCGGGTGCGGCGACGCGGCGACAACTAGCGTCTTACGAATGAATCCAGAGCAATTCAAAGCGCAACGAGACGCGATTCTCGTTGGGAATTCTCAGCGCGGTGCCGCCAAGCTGGCGGCTGCGGGACAGCTCCCGGTGCGAGAGCGCCTCTCACTCCTCTTTGATGCTGATTCCTTCGTGGAGGATGCGCAGTTCGCCAATGCTGCCGCCGAGGGGTTGCCGGCAGATGGTGTGATCACGGGCATGGGCATGATCGACGGCCGTCCGGTGTGCGCCATGGCGAATGACTCAACGGTGAAGGCCGGTTCGTGGGGTGCGCGGACGGTTGAGAAGATGATTCGTCTGACGGAGACGGCACTACGGCTGGAAGTGCCGATCGTGTACTTGGTCGACTCGGCAGGTGCGCGAATTACCGATCAAGTGCAGCTCTTCCCAGGGCGTCGAGGTGCTGGTCGGATTTTTGCGAATCAAGTGCGCCTCTCGGGCAAGGTTCCCCAGGTCTGCTGTTTGTTTGGGCCGTCGGCCGCCGGTGGTGCGTACATTCCCGCATTCTGTGACGTCATCTTCATGGTCGAGTCAAACGCTTCTATGTACCTCGGGTCGCCCCGAATGGCTGAAGTTGTGATCGGCGAGCAGGTCAGTCTTGAAGATATGGGTGGCGCACGCATGCACGCCAGCGTTTCCGGATGCGGGGACAATCTCGCTCAGGACGACGCGGAAGCAATTGAGATGGCTCGGCACTACTTGTCGTATCTCCCGCGAAACTGGATGGAACTTCCGCCAACGGCAGAGTCACGAGAAGTTGCGACTACCGCGAAACCCATCGGAGCCATCGTGCCCGAGAATGATCGTGCTGGATACGACATGCATCGCTTCATCGACGCTTTGGTGGATGACCAGTCGTTCTTCGAGTTGAAGCCCCTGTGGGCGCGCGAACTCATCATCGGGTTTGCTCGGCTTGACGGGGGAGTGATCGGCCTGGTTGCCAACAACCCCATGCAGCTGGGAGGAACGCTCTTCGTCGATTCGGCGGACAAAGCCGCGCGTTTCATTTGGCTCTGTGATGCATTCAATGTTCCCCTGGTGTTCTTGGCCGACGTTCCAGGATTCATGATCGGGTCCCAGGTCGAGCGGCAGGGGATTATCCGACACGGTGCGAAGATGATCACCGCGGTGACCGAGGCGCAGGTGCCGAAATTCTCGGTGATTGTGCGCAAGGCCTATGGCGCTGGGCTCTACGCGATGTGTGGCCCCGCGTTCGATCCCGACGCAGTGATCGCGCTGCCGACCGCGAAGATCGCGGTGATGGGTCCCGGGCCGGCCGTGAACGCCGTCCATTTTCACCGCATCAACGCGATTGAGGACCTCGATGAACGAGCCGCGTACGTTGCTGGGCTCGAAGCTGAGTACGAAGCGGATGTTGATCTCTTGCGCCTTGCTTCGGAAATGATTGTCGATACGGTGATCGCGCCGGAGGCGTTGCGTGGCGAACTCATCGATCGTTTGAAGCTCGCCCACGATCGCCAACGTGAACCAATGCACGGCCATCACGGCGTGCCGCCGGTGTGAGATCCCATGCCCTGGTGTGACACCTGTGATGTCTATTTGGCGCCTTCGACGGTCACTGCGTCCGGGGTGTGTCCGACCTGTGGGAAGCGTGTTGATCCGGGAGCGTTGAAGCAGGAACGACGCGAGCACGGCGAAGCGGGTGAGAGTACCGAGGAAGAAGAAGTGCCGCCGATCCCGTGGCATTTCTGGGTGCTTGTGGTGTGTGTCGTGATCTACTTGGGGTGGCGGCTCCTGCAAGGAATTGGGTGGTTGGTTTCGTGAAGTACGTGTATGGAGCGATCTCAGGGTCGAGGGTGGGAGCCGGTACACTGCGGCCGCTCCGTATCGCGAGATAGGGCAGCGGGCTGTGGCGCAGCTTGGTTAGCGCGCTTGTCTGGGGGACAAGAGGTCGGAGGTTCAAATCCTCTCAGCCCGACCACATCGTGAAACCGAGGTCATCGTCGTGTGACTCTCGTAGTATTTGCCCTTGATATGGAGCGCTGCCTGAGAACGCGTGTTGCAGCCGTCATGCTCGCGGGCGTGATCGCTGGGTGTGGCAGTGCAGGCTCACGCGAGCTTGATCGCAGCACCCCTACTTCGAAGCGTGAAGATGCGAATTCGAAACCTCCGCTGTCGCCGACCGCAGCAACCACGCTCGCAACTGAGGCATACCTGTGGGGCTATCCGCTCGTGACCTCCGCGCGAACCTTTCACAAACTCGAGAGCGTCATCGGTGTCAACACGCTCTTCTGGCAGGAACGCTTGAGTGACGTCTCGACTCGGGTGATCGTGGCTCCGAATCAAGACACGCTGTATTCAGTCGCAGTCCTCGATCTTCGAGACGGGCCACTCTTGCTGACGGTGCCTGATGTGCATGATCGCTATTGGACCTACCAAATGCTCGACTCGTGGACAGAGGCGTTCGCATATATCGGTACCCGCGCCACGCGCGGTAACGGTGGATCGTTCTTGCTGACCACATCGACATGGCATGGAACCGTTCCACCCGGAGTCACCCGTGTGACCTCCCAAACTCCACAAATGTTTCTGCTCGGTCGTTTCTTGATTGCAAGCGATGCCGACATTCCGGCGGTCATGGCCATCAGAGCAAAGGTTTCTTTAGTGCCGCTCAACACGGAAACCTCGCGGGTCCATGACGTGCCCTCACGCGATATTTCCCAGACGCCAATCGCAGAGCTCGGTACGGCATATTTCGACGAACTCAACGCTGCCTTGGAGATCAATCCACCAACACGCACAGAGGAGGTCGCGCGCCTCCAGCAGTTCGCAGCGATTGGGGTCGGGAGTAGAGGTGTCGCGAGGCCCAGCATTTCGAATGCGGAACTTGAGGGTGCCCTGTCGAAGGCGCCGGCCGCGGGCGAAGAACGGCTGAAACGCTTTCAGCGTGCGCGGATTCGAAGTGGTCACGGATGGATGATCGATCTCGAGGGTGGCCGATACCGCAACAACACGGTACGAAGAGCGTTCGTTTCGAAGGTCGGATGGGGTGAGAATCGTCCTGAAGAAGCGGTGTATCCG
>JBARPG010000057.1:0-15248 GCA_049642885.1 Acidimicrobiia bacterium | reverse complement strand
ATTTCAAGGTGGTCTGCGACTCGCACGGCGGTCGTTTCGAATCGGCTCCCGTAGAGGCCGAGCGGCGCGGTACGGATGCCTTTGAGTTCTGCGTGGCGCGGAAGGTTGAGATTGAGCACCTGCCCACGATGCGCGAGCGCGACCTGCATATGGTCCCGAGCCATCTCTGCTGCTCGCTGGAATTCGTCTCCGTCGTGTGTCCAGGTACTGACCGCAATCGCCGGTATACCGAGAATCGCCGCGCTCATCGCGGCTCCGACTGTTCCTGAATGAATCACCAAGTGGCCGACATTTGGCCCGGGGTTTACGCCCGACACCAACAGATCTGGCACCGAACCGAAGGCTCCGAGGCACGCGGCATAGGCCGCAACTGCTGGGGGAGCGTCGATGCCGTACGCCTCGACCCCGGGTGCGCCGGGAATATTCGTTGGCACGAGAGCGATGGGCGGTGTTTTCCAAAGCGGGCCAACGGCCGCGCCTGAGCCGGATCGCTCAGACGTTGGAGCGACGACCAACACCTGGTGGCCTGCGTCCGCGAAGGCCACGACGAGAGCGACAAGCCCCGGCTCGAGCACGCCATCGTCATTCGTGATGGCGACCTTCATGGATTCAAACGCGGAGGATCGAGGTACGTTGCCGTCTTCGTGCCATCGGGATCGGTTGCGATGATCCACATGGAGCCCTTTTCACAACGCTCAGGATCGACCTCGACTCCATCTTTCTTGAGAATTTCGAGCAGTCCACCAAGCACGTCCCCGTGCGAACACAGCACCGCGTCTTCCTGACCCACACGTTCGAACAGTTCCCGTTGATCTTCGCGTGAGGAGCCCTCCGCCAACGCGTCGAGGATTTCCACCGGGAGCTGGCGAACATCGGCGAATGCCTCAACGGATTGGGTGCATCGCAGGTAGCGGCTTGAGTAGATGTGATCGCAGGGAAGCTCGCTCAGCGTTTTCGCGACTTCCACCGCCTGAAAACGTCCGTTCTTTGTCAGCGGCCGGAGCTCGTCATCGCCATCGAACCCCTTTCGGGAACCGGCTTTCGCATGTCGAAATAGAACCAGCGTGCTCATTTCGGGACCGTCGCAATGAATGTGCGATCGATCTCGTAGCTCAGCAGCGCTCCAGCTTGGGTCACGGTGGTCCATTGCACCGCATCAACCTCGTCGTTCGGCACGAATTCGCCTCCGGTTACGTGGAATGTGAAATATACGACCCGCTTCTCGGCGCCATCACTCGTGACATAGCGAAGTTCGGCAAGCTGGGCACCTTGTGCAGTCTCAAATCCCGTCTCTTCTGTTACTTCGCGCGCCGCCGCGGTTGCGTGGCTTTCCCCGGGATCGAGCTTGCCCTTCGGAAGCGTCCAGTCGCCATAGCGAGGCCGATGCACTAGCAGGATGCGATCACCGGTTTCGTTCCACACGACGCCGCCTGCGGCCTCGATCATCCGACGCCTCCGATTCGGCGGGCCTTCGTGGCAGCGTCGACAGCCTCGGACATCAGTTCCACGTGGAGGTTGCATGGAGGCGCGCCGTTTGGGGAAACGCGGCGCCACTCTGCGTCAGAGCCGAGTTCCCATGCGAGATCGGTATCCGCCCAAAACGCGTCGTGCAGCCGGGCGAGCCGCTTTCGAAGATCAGCTTGGCGGATCGGGATGAGCAATTCGACGCGGCGGTCGAGGTTCCGCGGCATCGCGTCTGCAGAACCGATGAGCCAATCGGCGGTTTCAGGATCGGCGCCGAATCGGTACACACGAGAATGCTCCAAGAAGCGACCGACGATCGAACGAACCCGAATGTGATCGGAATGCCCCGACAGGCCCGGGACTAAACAGCAAATGCCACGCACCGCCAAGTCAATCCGGCACCCGGCTCGACTTGCGGCGTAGAGCGCGTCGATCACCGCGGTATCCAGAAGTGCATTTACCTTCATCGAGATGTACCCGCGCTCGCTGAGCGCGGCTTCCTGCTCGATACGTGCGAGAAGTCGCCGGCGCACGTCCGTCGGCGCGGTCCACAACAACGTCATGTGTTCACCGCGCGAGTATCCGGTGAGCTGATTGAACAGCAGGCTCAGATCAGCGCCGATCTCGGGATCGGCCGTGAGCAGACCCAAATCCTCGTAGGTCGCTGCCGTCCTGGGGTTGTAGTTCCCAGTGCCGAGATGGCAATACCGGCGGATGCCATCGGCATCTTGGCGCACGACTAATACCGCTTTGGCGTGCGTCTTCAAGCCCACCACTCCGTACGCGACGTGAACACCGGCCTCTTCGAGCATCCGTGCCGCTTCGATATTCGAGAGCTCATCGAAACGCGCTTTGAGCTCGACGAGCACGACGACCTGTTTCCCGGATTGCGCTGCTTGGGCGAGCGCCTGGATCAATCCCGAATCATCCGAGGTGCGGTAGATGGTCTGCTTGATTGCGAGCACCTTTGGGTCGCGTGATGCCTGGGTGACGAAATCCTCGACTGAGGTCGTGAAGCTCTCGTACGGGTGGTGCAGCAGGACATCTCGTTTGCGGAGCACACGAAACCAATTGTGATCGACGCGATCGGGCGAGGTGCTCGGGAACGGATCGACGGGATGCCAAACGGGGTCTTTCAGGTCCGATCGCGGAAGTCTCCAGAGCTCTGCGAGGCCCGTGAAGTCCAAGAACCCATCGACAAGGAACGCGTCGTGATGTTCGATCTCGAGTTCTCGGCAGAGCAACTCGACCACCTCGGCCTCGGCGGAACGATCGATTTCGAGCCGGACGGACATTGATGACCGGGTGCGATCCTTGAGCGCCTGTTCGACCGCGGCGAGGACATCGGCCGATTCATCGTCGTAATCGACATCGGCGTTGCGGGTCACACGGAACGTACTGATCGAAGTGACCACCATCCCGGGAAACAGGCGATCAAGATGCGCAGCGATCACCTCTTCGATCGGCACGAATCGCGCTCCACCCCCAAGGCGAACGAGGCGCTGGAACAACGAAGGAATCTTGACACGAGCGAATCGGGTCTCGTCGGTGACGGGATCGGCCACCAGCACCGCAAGATTGAGTGACAGGTTGGAAACGTAGGGAAACGGATGTGAGGGATCGACTGCGAGGGGCGTCAGCACCGGGTAGAGCTGCCGTTCGAACAGTCCCGTGCAGAAAATCTGGTCCTCGGCGGGTAGGTCATTCCAGTGCTCGATGTGGATTCCCTCGCCTGCGAGCTCTGGCAGCATGACCTTTGAAAAGATGTCGGATTGTTGGTCGACAAGGTCGCTGACGCGGTGACGAATCCGTTCAAGCGAATCGGTGAGTGCCGTTTCTTCCGTGCTCGAGATGACCCCCATCTCTTGCTGATCCTTCAGGGAGGCGACTCGAACTTGGAAGAACTCGTCCAGATTTGAGGAGAAGATCGCCATGAACTTGGCACGTTCAAGGAGAGGCACCGATTCGTGCGCGGCCAACGCAAGCACTCGCGCGTTGAAATCGAGCCATGACAGCTCTCGATCGAGTAGCGCGGGAGCGTCAAGGCGGGGTGTCACACCGGCATCCTATTGATTGAGGCTGCGCGAGGATTCATGGCACAGGCGACCGGTACGCTCGCGAGGTGGGTCAGCAGCGTTCCTCTCATCAACTAAAGCGCCTCCCACGAGAACGCACTGCGATGAGCCCGTTCGGGCGGTTAGCGCTGGCAAATGGCATTTCCAGTGCCGGCGATGTGTTCCTCACGGTCGTGCTCGCCGCATCGACCTTTATCAAGCCCCAACCGGGGCAAGCGGAGTGGAAGGTCTTGTTCGCTCTGCTCTTCACGATGTTGCCCTTTATTGTGCTCGCTCCGATTCTCGGTCCGGCGCTCGACCGCAGCCGCCACGGGCGCCGCACGCTCATGGCGATCGGCTTCGCAGGGCGAGCGATCCTCATGGTGTTGATGTCGGGATACCTCGACTCCATCGTTTTGTACCCGCTGGCCCTGGGGTGCTTGGCGCTCGGGAAGGGCCACAGTGTGGCGCGGGCCGCGCTCATGCCAGCGCTGGTCGCCGACGAAGCAGAACTCGTTCGGGCGAATTCTCGAATGGCGGTGGTCTCCGCGGCGACGGTAGTCATCGCAGCGCCGCTCGCGACCTTGCTGGCAATCACCTTCGATGCTCCTGGGTCGGCTCTGATCCTTGGCGGAATCGTGATGGCTGCCGGTTGCGTGTTTACGTGGCGAATCCCGCAGGTCGAGACGATTGCCGCCGCTGACCGCATCGCCGACGTTGATGCGTCCGCGGTTCCCCACTCGGTCAGAGTTTCGATTTTGACGATCTCGATGCTGCGTTTTGGCGTGGGTTTCCTGACATTTTTCGCGGCTTTTTCCCTCAAGGCGAAGGGGGCGACCTTGGCGGACATTGCGAAAATCGCAGTCTTCTACGCCGTCGGTCTCAACATCGCGAGCCTGCTGTCGCCATTGGCACGCAAGAAGATGCGAGAAGAGACGATGATTTCTGTGTCCATCTGCATTCCGGCGATGGCTTCGCTCGTGCTCGCCCGCGACGCGGGAACGGCGGCGCTCACCATGAGCCAGGTTGTGATCGGGTTCGGTGCACAGTTCGGGCAGTTGGCCTTCGACTCGTTGACCCAGCGTGATCTCCCTGACGAAATTCGAGCGCGGAGTTTCGCGAGGTTCGAGACCCGCTTTCAGGCCCACCTCCTCGTGGGACAAGTTGCCGGGGTGATCCTGAGTTCGTGGCTCGATACCAAGGTCGTGCTGTTCGTGCTCACGCTGACCCTGAGTGTTACCGCGTTGCTCTACATTCGAGATGGCCATATCGCCCCGCGTTCCGAGCGACAGGCGCTCGCAAACGACGCCCCAAGCACGCCGACCTCGCGGAGGTCTGCAACCTCGGGCCTCGCGGAACGCATTCTGAAATCTGATGAAGAATCCAGGTCAGGTGGAGAGTTCAAGCCGCGCGAGCCATAGCCCGGGCGCATCGAACTCGGCTTTGGTCGGGAGCCCATCGTCTCGAGTCCAGATCTGGGAGAGACCGGCGAATCCGGCACGGTCGAGTACCCCTTGTGCGAAATGATCGCCAGCCTCATACTCCTCGCGGGTCAGGTCGACGCCGAGCAGCGCCTCCAAGAATGCGCTGCTCGAGGAGCACTCGATCCGATTTCGCCTACGGGCCTCCTCGACGATGTCGAAGGTTTTGACCAGTGGACGGATCGCCGTGCGAAGAATCGTGTCGACGATCCCGCATGTAAGCGCGACGAATCGGCGGAGATCGGTTCGGGGCTGTATTTGCGCATCGGTTTGCATCGCAGCGAGGAAGGCCATCGGATCAACGTTCGGCACAGCGTTGACGCCGGGATCGAAATCCTCACCTCCAAACAGTGACTGGGCGAGGCGCTCCGGATCAAACGCGTACCCCTCGGTGAACGCCTCGATGAGTGATTCGAATTGGTGGTGAAGGGCTGGTGCACCTCGCAGGATGTTGTGTAACAGTTCGTGCGCCGTCACAACAAAGATCGCCTCGTCGTGATCCAATTCCCACGTAGTGGCGAACGCGTCAAGATTGCCAGGCACCAGCCACAATTCATCGCGCTTCTGGGCGGGCATCGCAATGTCATAACGACCAAGGGCGGCGTGGCTGAGCGTACCGAGGAGCCCGCCGGCCTGTGTCCCGACCAAGGTTGGTGCAAGTGATCCGAGGATTGACTGCATCATCGAGGCGTCAATGCCGTGCTGGGCGAGTTCGTCGGCATCAGCTTCAACCTGCGCGCCGCTGAGACCTTTCGATACGACCTGCGAGAGAAACGTGAGTGCAGGCAACAGCTCTTCGAGTTGTCGATCTGCCCAATCACGGCGCGTCAGCGTTGCAAGTCGAACGCGGCGAAGTTCAGGATCATCAAACAACGCAGCGATGTGCGCGGCTGCTGCTTCGAACACCGCGAGGTACGGCTCGTTCCCCGTCGGTGCATCAACCCGACCTTCGCCGTCGGGCGCATGCAGCGCAGTCCAATGCGCGATCTGCTTCGCGGCAGCGAGGTTGACGGGACCAGTTGGCGTAAGCCACGCCGCGAGTTGCGACATATCAAACGGAAGGTTCAACGGGTGTTCTTCGTGTGCATCCTCGTCGTGTCCCACATTTCGAGTCTAGGAAGCGGTGTCGTCACAAAGGCCTCGCGCGAACTGGAAGACTATGGACATGCTGTCCTCCCTTCGCGTTCTCGAACGATTCCAGTTCGATCCTTTTGGCGAAGTCACGGGACAAGGGCGACTTCGCGGGGTGCAGCGGATGGTCATCCGTTTCCGCCTGATGTGGCTTGTGTTGATCACTCCCGTTGTGCTGATCCTCCAAGTTGTCAAGAGCGGTTTGTTCCCGATCGGCGTTCCCCTTCTGAGCTGTCTCATTGTGTCGGTATTTGCCGCCCTCACGTTCTGGGTTGTTGAGCATTCCGAGCTGGAGTGGCTGCTCCATGCCGTCACCGCGGCGGGCGTGCTCGCTGACATGTTCGTCATTTTCTTGAACACAGCCGATCAGGCGAACGCGACAGACCGCGGGGCGTATCTCGGGCTGGTGCTCGTGATCATCGAGGCCGCCACCTTTTGGAAGATCCCTGGAGGGATCGCAGCGGCAGTACTCGCCGCGACCGCCGCGTACTTGCGATTTGATCCGGGATCCAAGGCGAATGAATTCGTTGCGGTCTTCTTTCGCAGTTCAGCCTTGATCGTTATCGGCATCGTGGTCGCGGTTGTCGTTTCGTCACTTGAGCGCGCCCGGGGCGCAGCGCAGCGACAGGTGAAGTCGATGCAAGCGGTATCGCGTTTTGGCAATGAACTCAGCGGAGCAAATGTCGCGGAGGTGGCAGAGCGCGTCGCTGACGTTATTAGTGAAGCCTTGGAATATGAGCGGGTCTTCGTGGCGATCATTGAGGGTCCAGCGATGGCGTATGTCTCACGAGGCGCAGATGCGCCCGAAGCGGTGGCAGTGAATATCCGGTGGGATCGCGTCTTGGAGTTTGTGGATCGCCCGATCACACTCCGCCCCAACGATCGCTTGATTCCGCCGGAAATGCAGTTGATCATTCCGCAACATGGGGCTTTGATCATCGCCCCAATTCGCGTTCGCGATCAGCGATTCGGAATTCTGTCTGCCGCGACACGCGATTCTGGGCCGGCGCTGGCGGTATCGATGAGGATGCTGAATACGGTCGCAGTCGAATGCGCACAGTTTCTCGAGCAAGATCGGCTCAGGCGACTCGCGAGTCAGACCATCGAAGAACTTCGTCGTGTCTCGATCGCCAAGGACGACTTCCTCGCGGTCACATCCCACGAGTTGCGCACGCCGATTACCGCGTTGAGGGGCTTTCTCCGAGCGCTCGAACACCGCGACCTACTGTCGCCTGAGGAGTACTCCGACGCGGTTGAAGCGATTCATCGGCAGGTCCGCCGCGTGCAGCGTCTCGTGGAGCATTTGCTGACGGCGTCCACGATTGACGCTGGGCGTATCGTGTCCGTGCCAGAACTAGTGAACCTTCCACAGGTCGTCTCTGCAGTGCTCGCGGAGCTTCAACCAATCACGAACCACGTTGACTTCGTCGTCGAAATCCCCGATGAACTCGAACAGGTACAGACCGATGGAACGTTCTTGCGGCGCATTCTCGTCAACCTGTGCTCGAACGCGGTCACATATTCCCCAGATGGCGGGACTGTCAGACTCGAGATCGCTCCGGGTCGCACCGACACCGGCGAAGATGCGTTCGTATTGTTGGTGAGCGACGAAGGCATTGGGATCGCACCGGCAGATATTCCGAAGCTCTTTGGCCGGTTCGAACGACTCGCCGCCGACCGAGGACGTGGTGGATCGGGCCTCGGCCTGTACATCGTCAAAGGCCTCGTGGAGTCGCTGCGAGGATCGGTCGAAGCAACGAGCGTGCTCGGGCGGGGGACAACCATTCGCGTGGTGTTGCCTCGTGAAATCGAGCCAGAGGCTGCTCCAGACGCACCCGCCGAACCACCAATCGGGAGTTCCCACTACCATCCCTGAGGTGCAGGCGGGATCTCACGAGTCGACATGGGTGCATGCCACACGCGCCCCGATCAACCTCGAAGACATCCAAGCGTGGGCAGCAGAGCCTGGGTGCGGTGCCATTGCGCTCTTCCTCGGAATTGTTCGAGCGCACTCTGACGGTAGAACGGGTGTGACCGCGATCACATACGAGGCATATGAGTCGACGCTGCAAAAAAGCCTCGACCTCGTCGCCAGCCATGTATTGAACGCATTTCCGTCGGTGCGCCGCCTGGCGATTTGGCACAGAATCGGCCGCGTGGAACTGGGAGAACCATCGCTGGTCATTGCAGCAGCCACCGCGCATCGCCGCGAAGCCTTTGCTGCCTGCGAATTCGCCGTGGACTCTGTGAAAGCATCTCTTCCTATTTGGAAATTCGAACATTCCACTGAGGGCGATGGTTGGGCTGTGACTCATCAACCCATTGTCGACCTCTCGCACGAGCGGAGTTAGCGGAGCATGGCACGCGATCTGGCGATTGATCTTGGGACGGCGAACACACTCGTGTACGCACGCGGCCAAGGCATCATCCTCAACGAGCCAACCGTGATCGCGCTCAACAGCAGAACTCAAGAAGTGCTCGCGATGGGCCATGAGGCATGGCAGATGATCGGGCGTACACCGGGGTACATCGTTGCCGTGCGACCGCTTCGCGGGGGAGCCATCACCGATTTTGAGATCACCCAGCGCATGATTCGATTGCTCTTTCAACGAGCGGGGGTTTCGCGGCTCTATCGCTCTCGCGTGCTCATTTGTGTGCCGTCAGCGATTACCCACGTAGAACAGCGCGCGGTCCTCGAAGCTGCGCACCGAGCAGGAGCGGCTCAGACACAGCTTGTTGAGCAACCCATGGCCGCGGCGATTGGAGCTGGCCTTCCAATTGATGAGCCGCTTGGGAGCATGGTGATCGACGTTGGCGGCGGAACGAGCGAAGTTGCCGTGATTTCGCTCCGCGGGATCGTCGCCCTCGAAGCGGTTCGGGTCGGCTCGTTCGACATCGACGCGGCAATTCAGGCATACGTGCGCCGCGAATATGGAATCGCAATTGGTGAGCGCACCGCAGAGGAAATCAAGATCGCGATTGGTTCGGCGTTTCCCACCGAGGATGAATACAAGGCTGAGGTGCGCGGACGCGATCTGATGAGCGGACTCCCAAAAGTCGTCGTGCTCTCACCTGAAGAAGTGCGCGGTGCGATCGAGGAACAGACCCGGGCAATTTGTGATGCCGTCATTCGCTGTCTCGCGCAGACGCCACCCGAACTCGCACAAGATCTGATTATTAATGGCATTCACCTGGTCGGCGGCGGGGGAATGCTGCGGGGTCTGGATCGCAGGATTTCAGAAGAGACGAAACTACCGGTGCACATGGTCGACCAGCCGCTCGAATCGGTCGTGCTCGGTGCCGGGCGCTGCATCGAGAGCTTCGATCAACTCGGAGACGTGTTCATGGGGCGCCCGCGCCGCTAAGGCTTTCCTGTTGCGTCGTCGGGCGCGACGAGTGCGGTACGCATCAGAGTCTCCGCGATTTGTCGGACTTGCCAATCGCGATCGTTCAAAGCGATCGCCAGCGCTTCTTCGACTTCGGGCCCTTCGAAGGCAGCAAGCGCGCACACTGCCCGTCGCCGGATCGGTGGTTTGTCACGGAGCCCAGCGAGGACAGCGTCGAACCCTGAGAGATCGCCAATCGCACCGAGCGCGGCGACGACTGCTTCTCGAACGAGCGGGTCATCGTGAGAAACAATTGATACGAGAGCGGGGACGGCGCCAACGCATTCGCGCTCACCGAGAGCGAAGGCCGCAGCCTCAGTGACGAGCGGATGTTCATCGCCGAGGAGATCAATGAGCGCGGCATCGGGCGGAAGATTGGTGTGAGCGGCGAGCTCGCAGGCGCGCCGGCGCACCAGCCACGAGGCGTCGTGGCAGACCTCGTCCCAATGCACCCCGAGTTGTTTCCGGGTTGCGAGGCTGGCCAGGGCGGCACACCGTACGCGAGGATCTACGTTCTGGAGGGCAACTTCTGGTTCTTTCCTTGCCCGAGCGATGTCGTCAGAAAACGTCATGCTCGGCTCTCCTGGAGGTTTGTGCACAGGTGCAGCGTAGAAGTGCCGATACACCAATCGTGAAGAGTCGAGTCTGGATTGCCGCGGGCGCGGGCATTGTCCTCGCGATTTCTGCCGCCATCGTTACGGTGGTTGATGGTCATGCGCGAATATCGCGCGTAGGAGCGTCTCCGACTTCGCAGGCATCGACCACGAGCCTTCCCCTGGAGACCTCTTCGACGACCAGCGCCGCGCCACCGCTCCCAGTCCCACAGGATGCGCCGCAAGACGCCCATGCGAATGTGCCGGTCATCCAGATTGGCGAAATTGAAATCCCGAAGATCGGTTTGAAGCACAAGATCTATGAGGGTGTGTGGCTCACCGTGATCGATGTCGGTCCGGGGCACTGGCCGGGAACGGCGGAACCAGGCGGTTACGGAAATGCGGTGATCGCAGGTCATCGCGTCACGCACTCGCACCCCTTCCGGAGAATTGATGAGCTCGCTTCGGGAGACGAAATCATTGTGCGAACACCGAAGGGCGTGTTCACATATGTGTTTGGCCACACGGTCGTTGTCGACCCGGCCGAGACCTGGATCGCGGCCCAGGAACCCGGGCAGGCGCTGACGCTCTTCGCGTGTCATCCTCCCGGCAGTGCGAAGTATCGCTACGTCGTGCGCGCCACGTTGAAACGCAGTGATCCGCCGGTTCCGATCGACGGCATGTCGTAACAGCGCTATGGAGTCGCCGCGGAGGTCACGGCCGTGATCGCAGACGATGCACTCGTAACTTGAACGTTGGCCGTTGGGTCGACACCGCCGACTTTGCGAACGAGCCCGAAGCCTCCACCAATCGTCGCAGCCACGACAATGCCCGCCATGATTCCAAGAATCGCGATGAGTCCGAGCAGCTGAATCGCGGCGGCAGATCGACGCACAACGCGGTAGTCCGACACCACTTTGGCCGCGGCGATTTCAGGCTGCGCGCGTGCACCTGGGTTCCGCGTGGCAGGCTCTTGCCTAGCCATGTTCTCTGACACGCCTTCCATGATGCATCCCCAAGACCCCTCTGACCAAGCTCCGCTGGCAAAAAGGCGAAAGAAACATCGCCGTGCTGTTGGAGTTGTGGTGTCGATCTTGGTGATTGCGGCAGCAATCGCGGGATCAGCGATTCATGTTTCGAAGCGCACAATTCGCCCCGGCGATGTTGGGGCGATGAGTACGCTCGTGCACGTTCAGGGTGCGTCTCCCTCGAAGGGGGATTTCTATCTCCTGACCGTTGCTGTCGGGAACCACGATTTGAATCTCTTCGAGGAGTTCTGGGCAAAGCGTCAAAGCGATACCGAGATTGTCAACACTAAAGACTTACTCGGTGGCCTCTCCGATACCGAAGACCGTTGCCTGTCGCAGTACGAAATGGTGGATGCCGAGGCAGCAGCGCAACTTGCTGCGGCAGATGTGTTGGGCATCGACGTCAAACACGTCAAGCGGACGGTCGTCGTTCTCCAACTCGTTCCGAAGATGCCTGCTGCCGCGGTGCTCGAAGTCTGCGATGTCATCACCGCGATCGACGGCCAGGAGGTTTCAGCTCCTGCCGATGTGACCAAGTACGTGCGCGCACACGAGCCGGGGGATACCGCCGAGATCACCGTTCGAAGATCTGGTGCGGAACGAACATTTGACGTCAAGGTCGGGCAGTTCGAAAACAAAGACGGAACGAAACGTCCAGGAATTGGCGTGTCGCCAATCGGTATCGTCCGGCCCGATTCTCTCCCGCTCGGAGTTGAGATCAACCCCGACCAGGTCACGGGCCCCTCGGGAGGACTCGGGTTCACGCTCGAGATCATCGATCAACTGACCGAAGGTGACTTGACGGGCGGCAAGCACATAGCGGTGACGGGCACGATCTCTGCAGATGGGAACGTCGGGGCGATCGGTGGCGCCCGGCTGAAAGCAATTGCCGCTCGGCGCGCAGGCACGGACTACATGATCACGCCCACGGAGGATGCATCTGACGCACGGAAGGGCGCGGGCAACATGAAGGTGTACGCCGTCTCGACATTGGATCAGGCGCTCGCCCTGTTGCGGAAGCACGGCGGCGCTCCGATCCCCAAGGCGGTCCCGAAGAACATCCCAGAACCAACGCCAGCGGCACCGTAAACTCCACCGGCGGGAGGAGATGGGGCCCCGAGAAGGCGGTTCATCATGCTCGCATCCGAAGGAAACCGAGGCGACGGTTCCGCTTCACGTTCCTCACTCACTGAGCAGCAATTCACGGTGGTTCGGCGCGGCCTCGACGAGGCAGAGGTTCGACGAGCGTTGCGCGACCTATCGGAGCGCCTCGCTGAAGAACAGCGGAAGTACAGCGAACTCGAAGCGCGGGTGCTGTCGAGCAGCGGGCTCACCCTCGACGAAACCACGCTCATGTCCAAGCTCGGCGAGGAAACGGCGCGCGTGTTGCGCGTCGCGCATGAAGCCGCGGCAGATTTGCGCACGAAGGCAGAAGCACGAGCCGAGGAGCTGCGCTCCGAGGCGGAGCAGGTCGCCGAGACTGTCAGGAGCGAGGCGGCCGAGCACGCGTCTCAAACGCGCGACCAGGTCGCCACCGAAGCTTCCGAGGCGCGAGCGGCGCTCGACACGGAGCTCTCCGCGCAACGCGAAGCGGTTGAGTCAGAACTCGTAGCGCTGAAGGCGGAAGCGGCTCGGCAACGCGATGCGATCGCCGAGGAGCGTGACCGCGCGACTAAGGAACTCGAGGAGACGCTTGACCATCGTCGAGACGCTCATCTGAGCGAACTTGCCATCCTCCGTGAGGGAGCCGAACGCGACGCGGTGACCACGGTTGAAGAAGCAAAAGAACATGGTCGTTCGATGGTTGCCGAGGCGAGGAGCGTGCGTGAGCGCATCTTGTTGGACCTCGATCGACGTCGACGCACGCTGACAGACCAAATCGGAGAACTCGAACGCAGCCGAGATCGGCTTGTCCGCTCGGTAGAAGCCGTGCGGCTCGGCGCTTCCGAGGCCATGACCGCGCTGCAGCGAGCCGGGACTTCGCACACTGCCGATCGTTCCGTTGCACAAAACGGTGAGGATGAGTCGGCCGCCAACTCCGATGTCATCGACGATTTCGATGAGACGGATGTGAGCTCTGTGGTAATGGGCGAGCTCGGTGATATCGATTTCTCGGTCTTCGATATTGATCTCCCGGCGGAGGAGCCCGGAGTTGCCGAGGGAACGCCTGAAGAATCTGCTGAAACGGATCCGGGGCCGGACGCGAAGATGGATCCCGCAGATGTGGGCACGTCAGAGGCCGACACCGTTGGTGCGTTATTCGCCCGGCTGAAGGCGGAACGAGTTGACGCGGCTCCGGAGACTGACACCAGTGAGGTCGGAGAAAGCGAAACGGTCGAGCCGGCTGTCGCCGAAGCGGAATCCCCCCTGGCTCCATCAGGCGAGGAATCTCACGAAACGGAAAGCCAAGCATCCCCGGTAGCGGAAAGCGAAAGCGAAGCAGCGACGAGTCTGACGGCTCAGCGTGATGACGCGCTTGAACCCTCAGTCACGCTTGCGGCTCGGCGCATCAAACGCGTGCTGCAAGACGACCAGAACCAACTACTCGAATCGCTGCGTTCGGTGAAGGGGCGGGGCAAGAAGACTGTTGCGACCGTGGATCGTCCTGCAGATTGGTGGGCTGCCTTCTCCGAAACCGTCGAGCGTGCAGCAACTGCTGGCGCGGCGGTAGCTAGGCCCGACCAGGCCACGGATGTCGCGAGCGCGCTGGACTACGCGCGGCCGCTCGTGGAAGCCGAAGGCGCGCGGTGGAACGATCTTGTCCAAGCAGCGCTTGCCGATGACGCAGGTGAAGCACACGGTCGAATCACGGCGGTCTTTCGGGAGTACCGCCGAGAAGAGCTGGAATCGTTCGTCGATTTCGTCCTGGTCGGTGCCTATAACGCGGGTGTGGTGGCAGCGCTCCCTGAAGGCACCTCTATGGCATGGATCGCCGAAGCGACCGGCGTGTGCCCAGAAGCAGATGACAACGCGCTCGAACCCACCTGCAAGGGGAACACATTCCCGACGGGTCAAGCGTTTCCTCCTGCGCATCCGGGATGTCGATGCGTGGTCGCAGACGCCGCATTGGTCGTTGGTCTCAACGGCACTGCCGTGGGCTAGATGTTCTAGGCCCTGCAGCGGACCATGAGCGCAGCGCTGCTTAGGATGCGCTTGTGCCAAAACGCCAACCTTCTCAAGTCCTGAAACGAATTCTCTCTGCGGCTGTCATTGTGCTCGTCGCCCTTGCGCTTTTCGGTACGACCCTCAGTCGCATCCTCATTGACTACTGGTGGTTTGGCGAGCTTCATCAACGCGACACATGGGGAACGTTGTGGGCCGCGCGTTTGGTTCCCGCGGGGCTCGCGATGCTCGTCGTGGCTGCAATTCTTGTCGCGCAAATCTTGATTGCGCGGCGTTTTGATACGCGCTCGTATGACGCGCGGTCTCCAGAGGACGTTGCCGTCGCTCGATTGGCCGAGGCCGTCGGCTCGCGGTCGAAATGGGCCTGGACCGCCGGGGTCGTATTCATTTCTGGCGTAGCGGGTCTTCAGGTGGGCCAGAACTGGGAGCAATGGTTGCTGTTTCGGAACAGCACATCTTTCGGCGTGAAAGACCCGCAGTTCGGGAAAGACGTTGGCTTCTACATCTTCGAATTGCCCTGGTGGCGTTTCATCGCAGATTGGGCCTTCGGGGTCATCGTGATCACGATCATCGTTACGGTGCTGGCGCACTACCTGTGGGGCGGCTTGCGGGTGCAGCCACCATTCCAACGAATGAGCACTGCCGTGAAGATCCATGTGTCAGTGCTGTTAGCCATTGCCGCAGGGGTCAAGGCGGTGCAGTACTGGCTCGATCAATACGGCCTCATGAATTCTGACCGGGGGGTGGTGCGCGGCGCGAGTGCCACCGATATCGCCGCCAGTCTCCCTGGGCTCCAGCTCATGGTCGTTGTCGCAGCGATCTCGGCGGTGCTGTTCCTCATCAATATCCGGCGGGGTGGCGTCGCCCTTCCTGTGCTTGCGACGATTCTGATTATCGGGGTTCGCCTCATCGTGGGGGTGGCGTACCCGCTCGGGTACCAGCAGCTCAAGGTTTCCCCCAATGAACTCTCCGCCGAGCGCACCTACAT
>JBARPG010000056.1:0-7045 GCA_049642885.1 Acidimicrobiia bacterium | reverse complement strand
CGCAAGATCAGCTCTGCGGATGTGGGTTCAACTTCGAGCGCACACCCGATTCCAACAATCGAGATCTCATCGGAAAGGTGCACAAACGAGGCGTGCTCGAGCGCCGCCTCGAAGGACCGCTCATCACAGGCCGTCGTGCGCGCGGAGACTCCAAGCATCGCGGAGGTCACTATGCGCGCACCGCGGTAATGAGTTGTGCTCCACCGCCACCGAGCAGCGTGCGGCGCACGGTGTGAAAACCTGCCTCACGCACATCGGCAAGCAATGCCCGAGGCTCCGGCAAATAGGCAACCGACTTCGGGAGGTACTCATACGCGTCGCGCTGCCCTGAAATCCAACCGCCGATCTTGGGCACAACACGGTGGAAATAGAAATGGTGAATGGCGGCAAGCTTCTTCGACTCGGGCTCGGCAACTTCCAACAAGCCCAGGCGACCACCCGGCCGCAGCACTCGACCGCACTCGAGAAACAACCCTGCAACATCGATCACATTTCGAAGCGCGAATCCACACGCGATGCTGTCAATCGACCCGGTCGGTACCGGCAACCTCAAGATGTCACCGCGCACCAAACACGCGGTGGTGCGCGCATGGGCGATCATTCCTGCCGAGCGGTCGATGCCCACCGCCACTGCACCGATATCGGTCGCAAGCCTCGAGAAGTCACCGGTGCCACAGGCCAAATCCAAGAACAAGTCGCCCGCGGTCAATCGAATCTCACGCAGGGTCCGTTTGCGCCAGCGCTGATCAAGGCCAAAGGTCATGACGCGGTTCACGCGGTCGTAGCTCGGTGCGATTCGGTCGAACATGTTCTCGACACGCTCGACCTTCTCTGCACCCTGGGGGAGTTCGCCGTCGGTAAACACGCTCATGCGGTTCCTTCATTTGCTCGGGTTTCGGCAGCATCGAGGAGCGCCCGCCGAACATGCGTGCCGACGAGTCGTTCGGAAACATCTAAGAGGCGTTCGAATTGCGCGGCCAGCAGTTCGCTCGGATCGCCCCCGCCAGCAGCATCGGTGGCAGCCGAGCGTACGTACACATCAAACAGTTCAGCTGCGCGCGTTGCGACCTCGCGGCTCACGGCGTCGAATTGCAGTGCGAGTTCAAGCAATGCTTCGAGCGGAACGCCCGCAGCGAGCAACTCGGCGCCGGCTTCGAGCGCTCGGAGATCGGTCTCGCTCACGGTCGCATGATCCGAAGAACCCGAGCGTGTGCCGATCAACCCCGCATCGACCGCTGCCTGGATGGTCTCGGCAGGAATGCCAGTCCGCGCGGCCGCATCGTCCAGTCGAAGACCGGCCTCAGACTGCGCGGCACGAGCGCGGGCGAGGGCAGAGCGCACAGGCGAAGCTCCTGGTTCCTCGTCGAGGGTGCCGATGATGGCGAGCGGCAACCCATGATCTTGCAAGGTGCGAATCTCGGCGAGGCGCTGCACATGGTCTTCTGAGTAAAAGCCGACACGTCCATCGCGCTCAGGCGGCGCCAACAGACCACGCTTTTGGTAGAAGCGGATGGTGTCAACGCTGACCTCCGCTCGCTCCGAAAGTTCGGTGATTCTGAGGCGGGTCGCTGTCACCAGGCAATCTTAGGAGTAATCACTCCCATGGTTGCTATCGCCGTGGGCATCATTCAAAGGGGCCATGAAATCAGGCTTTCTGATGAGCACGACCGCGAGCACGAGGCCAAAGAACACTCCAGAACCCGCCGTCACCCATCGCAACCCGATGAGGTCGCCGAGCTTGCCTTGGATGAGGGCCCCGATTGGAAACAGCACACCGAGAACGATCATGAACGTCGCCAGGGTGCGGCCACGAAGCTCGGGCGCGGCTCGCAACTGCGCCGTTGTGGTCAGTGACGCGAACGCCGCCAAGTAGCTGCCGCCCACTAACACGAGTGCCGCGCTCGCGAACGCCACGTTGGGGGAGAGGGCGTACGCGATCAACGAGGCAATGAAGATGGCGAACGCGCCGAGCAAGGTGCTGCTCGCGCCGTAGCGTCGACGCGCCACGCCGAGGACCACGGCTGCGATGACCGCACCGACGCCTTGGCCCGCCGTCAACCATCCCGCGGCATCCTTTCCACCCCCGAGCATGAGGTGAGCGACCGCAGGGATCAACGCGATGAATGGAGCGCCGAAGAACGCGGTGATCATCAAAATGCGCAAGGCCACCCAGACTGCGGGATCGTGCCGAGCGAACCGGAACCCCGACTTCATCGATTCGAAGACACTCTCGCGAACGGCAGCCACTCGGGAGGGAAGTGCGATGAGCATCATCGCCACGATCGGACCGATGAAGCTGAACGCATTCACCCACAACGCCGTGCTGTACCCGAACCGTTTCAGTGTGAACCCAGCGATCGCCGGCCCGACGACCCGGCCCAGATTCCATTGGGTCGAACTCAGGGCGACTGCCGCGGGAATGTCTTCCCGTTCGACGAGGTCGGGCAACACGGACATGTACGCAGGGAATCCCATGGACCCGACGGACGATCCGATGAAGACCAGTGCCGTAATGAGAATCGGTTTCGGATGGCTCGTACCAATGAGGAGCGCGAGGGTCGCAGCGACGCATGCCTGCGCGGTATTCGTGAAAATCAGCAGCGCCCGGCGAGATATGCGGTCAGCGAGCGCGCCACCAAGCGGTGCGAACACTGCGTTCGGCACGAAACCGGCAGCGGCGATCACCCCGGTCCACGCCGCTTGTTTGGTGACATCGGTGATGTAGACGCCAATCGTGAGCGTCTCCATCCACGTACCGATATTTGAAACGAACGCGCCACTCCACACAGCGGAGTACCGCGGCGAGCGGAAGGGTGCGAAAAGGCCGCGGCGATCAGACATCGCATGACCGTAGCGCCCGGCGTTATGTCTGCAACGCTGGGCGCGTGACCAATCACAGAACGCCCAGTCGATCTGCTTCGTTCCTTTCGCTGGGGCTGGCGCTCGCACTTGTGGGCTCGGCGTGTTCGGAAGCAGGTTCAGAATCGGATGCACAAGGCAGCGCATCTTCCGCGTCGGCGCTCACGGCAGCGAACATCATTCCGCGTGGCGAAACTGTGACAGTGAAGAAGGTCTACGACGGCGACACGATTCGCCTTACTGACGGACGCAAGGTGCGTTTCGTTGGAATCGATGCCCCAGAGGAAGATCCCACTCGTGGGCCGGTGCAATGTTTCGGTGTGCGCGCCGCAGAACATCTCCGGGGCCTGCTTCCGAAAGGAACCTCAGTCGTGCTCGTCGCGGACGTTGAGTCGGAGGATCAGTACGGCCGGACATTGGGGTACGTCTATCGGGTGAGCGACGGCATGTTTGTGAATGCTCAGATGCTGCGCGAGGGATATGTGCAGGCGTATCGCGTGCCACCGAATGTCGCACACGCGGACGAGTTCCATGACTTGCAGGCCGAGGCTCGTAACGCACGCGTCGGCTTGTGGGGCAAGTGCAAACCTGGAGATCTGACCCGCCGTCCGGGTGGAGCTCAACCTCCAGGCAGGTAACTGGGCGCACCTCAACCACGGTGGCCGGGGGCGTCGGTAGTCTCAGAGCGTGGTTCGATCCGGCGTACGAACGATGTCACTCGCGGTCTGCGGGGTTGGCGCGTATGGCGTGACCGTGGGCGCCGGCGCGTGGATGGCGCGCCGTGGAACTGACATGTACGCGGCGGTGGGTGCACGGTTCCTTGTCGCCGGGTTAGTCGTTGCGGCCGTACTGCGCGTGATGGGCCGCCCGATCATTCCTGTTGCGGGGGAGCGCCTGCCCCTCGCGGTCGTGGCGGGCACGTTGTACGCGATCGAAGCGATCTGTTACTACCAAGCGCTTCGCCGCGGAGCCCCCCTTGCGGCGACGGGAGTGCTCTTGTCAGCACCGACGCTGATGGCACTCGCTGAACATCGCGAATCAAAAGCGGAGTTCATTTCCGCGATCTGGATTGGGGTGGCGCTTGCGGCCAGCGGGCTGATTGCGATCGCGTTCGCTGGCGGCCGGGGAGCGATCGATGCTGGCGGGTTCGGGTGGGCGTTCGTCGCGGCACTCGCGTTTGCCGCCTACTCGTTTATCGCACCGCGTCTGATCACGCGCACGAGTGCTGTCACCGCTTCGGCATGGTCCTCACTTTGGGTCGGGATTGCCATTTGTGCAGTCGGAATTGCCTCGGGTGACGTGCATAGTCCGCCGCGGCCTGAGGTGATCGTGCTCATCGCTTCAGGCATTGCAACGGGCGTCGCGTTCATGGCGCTCTTCGTGGTGCTTGATCGCTTTGACACTGCGGCCGTCGCGTCGGCGGTCTTCGGTCAGGGCATTGCTGCTCTCGTCGGGCTTGCAGTGATCGGCTCGGCCTTCGGTTTCGAAATGGCCGTCGGGTCCGCGTTCGTCATTCTCGGTTCCGTCGTGATGAGCGCCCGATCAGAATCGGGCAGCGGCAGCCTCGACCATCCGCCGTGATCTCAATTCGCGGGTGGAAGCGGTGTGTTTGCCGAGGGTCGTAGGCCCTCGTATTTGCGAAGCTCGGCGCGTGCGATTTGGCGCAGATGCACTTCGTCAGGACCATCGACGAGGCGGAGCGTGCGAGCGTTCGCGTACAGCTCAGCTAACGGCACGTCTTGGCTGACTCCGGCTGCCCCGAAAATCTGGATTGCCCGGTCAATCACGGTGCAGGCCATACGGGCAGCAGCGACCTTGATCGCTGCAATTTCCGTGCGGGCAGATTTCGCTCCTACCGTGTCAATCATCCATGCCGCGTGTTGCACGAGCAGTCGCGCTTGATTGATTTCGATCCGCGAGAGCGCCACCGCCTCCATTGCCATGCCGTGGTCTGCCAGGTGCGATCCAAATGCGATGCGGAGCTGCGCGCGAGATGACATGAGCTCGAGGGCATATTCGGCAGCACCGATCGCACGCATGCAGTGGTGGATGCGGCCAGGCCCGAGTCGCGCCTGGGCGATCGCAAAACCCGAACCGGGAGTTGAAATGAGATTCGACTTCGGTACACGCACCTTGTCGAAGAGGATCTCCGCATCGCTTTCTCCTGCGATGCTTCCAAAAATGCTGAGGGCGCGAACGACCGTGACGCCGGGCGTATCGAGGGGCACCAAGATCATTGAGTGCCGGAGGTGTCGTGGTGCGTCGGGAGCGATTACCGCCATGACAATCGCGATTTCGCAGCGCGGAGACATGCCTCCGGTAGACCACCACTTGTGTGCGTTCACGATGTAGTCATCGCCATCTTCGACGATCGTGGATTCCATATTGGCCCCATCGGAGGAAGCAACCCACGGCTCGGTCATAGAGAAACAGGATCGGATTGTGCCGTCCAAGAGCGGCTGGAGCCAACGCTCCTGTTGTTCAGGAGTTCCGAACTCGGCAAGCAGTTCCATGTTGCCGGTGTGTGGCGCTGCGCAGTTCGTGATTGCAGCGAGGTGTGGCACTCGCCCCATAAGTTCCCAGAGCGGTGCGTAGTCAGAAACGCTCAGCCCGGGGCCAAACCGCGTATCGCGCATGAAGAAGTTCCAAAGCCCGAGCGATTGCGCTCGCTCTCTCAGCGCTCGCAGCGTTGCGCAGTCATCTGCATGGGGGCTGGGGTCAGCGGCAAGCTCGGCGTTGATCGTTGCGATCGCCGGACGCACTTCATCATTCGAGAATTGCGTGAGCGCTGCGATGAGTTCCTGGCTGCGTGGGCTGGGGGTGAAATCCATTTCCGTACCCTATGTCCGCCCCCCGAGCGTTGGTGATATGAGGTGACGTATGGCGTCACTTTGGTACCCAACGCTCGATACGGGGTCGCCAACGCTGCAAACACGTTCGGCGGCAGGGGATCCCGACGAGGTGTCGATCTACATTGAGGTGATGGAGCGCCGCGAGTACCCAGGGGAATCGTTCGAGATTTCGGACTGCGCGCCTGATCCAGTGACGCAGTTCCGTCGCTGGTTCGCAGACGCCGAGGCGAGTGGAGTGCTCGAGCCAGATGCAATGACCCTCGCGACCGTGCACGGCGAGGAGGTCAACGCCCGAACTGTGGCATTGCGCGGACTGCAAGACGAGGGTTTCGTCTTCTACACGAATCTCGGAAGTCAGAAGGCGCAGGAACTCGCCGTCACCCAAGAGGTCACACTCGTTTGGTACTGGCGGGAGGTACTCCGCCAAGTTCGAGTGCGTGGAGTCGCTGCTCGCGTGACCGACGAACAAGCTGACGCGTATTTCGCGTCGCGTCCTCGGGAAACACAGATTGGCGCGTGGGCCTCGCGGCAGAGTCAGGTGATTCCTGATCGCGCCACCCTCGACGCGTGGGTGACGGATGCCGAAGATCGTTTCGAGGGCATCGAGGTTCCGCGGCCACCGCATTGGAGCGGATTCTTGGTCGTGCCACGAGAGGCCGAGTTTTGGCAGGGACGAACCTCGCGACTCCACGATCGTTTGCGGTACAGGCGCGTGGACGAAGGATGGTCAATCGACCGCCTCTCACCCTGACGCGCAAGACTGTCAGGATGTTCGCGCCCTCCGATGCAGTCTTCACCGCGATGCTCATCGCAGCAGGATGTTTCGCCCTCCTCGATTGGTGGGCCGTCGTCGCCCGCCACAAACACGCGGAGTACGTGGCCAAGCCCGGAATGACCGCGGCGTGCCTGCTCGCCGCCGCGTTCTCGAAGGCGCCCGTCGATGCGCAGCGTTCTTGGTGGGTGCTGGCGTTGTTCTTCTGTCTGCTCGGCGACGTGTTCTTGATGTTCGATCGCTGGCGTGATCGCTCGCACTTCCTCTACGGCCTCGGGAGCTTCTTCCTCGGGCATGTCTTCTTCGTTGTCGGCTTCGCCGTTCGAGGATGGAACACGTCGCAGGTTCTGATTTCAGTGCTCGCGGTCGGCATTTTCGGGGCTTCGCTGCTCTTGCTGCTCATCCGCGGCGCGATCGCAAAGGGCCATCAGGAAATGGTCGTGCCACTCTGCCTCTATGTCTCGGTCATCACCCTGATGATGAGCGGTGCGATCGGCGCCGGGCCAGCAATCGCGATCGTCGGCGCCGCGCTGTTCATGCTTGCCGACAGCATGATCGGAAT
>JBARPG010000055.1:0-10115 GCA_049642885.1 Acidimicrobiia bacterium | reverse complement strand
GCCGTAAAGAGCTGCGTCACGGCCCGCACGAGCTCGCCGTCCGGTGCTTTAGATGACTCGCTACTGGCGGCACGTGATCGCACTGAACGAGTTTCTGTCTTGGAATCGCAGCCGGGAACCCCGACGACAACGAGCGACCAAGCAGCCGCGGCGAACATCGTCTTACTGACGCGACGGTTCAATGCCATCTCGAATGGTACTGCCGCTTATGAACGGGCGCCACGGAGCAGCATGCCATTGCGCACGCCCGTGTCGATCCCGTCTTCCATGAACACATCACCCGACTTTATCGTCATCTTCCAACCGTGCGAGCGCTGCACAAATCGCTTCGCCCCACCAGGCAGGTCGTGCACCAATTCGGGGCGATCCATCCGCAAGCCTTCTAGGTCCACAAGGTTGACATCAGCGATGGCCCCCGGCATGAGGCGCCCCCGGTCGCCCAAACCCATGAGGTCTGCGGTTGCGCTCGTCATCTTGCGGACAATCTCTTCCAACGCGATTCCTTCGGCGCGGTCTCGTGCCCAATGCATGAGCATCGTTGTCGGTACCGACGCATCGCAGGTGGTTCCGCAGTGCGCGCCTCCGTCACCGAGCCCCCACACGGTTGCGGGGTGCGCAAGCATGGTGCGAACCGCGTCGAGGTTGCCATCAGAAAAGTTCAGGAGCGGGCGCATCAGGAAGGCATGGCCCTGCTCATCGAGGAGTCGGTCATAGAACTCCTCCATCGGGCTACACCCGTTGGAGCGTGCGCGAGCAGCGATCGAATCTGCCGCCGCGGGCTCATAGCTTGGTTCCGTTCCCATCACGTAGACGCCGGACGGTTCAAGGAATTGGGCGAAGGTCGGATCGATCTGTTCTGCCTCGGCCAGCAGCGTCGCCCGAAACGCCGGGTCACCCATTCGGGCAACCTTTTCTTCGATCGGGGCCAGTCCCAACATGCCCCAGCTCGGGCAATACGCGAATGGATGAAAGGTCCCGAGCCCCAACAACAAGTTGATAGGACGGCCCGCAACTTGCGGATAAATCGGGATTCCCTCGGCCTGTGCTTCGGCACAGAGGTCAAGCATCTTGCTCCAAGCATCAGGATCGTGATCGTTCTGCAGCAGCGCGAACATGACCGGTCGCTTGATCGCCTCAGCAAGATCACGCATCCACGCCATCTCTCGATCGGGTGCCGCAAGGTCCTCCCCAAGGGCACCTGCGGGAGCCAGTTCGAAAACGCCAGCGTTCAGCTCCCCGAGCACCGAACCAATCCCGAATAGTTCGTCGCGGGCAGCGAAGGTTCCAGGCACCGGCTCGCCGTCGATCGCCATATGCGCAATTGTGCGACTGGTTGAAAACCCGAGACCACCGGCCAACATCCCGGCGCGCACGATCTCTGCCATCGCCGCGATGTCCTCGGCAGTCGCGGGTTCGTTCTTCGCCCCGCGCTCCCCCATCACATATGCGCGCACGGCGCCATGTGGAATGAACGATCCAACGTCCAGCGCTTTCGAAGCATGTTCCACCGCGTCGAGATATTCGGGATAGGTCTCCCATGACCATCGAATGCCCTCGCTGAGCGCCGAGCCCGGAATGTCTTCAACGCCTTCCATGAGGCCGATCAGCCATTCACGTCGCTCCGGGATGACAGGAGCGAAGCCGACGCCGCAGTTGCCCATGACAACTGTGGTCACGCCGTGCCAACAACTCGGGGTGAGGAGCGGATCCCATGTGATTTGCCCGTCGAAATGCGTATGGATGTCGACGATGCCCGGCATCACCGTGAGTCCGTCAGCACTAATCGTGCGCTGCGCTGGACCATCCACACGCCCGACCTCGGTGATGATGCCGTCGGTCACGGCAACATCGGCCGTAATGGGTTCGGAACCCACTCCGTCGACGACGGTGCCACCTTTGATGATCAGGTCATGCATTCGAACTCCTTTTGGTCGCCTACTGCCAACCGTTCATGATGTGCTCAATCCACCATTGCGGTGCAGCACCGAGCAGAGTTTGGAGGTCCCAGTAATCGGACCATCGCGTGATGACGATGCCATCGGTTTCTTGCACGCTCACAAATGGCAGACGCACCGATTCGCCCGTATGCCAATGCCAGGTCTCGGCATGTTCGGTGACGACCGTTGTGCCCTGCGCGACGGTGAGCACCAGCTCGTGCTCATACTGCGAAATCGGTTCGAGCCCGAGCCGCAACCGTTTGAGAATCTCATCGGGGCCAGTCGCGAGGTCCTCCGGAGGGGTGGGCATATCGGTGTAGGTACTCGTCGGCCCAAAGAAGGACTTCAGCGCTTCCCAATCTCGCGCGTAGAGCGTGTTCCAGAATCGCTCCGTCAACGCTTTGGCGGATGCTTCGATTTCAGCGTGGTCAGTCACGCACGGAACCTACAGGGAATTGTTCGCGGCCTGCTCAGCGTCTGCCGGTCGTGGTGGCCGCGGGATGAAACTTGAAGTGCGATCCACGTAGTCGGCGTAACCGGGTCGCCGTTTCGTCATCGACTTCTCGAGCAGCGGCACCCCTGACACGCGAGTGAGTAGAACCGTCATGACGATCGGCCCGAACACGAACCACCGCGCAGCAGGAACATTCGCGCATAGGAGATAGATGCCCCACCACACGCAGAAGTCGCCGAAGTAGTTCGGGTGCCGTGTGTATTTCCACAAGCCCCGGTCCATGACCTGACCCGCGCTCGCTGGATCCTTCTTGAACCGCGCAAGCTGGAAATCGCCGACGGTTTCGAAGAACATCCCGACGAGCCAGAGCACGGCGCCGACAGAATCGAAAACCGAGACGTTCTTCGATGCCGTGGGCATACGGCTCAATGCGACTTGCACTGGCGATGACACGATCCACATCAATACGCCCTGGAGAATGAACACCGTGAACAAGCTCTTCCACCAGAAGCCTCTGCCGGCACGTTTTCGCATAGCAACGTAACGGGAATCTTCTCCGTTGCCGCTGTTGCGCAGAGCTAGGTATCCACTCAGCCGCAACCCCCAGAGCACCACCATGGCGACGATCATTCCCGCACGCCACGTCGGCGCGACCTCGGCGCCCGCGCGCATAGCGACGCTGAGCGCTACGAAGGCAAAGCCGACGCCCCAGACCAAGTCGACGATGGACGCGTTCCGCGCTGGGACGCTGACACACCACGTGAAGAGCATGAGCGCACCAATGACGACTCCCGCGACGAATATCGCTTCCGAAACTGGCACGCTCTAGACCCGCTCGCCCATTTCTTCGAACTCTTCTTGCGTCATCAGCACCACGCGCGCCTTTGACCCTTCGCTCGGCCCAACAATTCCACGGCGTTCGAGGAGATCCATCAGGCGGCCAGCGCGGGAAAAACCCACTCGCAACTTGCGTTGCAACATGGAGGTGGAACCCAGCCCGGAACGCACCACCAACTCCATCGCGGCGAACAACAGCTCGTCGGTTTCGCCATCATCGACGGCACCACCACCGAGGGTCGCGGCGTCGTCAGCGATTCCTTCGACATACCGTGATTCGGTGACCTGGCGACGCCAATGCGCGGCGACTTTGCGAACGCAATCCTCATCGATCCACGAACACTGCACACGCTGCGCCTTCGAAGAACTCGCGGTCACCATCAACATGTCGCCCTGGCCGACCAACTTCTCGGCGCCAGGCTGATCGAGAATGACCCGCGAATCCTGCAAACTCGACACGGCAAATGCCATGCGACTTGGCACGTTCGCCTTGATCACACCTGTGATGACATCCACTGATGGTCGTTGCGTCGCGATGATCAAATGGATTCCAACCGCACGCGCCATTTGCGCGATGCGACAGATCGAGTTCTCGACATCACGCGCGGCAACCATCATCAAATCGTTCAACTCGTCGACCACAATCACGATGAAGGGCAGACGGTCGTAGCTCTTGCCCGTATCGGGGTCGGGGTCCTCTTTCGTCGGGAGATCACCAGCGTCGTATGCCGCGTTGTAACCGGTGATGTCGCGGACGCCGACGTCGGCCAGCAGGTCATAGCGCATCTCCATTTCGCGCACCGCCCATTCGAGGGCGTTCGCGGCCTTCTTCGGCACGGTCACCACAGGAGTGAGTAGGTGCGGCACATCGTTGTACGCACCGAGCTCGACGCGTTTGGGGTCGACGAGAATCATGCGCACTTGATCGGGAGTGGAACGCATGAGAATGGAAGTCACGATGGAGTTGATGCAGGAAGACTTCCCGGCACCCGTTTGACCTGCAATCAGCAAGTGCGGCATTTTCGCGAGGTTCAACATGACGGCTTTGCCGTCGATGCCTCGCCCGAGACCAACCTCAAGGGGATGCACCGACTTCATCGCCTCATCGCTTTCGAGAATGTCCCCGAGGGTCACGAGCTGGCGCAGCTTGTTCGGTACTTCGACGCCCACCGCGGAGCGCCCCGGAATTGGCGCCAAGATGCGAACGTCGGCCGAAGCCATCGCATAGGCGATGTCGTGGCTCAGCGTTGTCACCTTGTTGACTTTCACTCCCGCACCGAGTTCGAGCTCATAGCGAGTCACCGTCGGGCCAACGGTCATACCGATGAGGCGAGCGTCAACACCGAACTCGTGCAAGGTCGCTTCGAGGACCTTGCCTGCGGCTTCGGTGAGTTTCTGATCGTGCCCCTTGGACTGCGAGCGTTTCAGAATGTCTTCCGCGGGGAGTTTCCAATCGCTGTGTGCCGGCACTGAGAGGTTGATCTCCTCTCCACCCGATTCTTCGTCCTCCTCGTCTTCATCCTCGGCAACTTCCTCGTATTCCAGCTCGTCCGTGTCGTCGAGTTCGTCTTCCTCGTCGATCTCGATCGCTTCGATGGGCTCAGCTTCCACCTGCTCAATTTCCAATTCGGGAATGGCGGAGCGACGGCTCCTGTTCGCCCTTGCCGGTTCCACCGGTTCTGCGACGGCGTCCGCTTCGTCCGATGTGCCGCCCACGTCCATGAAGGAACGAAGGCCGTTCACAACCGAGGTCCAGCCGGTGCTGATCGCCGAGATCACTCGACGCATCGGCACGCCGGGCGTGAGCAAGACGCCGAAGGAGAGCATGCATACCAACACGATGGCGCCACCGACGGACGACAGCGCTGCCGCGAGTGGCGCGCCGATTGCCCAGCCGGCGATTCCTCCAGCGGAACGCAAGCCTTCGATCGGGTTCAAGCTCGGACTGCTGTGAGCGATATGTAGCAGGCCAACGACACCCAGTGTCACGAGCACGAGTCCGATCGTGACCCGCCACGGTTTCGGTTCGTCAGCATTGTCTTCGTCGGCAGTGCCTTCGGCCGGCGAGTTTCTGCCACTGCCAAAGAGGGCAATCGCTCCACCGATACACGCGGCTGGCACAATCGCTGATGCGCGACCCAACAGCCCGGTGAGGCCCCTGGAGAGTACGTCTCCAAGCGGGCCGGTGACATTCGTAACCAGGCTCAAAGTGGCGATGATCCCGATTGCCAGCAGTATGAACGCAAATGCATCCTGGCCGTGACCGGTCAATTGCTGGCGCACCACCGGGATTCGCGGTTCGCGCTCGGTTCGCGCGGGGCGTGCCGAAGCGCGGCTCCGCGGCTTCGGCTTTGCGCCGCTACGTGGTGACGAGCGCTTCTTGCCCTTGGAAGATGCCATTTTGCAACGGTAACACTGGCCTCACCAGCAACATGAGCATCATCGGGATCTCCAACGGGATCTCCGCGTCACCACTGGGCTCGATATCCGGGCTAACCTGCGCATGGCGATTCACCACTCAGGTGAGACGCAATAGATAAAGAGAGAAACATAGTGGCAACAGGTACCGTAAAATTTTTCAATTCTGAGAAGGGCTTCGGCTTCATCTCCCGTGACGGTGGGGACGATGTATTCGTGCATTTCTCCAACATCGCAGGTGACGGATACAAGTCCCTCGACGAAGGCCAAAAGGTCGAGTTCGATGTGGCCCCCGGCCGCAAGGGCGAAGAGGCCCAGAACGTGCGTGTGATCTGAGCTCAGCTCACTCGTTGATTTCGGCCCTCCACCTTCGGGTGGGGGGCCGTTTCGCGTCTTAAACAGATTCGCAACAAATCGAAACCGTCACGGTTGCCCAGCTTTTCGGTTGCGGCACTACTCAAACTTCGACGATGACCGGAATGACTTGCGGCCGGCGCTTCGTTTTCGCTGTGATGAATGATCCGACGGCTTTCCGAGTAATCCGTCGCAATGCATCGAGCTCGACGACATCATCGGTTAACGCATCAACCAGCGCCTTTGACACGGCGGCCGCGGCCTCCCCTAAAAGACCTTCCGCTTCTTCCGCATAGACCCAGCCGCGAGTGACGATCTCTGGACCCGACACGATCTCAGCTCGATTGACATCGACGACAGCGAAGACGACCACGAGTCCTTCTTCTGCAAGCTTCTTGCGGTCACGCAACACACCTGCGCCGATGTCCCCCACCGTGCCGTCCACGTATACGTAGCCGGCTGGCACTGACTTGCGGTCCACCTCGAGTGTCGCTCCAATCGTGACCGCATCACCGTCCTCGCAAATGAGGATCTTGTCCTCATCGACTCCGCACTCCTTCGCGATGTGCGCATGCGTCGCCATTTGCCGCATTTCTCCATGCACCGGAATAAACCATTCCGGCTCAACAAGGTTCAACATCGTACGAAGTTCATCCGAAGAAGCATGCCCCGACACGTGCACTCCATGTTGGCGACCATGCACCACCGTTGCGCCGGCACGATGCAATGAATTGATCACGCGCCCGACATTCGTCTCATTTCCGGGAATCGCATGCGCTGAAATGACCACAACATCGTCGACGCCGAGTTCCAAATGGCGGTGACTACGAGCCGCCATCAGCGCCAAGGCCGACATCGGCTCCCCTTGGGAACCCGTGCAGATGACGCAGATCTCACCGGGCGCGTACTTGTGCGCATCCTCTGGAGACACGAAGACATCTTCGTTGATCCGCATCAACCCCATCTCGCGTGCCAACGCCACGTTGTGAACCATCGAGCGACCGAGCAGCACGATCTTGCGCTTGTTGCGCCGGGCCGCGTCAATGACTTGTTCCACCCGGTGCAAGTGCGAGGCAAAACTCGCTACAAGAATGCGCTTGTCCGGGTGCTCACGGAATACGTGGCGCAATCCCGTTCCGACGGATCGCTCGCTCGGAGTCGACCCGGGATTCTCCGCATTGGTGGAATCCGACAGCAAGACGCGACAGCCTTCGTTGCGTGCCACTGAACCGAGTGTCGCGAGGTCCGTGCGGCGGCCGTCGACGGGCGTGAGGTCGATCTTGAAATCTCCTGTGTGAATGATCGTTCCTGCAGGAGTGTGGAACGCCGCGGCAAATGCATGAGGCACCGAGTGAGTGACCGGCATAAACGTGATGTCGAATGGGCCGATGTTCCGGCGTTCGCCGTCGGTCGCGATCGGATGAAAGGAAGTCTGACCCAAGAGGCGCGCCTCTTCGATGCGTCGGCGTGCCATTCCGAGCGACAGGGCCGAGCCATAAATCGGTGCCGGAACGTCACCCAACATGTACGCCAGCGCGCCCGCGTGATCTTCATGCGCGTGAGTGAGGTAGACGGCTTCGACTTGATCCGCGCGCTCACGCAAATAGGTGAAGTCAGGAAGTACGAGGTCGACGCCTGGCATGTCATCGTCGGGAAACATGAGCCCACAATCGACGACAAGGATGCGATCTTCGACTTCGAGACAGAAACAGTTACGACCGACCTCCCCGAGCCCTCCGAGGAACACGATGCGCACTCCGGCGTCGGCAAACGATGATGGGGCCGTTTTCGATGGTGTCATTGCGCCCTAGTCAAGCAGGCGCACAGGTACGCGGTGCCCATTGACCCAATTCACATCGGCGATCGCTGGCTAACTCGCTGCGGCGAGCGCTGCCCGATCCTTTGCGACCTCGTCGAGTGCGTTGTATTCCTCACTCGCGTCGGCGGCATCTTCAAAGTGGATCACATCAAGTTCGGTGAACTTCTGACGCAGCCATCCGCCATTTCGATCGAGCAAACCGAGTTTCTTGCAGTTCGGAACGATCTTGGAAAACAAAATCGATTGGAACAGTTTTCGCTCCGGGGCGTCCACGATCATTGCCACAACTTCTTTCACCGGGAGCCCGAGGCGTTCCCAGACCTCCTGTTGCAAGAATCGATCGCGCATGCGCACGGCAGCCTCGAATGCGAACTCTTGGCGTTCACGGATCTCGGCATCAGACATTTCCGCGTAGCACTCCTGGAGCGACAGCACCCCAAACGCGACGTGTCGTGCTTCATCACTCATGACATACCGAAGCAGTTTCTTCAGAAGTGGTTCGCTCGTCATCTGGTGCATGAAAGAAAAGGCGGCAAGGGCGAGTCCTTCGACCATCACCTGCATCCCGAGGTAGGTCATATCCCAGCGTGAATCCGTCAGAATGTCTTCGAGCAATAGGCGCAAGTGCGCGTTGATCGGGTACATCCCCTCGAGTTTCTCGTCGAGGTAACGCGAGAACACTTCGACGTGTCGTGCCTCATCCATGACCTGCGTCGCTGCGTAATACTTCGCGTCGATATAGGGAACGGTTTCAGTCACACGAGCGGTACAGAGCAGAGCCCCTTGTTCGCCGTGGGTGAATTGGCTCAGCGCCCAATTCTGTGCCTCGATTTCGTAGGCAATCCACTCCTTGTATTTCCACTTGGCAAAGGGAGTCCCAGCGAGGTCCATCGTTGAGAACAACGCCGCCTTGTCATTCACGATCAACGCGGACGCCGTCTTCTCGATATCAACATCGGTTGACCAGTCGAGATCGGTGGCACCGTTCCATTGGGAGGTCTTCGACTTCTCGTACAACTTCGACAATGCCGGCCGGGAGCGCTCATAGTCCCAGGTAAACAGCGAGTCGAAATTCGACGCGACACCTAGGCTGGCCGCATCGTCACCGGGATTGGTGATCGCAAGAATCGAGTCGATGTCGTTGATGTCGGATCGACCGATGATGTCTTCAGTTGCAGTCATTGCGCTTTTCCTTTGAGTGCTTGAGGGAGAACGAAACCGGTCACGAGCTGGCGCACGTCTTCCTCGTTGGTGAGGTCGACCCACTGCGCGGCGGGGCCCATGTTCGAAATTGAAATGCGGGTCAGCGCTTCCGAAATTGCGCGGGCGTCGCGTTCAGTCGCAAAGCGAGTGAAGACGGGAGCAAAGACGTTGATTGCCGCTTGGACAAATGCCTCGCCGTGAACCGACACATAACTCACGATCGCATCGGGTTCGTGACCGAGCAGCGCATTCAAAACCGCGTGCTCACGTAATTCCCTGCTGGTTGCCACCAACATCGACACAACGTGGTCTGCGAGGGTCGTTGCGGATGCGGCGATCGTCGCGGCGTGGTCGCGTATGCGCATGACTTCGGCGATGAGGGCTCGATCGAACAGTTGCGACTTCCCGCCAATCACCCGATAGATGGTCGCTCGCGAGACTCCGGCTTCTCGAGCGATGTCGTCGACAGTGGTCTTCGCGTATCCGTACCGAGCCAGGCATCGCAGCGTCGCCTCAACTGCTCGAAGTTCCGTGCCAGCTTCATCGACGGGCGGCTCGCGCAGTTCGAGGTCGAGGGCAGATGGCACGCCGAGACACTAAGCCTCTTTTTGTCTCATTGTCAAGGACGGTTGCAGAAATGTCAGAGCCCGAGCACGGATTCGAGGCCAAGGGTGAGACCAGGGTGAGTGGGAATCCACGCGGCAGCACGAACGATGCCCGGCATGAAGGATTCGCGGTTGAGTGAGTCGTGGCGGATGCGCAGGGTTTGCCCCGTTGTGCCGAACACCACTTCTTGATGCGCCACGAGGCCTTTCACGCGAAGTGAATGAATCGTGATTCCCTCGGCGGTGGTCGCACCACGCGCGCCCGGTAGCAACTCGTGTTCCGTGGGGTCGCTCCCCCACTCGCCCGAGACCGCCGCGATCCGTTCTGCTGTGACGAGCGCAGTGCCGGAAGGGGCGTCCTTTTTCGTATTGTGATGCTCTTCGATGATCTCGACGGATTCGAAGAATGGCGCCGCGATTTCTGAGAGTCGCATCATCAGCACCGCGCCGATTGCGAAGTTCGCGGCCACGAGCACACCGGTCCCATT
>JBARPG010000054.1:0-4602 GCA_049642885.1 Acidimicrobiia bacterium | reverse complement strand
CGACAAGGCGTACGACTACGGGCGTCGCATGGCAGAGAAGTTGAAGGAGCTCATACCGCGTCAGCTTTTCGACGTGCCGATTCAGGCAGCGATCGGTGGGCGGATCATTGCTCGTGAGACGGTAAAG
Source organism: Acidimicrobiia bacterium (assembly GCA_049642885.1). GTDB lineage: Bacteria > Actinomycetota > Acidimicrobiia > IMCC26256 > JBARPG01 > JBARPG01. The sequence goes on along the minus strand of JBARPG010000054.1, from coordinate 4,475 downwards.
GCGAAACGCAAAGACGTGCTAGCGAAGTGCTACGGCGGTGACATCACCCGGAAACGCAAACTGATCGAACGGCAAAAAGAAGGCAAGAAGAAGATGAAGCAAATCGGTCGGGTCGAGGTGCCACAAGAGGCGTTTGTCGCGGCACTCAAGCTCGACGACTAGGGCTTGGTCGCCGCGGCGCACAGGCGCAACACGACATAGTCGCCATCGGCAGTTCTCGTACCAGTTGCTGTGACATCGAAGCCGGAGAAGGCATGACTTGTTCCCGTGAACACTTCATCAATCCCGAGGCGTTGCAGGCGCGGTGCGGATGGCATTTCGAGCACCTGCTGCATCCATTTCGGAGCGCTCTCGGCCGAGTCGACGATGCCGACGCCCTGTTCGGTGCCGCACGAAATCGTGACCGGGGTTCCGAGCGTCACGGTGCCATCGGGAAAAGTCAATTCAAATGGCGCGGGCTGTGTCAGCGTCAATTTTCCGCCAAGCGTGGTGTCGGCGCGCGGAAGGACGCTCTTCGTACGAAAACCGTTCGTGACGGGAGATCCATCTATGGGTTCGAGGGCGGGCAGCACCTTCGCAGCGCTCCCTTGCAGATAGCGAACGACAAAACTGCGTTCGCGTGTGCCGCCACACCAAGCATCCCGGCATTCGGATCCGAAGGGCCGCCACGCGCCGTAGGTCATCGACACGAGGATCGCTTCGGTATTTGAACCTTCGGGGTGACTTGCGGCACGACAGACAAGACGAGATCCGGATATCGAGCAGGACGAGCGCGCATCACCAATCGATCGAAACGTGAAGGAACGTGAGCGCTTCGCAAAGTCATTCCACACAGCGACGGGGTCGCCGGAGATGTTCGAATACGCGGTCCACCCATCGGTGTCAGCGAATACGGCGCCGAGCAGAGTGGACCCCGCTGTGACTTCGAAGCCGTTGTCGATTCGACTCGGTAAGTCTTTTCCTCGCGGGCATCCGGTGAGTGTGACCAGCACACAGAACATCACCGTGATCGACAGGAATCGAGAAGGCCTGAGCATTCGCGGCGACATGCGATGAGTGTACGAGCGATGATCGATGACGTTCGATTGAAGCGCTTGCTACTGTAAGAAGGTGATATCGCCGCTATCGAAACCGATCAAGGTCGCCGTGTGGGGAACTGGCAACATGGGGCGCGCTGCGCTGCGTGGCGTGTCCGCCGATCCCCAACTCACGCTCGAGGCGCTCATCGTCCACAACCCAGAAAAAGTGGGCCGTGATGCCGCGACTTTCTTCGATTCCTCTGCGCCGACCGGTGTAATCGCAACAGATGATCATTCGGTCCTCGATCACGTCGATGCCATCGCGTACATGGCATCAGGAGACATTCGTCCTGACGATGCGATCCGAGACATTGTGGAGCTGCTCGCGAAGGGCAAAGTCGTCGTAACGCCCTCGGTGTATCCCCTCTACTACCAACCAATCATGGACGACGAGACTCGGTCCAAGTTGCAGTCTGGGTTTGATGGCGGCGGGCGCCTGTTCGCATCGGGAATCGATCCGGGATGGGCGAACGATGTCCTGACGCGGCTGGCTGCTGGTCTCACCTCGAACATCACCGAGATCCGCAGCCAGGAGCTGTTCGACTATTCCGCGTATGACCAACCGTTCGTAGTGCGCGACATCATCGGTTTCGGAATGCCGATGGCCTATGAGCCCCTTATGGTTGCTCCTGGAGTTGTCACTTCAGTTTGGGCGGGTGTCCTGCACCTCATGGCCGAGGCACTCGGCGAGACCATCGAGCGCATTGATGAGGTCGTCGAGCGCCGCCCGCTTGATGCAACCGTAGAAACCCAAATGGGAAGCTTCGAGGTAGGAACCCAAGGCGGTTTGAAGTTCGAAGTTCGAGGTTGGGTTCGCGGAGCGCCTCGACTCATCATCGAACACGTGACGCGCATCACTCCGAGTTGCGCACCTGATTGGCCGGCCACCCCGGACGGGGATTCGGCACATCGGCTGATCGTCACTGGCGACCCGAACCTCACCATCTCGGTGGAAGCTGAATCCGAAGGCGGAAATCGCGCCGCCGGCGGGAATGCCACTGCGGCGCACCGCCTGACTGGAGCGATTCCGTGGCTGGTGTCGGCAGCACCTGGCATGTACCACGGGCTCGACGTCCCACTCGCCGACCCGGCGGGTCGACTTAAGGATGGAGACTGCGCGTGAAACTCGACATTCCTGCGGACAAGGATCCAATGGGCTACGTCTGGGGCAGTTTGGTGCCGGGGATTGGGCCGGCAGCAGCGTCTATGTCACTGGCGGTCTATGAACATTCGCGCGTCGACCTCGAGGCGTTTGAAGCAGCACGCCTGCGTTTGGCACAGATCAATGGGTGTTTGATCTGTAAGTCGTGGAGGACCGAACGCGACGGAGCGACCGTGCCTGAGGGTTTCGCGGAGGACGTGGCGAACTGGAAGACCTCAGAGGGGTTGTCCGGGCGCGCACGCGCTGCGGCGCAGTTCGCGGAATTGTTTGCGACCGATCACCACGCCCTCGCCGATGACTCCAGCGATGCCGCGAGAAACATCACTGAGCATTTCAACGAGCAGGAGCGCGTGGAACTCGCGATGTGCTGTGGCGCATGGATGAGCTTTGGGCGACTGAACCGTATTTTCGGTATCGATGAGGCGTGCCAGCTTCCGGCACATGCTGCGTCGCCACGCCCGACGTCTCGATGACGACGAGCGCTTACGTCCATATCCCGTTTTGTGCGCATCGCTGTGACTACTGCGATTTCGCGACGTGGACCGATCGGCATCATCTTGTCGGCGCGTATGTCGACGCGTGCATTTCGAAGATTCGCGATCACGTTCACGAGCCTGTTGACACCGTGTTCTTCGGTGGCGGCACTCCGACACTCATTCCCGCGGAGCACCTCGCTCGAATCGTTGAAGCCATTCCGTTGGTGTCAGACGCGGAAGTCACGATCGAAACAAATCCGGAAACAATCGATGACACATCAGCAGCGCGGCTGGCAGCCGCAGGCGTGACGCGAATGTCGGTGGGCATGCAATCTGGCGTGCCGCGTGTCCTTGAAGCGCTTGGGCGCAGACACGATCCCGACTCGGTCGCTGCTGCCGTCACAGCGATCCGAAGCGCAGGCATCGCACATTGCAACGTCGATCTCATCTACGGCGCGCATCGAGAAACGCTCGAGGAATGGGAGGCATCCCTCGATGCGGCGCTCGCGCTTCCGATTGACCACATTTCCGCGTATGCGCTGACCATCGAAGCGGGCACCCCGCTCGCTGCACTCGTGACCGGCGGGGCCCGTGAAGTTGCTGACGACGACCTGCAAGCCGACAAATATCTGCTTGCGGAGTCGAAGTTGAGCGGCGCTGGCTATGAGAACTACGAGATTTCGAACTGGGCCCGCGCCGGCGGTGTCTGCGAGCACAACCTTGCCTATTGGACGGGCGGAACGGTCATACCGATCGGCTGCGCGGCACACGGCTATGACGGCTCCCGTCGCATGTGGACCGTGCGAACACCGGACCGCTATATCGAATGTGTGCAGTCGGACACGTCAACGATCGCAGGTGAGGAGCAACTCGACGCGAACGGTCAGCGTCGTGAACGGTTCATGCTGCAGTTGCGCACACGCCACGGCGCCGAGATTCCTGACAGCGACGAATTGGATGAGATGGTTGGCGACGGCTTCGTGGTACCTGCGGCCCAAGTGCCCGGTCGATACGTGCTGAGCACCCGTGGCAAGTTGCTTGCCAATGCCGTCACCATTGCCCTTCTTCAAGCGTGGGACCGTGCGGGGGAGAGCGAAGCGACCCGACCAGTAAACTCCTAAATCCCATGTCGCATGCCCACTCAGAACTGACCACAGCTGATGTCGATGAGCGCCGCGCCGAAGTGCTGCGCGCCATTGTCGAGGAGTATGTCGCCTCCGCTCAGCCAGTCGCGTCGCAGCGCGTGGTCGCACGAAACGGGCTCAAGGTTTCGAGCGCAACCATTCGCAACGACATGCACACCCTTGAACGTGATGGGTACATCGCTCAGCCACACACCTCGGCGGGCCGCGTGCCGACTGACCTTGGCTATCGCTACTACGTCGATCACTTGGCAAACACTGCACGCCTTGCAGGAGCACAACAGCGTGCCGTGAGCGATTTCTTCGAGGCGGCGCACAGCGCCATGGAAGATGTCCTTTCCCAAACCAGTCAGCTCCTCGCTCGCATTACGAACCACGCCGCAGTCGTCGTGCCTCCGCAAGATGAGGCGCCGACCATTCGTGGAATCCAATTAGTCGACATTGGCGACGGCAGCATCCTCGTTGTTGTGGTCACTTCAACTGGGAGTGTTCAACGCATCTCGCTGCCGGTCCCGCCGCAGGGTCGTTTCACACCCGACCTCCTGGCGCGCGTGTCGGTCGCGTTGACGGCGTCGACGCTCGGGACGCCCATCGGGTCGCTCGCGAAGTGGACTGC
>JBARPG010000053.1:0-3663 GCA_049642885.1 Acidimicrobiia bacterium | reverse complement strand
GCACGGCGCCTTCTACGGAGTCGGCGCGTATGCCTCAGCGCTCGTCGTGAACTACTACCGCGGGCAGTTCTTTTTTGGCATCGTTGTTGGTGCCGCCGTTGCATTTGCTGTTGGGATCATCCTCGGTCTCCCCGCGTTGCGCATCAAGGGCCTCGCACTGGCTCTTGTCACGCTCGCATTTGCTGCCGTGTTCCCAGCTCTGCTCGGCATGATTGACAGTGTGACGAACGCCCCGAACAACCTGCGTATCACGTACAAGATCCCGAATCCACGGAATCCTTCAGTGATGATTGACGCGCTGGTGCGGTTCCGGAGTCCGTTCGATCCGACCATCATTGCCGATGATCAATGGCGCTACTTCTACGTCCTCGCCATCGCGTTCGCTTGTTTCCTGCTCGTCCGCAACCTTATGTCCTCGCGCGTTGGCCGCGCCATCGTCGCTATTCGTGACAATGAAATTGCGGCATCGACCAGTGGCATCAACGTATCGGGCGTGAAGCTGTTGACCTTCGGGATTAGTTCCGCTCTTGCTGGTGTCGGGGGCGCGCTCTTTGCTCTTTCGCAGGACCAAACACAGTTGAGTCCGAATTCGTTCACATTCGGTCTGTCGCTCATGCTGCTCGTCGTTGTCGTGCTTGGAGGATCGGGGACCATTCTCGGACCAGCGATCGGCGCAGTGATTTACGGCGTATTCAACGATGTTCTGAAGGTTCGAGTCTTTCCCGAGGACTGGCAACCACTTGCTCCGCTGATCCTCGCCGTCTCGATGATCGTCTCGGTCAACATTGCTCCCGGGGGCGTCGCTGGAACCATCCGCGACTTTTTCGAAGGCCGAAACATGAAGGCCTCCACGCGGGAAGCCGCAATTTCTGATACATAACCACTTCCACATCGAAAGGGATTGCTCATGATGACTAGGACGAGAGTTTCTCGAGGAGCTGCGGCTCTTTGCGTGTTCGCCGTTTTCGCGGCGGGATGTCGCAGCGACGACAAGCCCGCGGCTTCGAGCTCGTCGAAAGCGGCAGGGGGCACCTCCGATTCAAGCGACGCTACTTCGAGCGCGGCGAGTGGCAGTGGCGTGCTCATTGATTCGGCCACGACCGACCTGTGCGCTGACTACCAGCCAACCGGCGGTATCACTGGCGACACGATCAAGATCGGCACCGTTCGTCCCACGATTGGCGCTTTCTCGGTGTACGACGGCATCGCAACCGGAATTGACAAGTACGTCGCTTCCGTCAATGCGGCAGGCGGCATTAAAGCGGGTGACGGCAAGACCTACAAGCTCGAACTCGTGAAGGGTGATGACGGTTACGACCCGGCGAAGACACCCGGCGAGGTGAAGCGTCTCGTCGAAGAGGAAAACGTGTTTGCTCTCGTTGGTGAAGTCGGCACGGAGCACAACTTGGCGGTGCGTGACTACTTGAACGAGAAATGCGTTCCGAGTGTGGCAATCGCGAGTGGTGCGCCCGAGTTCGGTGATGTCACGACCTACCCATGGCAGATGAGTGGCATTCCGAGCTACGCAACAGAATCACGCCGCTTTGCTGAGTTCGTGAAAGAAAAGGGTGGCAAGAAGGTGGCGGTCGTCTACCAAAATGACCTGGTCGGCAAGGCCTACCTCAACTCTGTGAAGAAGGGTGCCGAAGAATTCGGTTACGAAGTCGTGGGGAGTGAGTCCTTTGACCCGCTCGGCGGCGGTACACCCGAGGCGCAGGTCACGAAGCTGGCGGCGACGAAGGCCGATGTGTTCTTCGTGGGCTTGAGCGGTATCCCATGCCCGCAGGCCGTGAAGTCGAAGCCTGCTGACTGGACCCCAATGACATGGGTGAGCATCACGTGCATGGGCAAGCTTGCATTGACAATCGCGGGTCCAGCACAAGAGGGGATCTACGGAGCGCAGGTGACCTACGACCCGGGTGCGCCGTCAGATGCAGCGGTGCCAGCAGTTCAGAAGCTCATTGCCGATGCTGGAGCCGTTGGCGCCTCACAGGGAGATGTGGAAGCAGGAGTCCTCGCGATTGGATGGGGCCTTGCGGCCGAGTTTGGAAAGGCCCTTGAGCTGACAAAGACCGTCGATCGAGCGGGCATTGTCAATGCGATGAATTCCTTCAGCAACGTCGAGGGCATTTCGCTGCAGCGTTATGCGGCGAGTACCGCCCCCGGAGATGCATGGATTCTCGAGGAACTTCGCGTGGTGCAGCGCACCAACGGAGACTGGACCGAGGTCAGCCCGGCCATTGACTACAGCGGTAAGTCAGACTCACTGGCCCCGTAACGCGGTACGAGTCGGCCCTTTGTGGGGCTGACCGAACGATTCAAGGAGTGTGGCGGTCCTTCGGGGCCGCCACACCCGCGTCTGGACTGCATCCCGTTGTCCGGTAATAGGGCAGGGTTCTATCGGGTTTCGCAGGAGAGCGCCCTACAGAGACTCGCAAGGTTTCTGTCGAGTGCTGCGGTAAGCGGCGCGAGGGCCTGCTGTGGGCTGCGGACGTCCTTCGAAGGTGCGGCGGTGAGTTCGAGACTGTTGAACACCTGTGTGCGTTCGGTTGCTGCTCTGCCGCTGAGTTGCGCTGCTCGTAGCGCGGCGAGAGCGAGTGATCGGGTTGATGCTGGCTCAATCAGAATTGACTGGACGGTACCTGCTCGCAGCGCCGCCGCAACGGCATCGATCTGCTCAGGTGTTGGCTCACTGTCGTGAGCCGTTCCGCTCAGCGCCAGCACCTCGAATCGATAGCGAGCGGCGAGTGGAGTCATTGACGCGTGTTCTGCGGCGAGCGCGTCCAGGCGATGGGTTTGAAGTCTCGCGTCGTATGTGGTCGCAAGCCCTTCGAGCTGTTCTGTCACGACACGGAGACGCTTCTGCACGTATGCACGGTCCGCATCGGTTGACATGACGGCCCTCAGCGATGCGCCGATGAGCGCTGACGCTTTCGTGAGTTGATGAGGATCAATCCAAAAGTGCACGCCATTCCCCGAGGCCTGGTGAGGATCGAGCCGCAGCGTTTGTTTCGAGCGTGCCGCGACAGCGTCGTCGACGAGAGCCTGAAACCCCTTTGGACCAGCAATGACGAGATCTGCGCTGTGAAGCGAGGTTGCTTGGTCGGGAGTGAGTTCGAGGTCGTGCGCTTCGGTCGCACCTCTGGCGACATTCATCGTTGAAACGCGGTCACCTCCGATCGCAACAACCAGCGTTTCGAAAACGCCGAGCGATACCACTACGTGGGGTACGGCTCGCTCCGATGAGGTGCGCTCTTGGGTGCACGAGACGAGGTTTCCGAAGACGAGGAGTGCAATCAGGCCTGTCTTTGCTCTGTGGCCTATGCCCATTGACAGTTTCGATTGTGCATCCACACGACCGAGTCTAATGGGAAGAATTCTCAATAACGGTACCTGAGATGCCGAATCGACACCAAATCTTGCAGAAACCCAAGGAAATCAGACGCAAATCCGCCGATCGCGCGGTCAGATGGGTAAACATGGCGTTGTCCAACAACCATCTAACTCCCTTGGAGGAAATGTGAATCGTCGTGAGCTCGTACAGGCACTCGCCGACCAAAACACCGACCTGAGCAAAAAGCAGGTTGACAAGATTCTCAGCGATCTGGTCGAGACCATTACCAAGACGGTTGCTTCTGGCGACCCGGTAGCAATCTCAGGGTT
>JBARPG010000052.1:0-15870 GCA_049642885.1 Acidimicrobiia bacterium | reverse complement strand
GCAGTCCTGGGGCGAGGTGCAGGACTATCTCACCCAAGTCTTGAGCTGGGCTGGTGCCGATGCCATCGAGGCAGAAGAGCTTTCCGTCATCCCTGGTCTCGACGAAGTCTTTGCGCTCGCGGAAATCAAATCGTTCGCTTCGAGCGGGGAGTGGGATGTCGTCGTCGTTGACTGCGCTCCAACTGCCGAGACGATTCGTTTGTTATCGCTACCTGACATTCTGAGTTGGTACATGCAACGCATCTTCCCGACGCAGCGCAAAGCGACGCGGGCCGTGCGACCACTGCTTTCACGGGTGATGAACCTTCCGATTGCTTCCGAAGCAGTCTTCGGCGCGATGCGGCGCTTCTACGATCGACTCGATGGCATTCGCGAGATTCTCGGTGATCCGACCGTGACCTCTGCACGGCTCGTCGTGAATCCGGAACGACTCGTCATAGCGGAGGCGCGCCGCACGTACAGCTATTTGGCGCTATTCGGATACCACGTTGATGCGGTCATCGCGAATCGGGTGCTGCCCGAGGAAGTGACTGACCCGTGGTTCGACGATCTGCGTTTGAACCAAGCCGCGCGCATGGTGGAGATCGAGCGTGATTTCGCCGAGGTGGAGGTCATCCGGGTGCCGCTGCGGAGCCATGAGCCCATCGGGACCGAGCGCCTTGAGGCAATCGCCGAGATTCTTTACGGTGATCGAGAATCGGCAGTGTCAGTGCTGTCGCCAGCGCAGTCCATGAAGATTCGCAAGAGCGGCCAGGCGGTAATCGTTGAAATCCCCGTCCCGCTTGCTGAGCGCGAGGACCTGGACATCGGCCGATCGGAGGCTGAGCTCTTCGTCACCCTCGGTCAGTATCGACGATCAATTGCACTGCCAGACAGTGTTGCCCGACGGACGATTTCCCATGCGGAGCTTCGAAATGGGAAACTTCGGATTCGCTTCGAAGGCGAATAGAGCTTATGGACGAACGATGACGCGCAGGAAGAACCCGCTGTTCGCGGTGAGTGACGCCCCAGAGGGCGCTTCAGGCGCGGAAGCCCAGGCGGATATCGCGTGCCCGGGTTGTCCGATCAGCATGGTGATGGACACGTTCGCAGCGGCGCAGCCTGAAGCACTGGACCATCTGTTGGGAGCAGCGTCCGAAGCGCTCGCGGCGCTCCAGGTCGTGCTCGACGCCGCGCAGGACACGATTGACGCACATCGAGCGGCGCTGCAAACCCGTGCCGCGCAGGCAACTGCTCCACCCGCGAAAAAGCAAACGGCAGCGCCCGCGCCGAAACCAAAGCCAAAGCCCGCTGCGAAAGGTCGTCGACCGGCACCGCGCGTGCAGCACATCGACCTCGGATAATGCCCGCGATTGGCATCGATCTCGGCGGCACCTACCTTCGTGCCGCTCTCGTCGATGAACACGGGAACGTTCTGAAGCGCCTCCGGCGGCCGACGGCGAAAAGCGAACTGAACGGGCTGCTGGCTGATATCGCAACTGCTATCGCGGAACTACATCGTGAGGCGGAAGAACCGTTTGCAATCGGAATCGGCGCCGCTGGCATGATCGATCGAACCGGAGCGGTCCGCTATTCGCCAAATATCCCGGTATTGACTGGTGTTGATCTTGCAGCTGAATTGCAGGTGCGATGCAACTCAGAAGTGGTCGTCGATAACGATGCGAACGCTGCCGCATGGGGGGAGTTGCGCTTTGGTGCATTGCGCGAGGTTCGTGACGGCATGGTCATCACACTCGGGACGGGCATTGGCGGCGGCGTCATCGTCAACGGAGCTCTCCTGCGAGGTGCACACGGTTTCGCCGCAGAAGTCGGTCATTTTCAAGTCGCCGAATCGGGGGCGCTGTGTGCATGCGGAGTCGTTGGGCATTGGGAGGCATTCGCCTCTGGGAACGCACTTGGTGCGCAGGCGAGCCACCGATATGGAGAACAGCTCAAAGGTGAAGACGTCGTGGCACGCGCTCAACGCGGCGAATCAGTCGCGGAGGAGGTCATAGATTGTTACCTCGACTGGGTTGCGGTCGGTTGCGCGGGATTGATCAACATCTTCGACCCGCAGGTGCTCGCGATTTCCGGCGGTCTTGCGACGCTCGGTGACACCTTCGTCGAAATGCTGGCCGAGCGAACGATGCAGCGAGTCGAAGCGCCACAGGTTCGATCGACTCTTGAGATTTGCGCAGCGAGACTGGGCAGCGAAGCAGGCATGATCGGCAGTGCAGCGCTCGCGATGGAACACGCACCTTGAAGATCGGTCTGGCCGTCTCGACCTTTGCGGATGACGCCGAGACGTGCGTGTCTCTTGCCGTCAACGCCGATCGGGCGGGGATCGAAGGGGTGTTCGTCTACGACCACCTGATCGGTTTCACCGAATCCGGTGCGCCGCGCGCGTCAATCGAAGCGATCGCGCTGCTGGGCGTACTCGCGATTGAAACGCGACATACGCGGATCGGTGCACTGGTGCTTCGCTCCGGCATACGCCCGGCGGTATTGGCGGCGAACTCACTCAGCACGATCAATTGCATATCCGGGGGCCGACTGCTCGTCGGAATCGGTACGGGCGACGGCCAGTCAGCCATCGAGGATGCAATGTTCGGCATTGCACGCGGTGATCATCCGAATCGCATGCGCGAACTCGAGGCGGCCGTGCAGAGTGCTCGCACGCGCGGAATCGAGACGTGGGTCGGCGGGCGGTCTGCCTCAGCGCAAGAGATCGCCGCTCGATGCGCCGACGGCCTCAACCTCTGGGGGGTCTCGACGGAGACATTTGTTGAAACTTCCAAGCGCGTGTCGGGCCTCCGATCAGTCTCACCGGCGGATCGCACATGCGAGGAGCCGTTCAGCCTCTCGTGGGCAGGCCTCGTTGACATGGGCAGCCGACCAACCGAACCGCTGGCCGTCGGCCACAACGATGTTCGGCTTTCTGGCACGCCTATCCAGGTTGCCGGGGACCTTCGCGCCTATGCCGACGCGGGTGCGTCATGGGCGATTCTCGCTCCACTCCCACCATTTGGTGACGCGAGCGTGGAATTCATCGCGAGCGTGAGCGAGATCCTGCAGAGCGGCTGAATATTCCACGAACGAATCGTTGGGCACCCGCCGAAAGCCAATCGGTGGTGTGCTCCTGTGCCAGTGCAATGACGGGCCCTTGCATCTCACGATCCATCGACGCGCCGTTCATCACATCGCTGATTGCATCCGTCGGTTCGATCACGGCGGTGGGGATGCCAGCCGCTGTCAGCATTTCCAGTTCGCGATTCAAGCGGTTCCGAAAATGCCGCCGCATGATCATGCGGGGAGTCATGCCTTCAAGGGTGGGCGCGGTCATCGGTGATACGACGATGACCAAGTGCAGTGGCATCGTCTTGAGCACGTCTGCGTTCGTCGGGGAGTGCAGACCACCGTCGAGATACTCCTCCCCATTGAGGACCACGGGCGCAAAAAATCCGGGAACTGCACTCGAGGCCGCGACGGCGTCAGCGACGTCGATCGGGGTGTCGTGGTGATTCCCAAACACGACACGGCGGCCATCGCGGCGACGAACTGCGCAGATCAAGAGGTCGGCCGTTGGCCACGACATTCCAGTGAGGCGCCGTACCTGGTCTCGATATTCCTCGGTTGAGAGCCGCCCGTCAGGGAGCAGCGCGCCGAGGGCGACCATCGGCGGGACATTCCGGATCCTGCGGCGGATGCGGGCGAGCAGCTCACGCTCGAGGCCGCGAAATTTCAAGGTCGGACCTCCAGAAAGATCGACAGGCGGCCCCAAGAGCTGGATTGCTTCGGCGGCCGCGGCCGATGGGGCCTCACCGCGGTATCCCGCCGACAAATCGCCCGGGCTGAGTCCGTATCGCAGAAACGTCCCGATACCGGATCCTGCAGAAGTCCCGACGATCACGTCGGCATCTCGTGCGTCGTACCCCGTCACCTCTCGAATTGCGTGGAGTGTGCCGACATGGAATGACTGACCGAGCAATCCGCCTGCCCCGAGCACGAGGCCAATGCGGATCGGGTCACTCATCGCCGAAGTACTGCCGAGCGAGTTCTTCTCCGATTTCGATGAATAGCCCTTCGCCCTCCGCGGTGATCTCTTCGCCGACGAGCAACTCGCACCGCATCGTCGCGATGCGACCGTTGGCGTTCTCGAGCCATGCGCGAATGCGAATGTCGGTGATAACCGGTGTGGGGCGCCGATATTTCGTGACGAGCTTGCCGGTCATTCCCGGATGACCCGCTGCGACCGCCGCGAAACCAAGCGCCTCATCGAATGCCATCGCGATCCACCCGCCGTGCACGTAGCCCGGAGGCCCTTCACATGCGGTCGAGAACTGGCCAGTCAACATCAGCGTCTCCCCGTCCCAGGTTGCGGGCACGGGTGGGGCCAATGGCGACACCGCTCCAAGCACGGGAGAGCGTGCGAGGTAATCGGCGTGTGTGCGCTCAACTCGCTCGCGGCGCGCCGTGCGTTTGTCGGGCATCGCTCCAGTCAGCTCCGCGACGACTCCCTCCACACGCCCGGCTGCTGAGTCGAGCGCGGCATCTCCGACCGATTCCGTTGTCAGGACTGCATCGATGAGGTGCCGCACCGCTTCGGTCAGGTGCTTGCGAGCAGGAGTGACGAAGGTTTCGAAAACCGAGACTGGTTCATGTGTCATGTGGTGGCGATTCAGCGGCCGGTGAAATTCGGTGTGCGTTTTTCGGCGAACGCTCGCGGTCCTTCTTGTGCATCCTCCGAAGCAAACACTTCCCAGCCGATTGTGTCTTGCACCGGCATGGCATCCGCGTCGCTGAGGTGTTCGGTCTCGCGCCATGCGCGCAGAATTGCCTTGAGAGAGATCGGGGCGTTGGCTGCAACGGTTGTTGCAAGTTCGAGTGCGCCCGCCAACGCTTGGCCATCGGCTACGACGCGATTGATGAGGCCGATATCGAGTGCTCGCTGTGCCGATACAGCAGGACACGCCAAGAGAATTTCCATGGCGAGCGCGTAGGGAAGTTGGCGAGGCAGACGGATCGCGGAGCCGCCGAGCGGGAACAGGCCCCGGCGCGCTTCCCACACTCCGAACACGGCGCTCTCTGCAGCGACGCGCAGATCAGTGCCTTGCAACATTTCGGTGCCCCCGGCGACTGCGTACCCTTCAACCGCCGCGATCAAGGGCTTGGAAAGCCGGTAGTCGCGCAGTAGTGCCTTCCAGTGAAGGTTCGGTTCCTCCGCCATGCGGTTGCGAACGTGTTCGCTGTCTGAGGGTCGAGACATCGCCTTGAGATCGGCGCCAGAGGAAAAGTGCCCTCCGGCCCCCGTCAGAATCGCGCAGCGCACGTCATCAGTTTCATCGACATAGGTGAAACCGTCGGCGAGCCCCACGAGCATGTCGGGGGAAAGCGCGTTGCGAGCCTCGGGCCGATTCATGGTCAAGACGACGATGTTGCCGACCCGCTCGACGCTCGCGTGACCGGTTGACATCGGCAGCAGCGTGCTTCCGTCAACAAACTGGGGGATCGGTAGTGCCTCGGTGGGGGTGTGCTCGGACATATCGCTCCTGCTTGGTTCAACGTCGTTGTTCCTCCGACGTATGGCGAGTAGAAAGTAGAACAGATGTCAGGTTCTCGCCGCCATCGAGGCGGCAGGCGTGTGTCAAGGAGATCCCGTGACGGTGACCAGCGTCGATTTCTCTGATCCTCACGCGTACGTGACAGGTCCACCGCACGAGTTTTTTGACTACATCCGTGCCGAGCACCCCGCGTACTGGTTTGCCGATGAACGGGCGTGCCCTCCCGGTTTTTGGGTGCTGACGAGATACCACGATGTCATCACCGTCTCGCGAGACGCGGCCCTCTTCTCCTCTGGCGCGCACGGCTCGTTGATGGAGGAAAGCGAAGAGTCGGCAGGTTTGTTGATAAATACCGATGCCCCGTATCACACGCGCATGCGAAACCTGGTGGCACGCATGTTCACCCCGAAGACGATCCGCGAAATGGAGCCACGGATTCGACAGGCAGCCACCGGTATCTTCGATCGTGCAGAAGCCGCCGCCGCGGCGGCTCCAGACGGCGTGATTGATTTCGTCGGCACCTTGGCGATGGAGCTGCCACTCATTTTGATATGTGAACTCATTGGTGTGCCGATGGAGGACCGCCTGAAGGTATTCAACTGGTCGAATCGCATGATCGGTCGCGACGATGACGAATACGGCTCCGGCGCTGAAGACGCGATGTTGGCCTCGCTTGAGCTGTACACCTATTTCCAAGCGATGGCCGATGATCGTCGTGCCAATCCGCAGTCCGACATCATCACACTGCTGCTCAACGCGGAGGTCGAAGGCGAACACCTGACCGACCTTGAGTTCAATATGTTCATGTTGTTGCTTTCGGTCGCGGGCAACGAGACCACGAGAAACTCGATTTCGGGCGGGATGCTGGCGCTCTTTGAACATCCCGAACAGCGCGAGATTTTGCAGGCAGATCTCGTGGGCGTGATGCCGACTGCGATCGATGAGATCTTGCGATTCGTTTCACCGGTCATGGCCTTTCGTCGGACTGCGATGCGCGATGTCGAAATGCATGGCATGACGATCAAGGCAGACGACGCCGTGATGATTTGGTACGGCGCGGCGAATCGCGATCCCGACATCTTCAAGAACCCGCACACGTTCGACGTGCGCCGTACGCCGAACGAACACATTGCGTTCGGCGGTCGTGGCCCGCATTACTGCCTCGGTGTCGCGCTTGCGAAAATGCAATTGACGGTGTTCTACGAGACCCTGTTTCAACGGTTTCCACGCATCGAACAGGCGGGGGAACCGCAGAGACTCGCCAGTTTCCTCATCAACGGCATTCGGCACTTGCCGGTGAAGCTCAACGCGTAATTCGGTCCGCTCAGGAGGTGGTGGCCGCTAACCGACTGTGCGCGAGGATCGCGCGGGCCGCCAGGAGCACGTCGCGGTTCTGCCGCTTCTCATCCTCGAGAGCGGAGTCGATCGTTGCGGAACCCAAGGCGTTCGCTGTCGATGCCATGCCACAGAACACGGCGATGAATCCCGCCACGTGCAGCAGCTCACTCGTGATCACATGCGACCGTCCATCGAAATGGAGATTCATAATCACGTAGGGCTTGGATCCAACCCACGCACGGGTCGTATCGAGATCGATGGCGAAGAAACTCACTGCGAGAAGCACGACCGCGACGCTTGCCGCCATCAGCACGCCGACGATTGTCGCGCGCACCACTTGGGTGAAGATCAGATTGTGGCGCTCCTGTCGCGTCAGGGGCGGGGGAGTCAGCGGGAATGCATCGTCGCCAACGCCTTCGGCGAGATGCGCATCAGAACCCAGCGCGTCGATGAGCGCTTCTCGGGACGGATAGCTCGGCACGTCATCATCGGTGTTGGTTCGTGAAACGAAAAACGCCCCGACGAAGAACATCGTCAGTTGCAGCCCTCCATAGGCAATGCCGCGGGCCCGTCCGACGGTCTGCCACGGCTCGGCCGCAAGGAATGAAAAGAGCGACAGCACGAGGAGTAATGGGAGTCCCTGGCTGATGAGCCCACTTGCCCGCCGGGTTGCGGACGAAAGGTCGCGCCAGGCCCATCCGAATACCGCGGGGAGCCCCGCGGCACAGAAGGAGGCAATACCGAGGGCGAGGGCGACGATGATTCCAATCCATTGCGCCGTGGTGCGAGGTGTCGTGAACAGGGCGATCGAGGCCATCGATCCCGACACGATTGCGCCGATCGTTGGGCTGATTCGAAGTTGGCGAGTGCGTCGTTCGAGTTCACCGCCGACCCAGAAATGTGGAACGCCGCGGGATGCAAACCAGGCCTCGTTCAGTTTCATTGGTCTCCGAGGGTTGGTGCTGCGGATTGCAGATTTGAGGGCGCATTCTAGATCGATCGCTCGCAATGCCCAGCGACCTCGCGCGCCTTCACGAACGCCAGCCCGCCGGTTTGCGAATTTCAGGAACACGTTCTAATTTTCACGGGTTCGATGCCTGCGATCGCGGGCGCATTGAAGGGGGATCATGGCCGGAGGCTTTTGGATCTACGCGGCAGAAGACCGAGACGCGCTCGGCCTTGTGGAGCCGGACGGTACCGAGCACACGAAAGGCCAACTGCTCGACCGTGTGAACCAGCTGTCCCACGGGCTTCGCTCGCTCGGGCTGAAGCGCGGAGATGCGGTCTGCACCATGCTGCCCAACTCGGTAACGCCATTCGAAGTGGTGCTCGCCGCGCAGCAGTCCGGCTACTACATCACTCCGATCAACTTCCATTCTGCGCCGCCCGAGATCGCGTACATCCTCAAAGACACCGGTGCGAAGGCCTTCGTGAGCCATGAGCGCTTTGCCGATATTGCAGCGGTCGCAGCAGACCAGGCGGAACTTCCATCCGAGGCCAGATTCGCCGTTGGCAACATTCCGGGCTTTCGCGATTACGAGGAGCTGTTCAAGGGTCAGCCAACGACGCCGATCGAGGATCGTTCGGCTGGCCTGACCATGCATTACACCTCTGGCACGACGGGGAACCCAAAGGGTGTCAAGCGATCGCTGCCAGAAGGCGATGCTGACCTATCCGCGGAACTCCCGGCGATGTTCTTAATGCTTTTCGGCATCATGCCGAAAGACGACAACGTTCACTTAGCGGCCTCGCCGAACTATCACACCGCCGTCTCAACCTTCGGTATGAACGCGCTGCACATGGGGCACGCGATCGTGTTCATGGACAAATGGGATGGCGAAGAGGCGTTGCGTCTCATCGAGAAGTACAAGGTGACGCACACGCACATGGTGCCGACGCAGTTCCACCGGATGCTTGCGCTGCCCGAGGAGGTGCGGAACAAGTACGACGTGTCGTCAATGCGGTACGCGATCCACGCGGCCGCACCATGTCCGATCGAAACCAAGCGCAAAATGCTTGCCTGGTGGGGTGACGTGATCTACGAGTACTACGGGGCGACTGAAGGTGGAGGCACGCTCGCAACCCCGCAGCAGTGGATTGACCACCCGGGAACCGTCGGCACGGCATGGCCAATCTCGACCATCAAGATCCTCGACGATGATGGCAACGAATGTCCAACGGGGACACCGGGCACCATCTACATGAAGATGGATACCGGCGACTTCGAATACAAAGACGACCCGTCGAAGACCTCGGCAAATCGCAAGGACGGGTTCTTCACCGTGGGCGATGTCGGCTACCTCGACGCCGAGGGCTACTTGTTCCTGTGCGACCGCAAGATCGACATGATCATTTCGGGTGGGGCGAATATTTACCCTGCGGAGATCGAGGCCGCGATTCTGCAGCACCCCTCCGTCGGTGACGTTGCCGTGTTCGGCATCCCCGATGAAGACTGGGGCGAACAAATTAAGGCAGTGGTTGAACCGCACGCCGGCTACACGCCGAGCGATGCGCTCGCGGCGGAGATTCTGTCTTCCCTCGATGGGCAGCTGGCGAAAATGAAGTGGCCAAAGACGATCGACTTCATCGAGACGATGCCACGCGATCCGAACGGCAAGTTGTACAAGCGCAAGCTGCGCGACCCGTACTGGGAAGGACGCGACCGTGCCATCTGATGCGAACGCACCGTTGGTGCAACATCACACGCTCGAGTTTCCGGGTGGGTACACGCGCTCGGTGGGACCGGTGACCGGGAAGTTCTTGACGGGGCTTCGTGACGGCGTGTTTCTCGGGAATGCGACTGCGGCGGGACGCGTCATGTGTCCGCCGATGGAATACGACCCCGAGACCGGTGAGAACGCCGCGGACACTTGGAGCGAATGTGGTCCTGGCGGAACCGTCACATCGTTCACGTGGATCACAGAACCCAAACGCAAGCATCCATTGCAACGGCCCTTCGCGTTCGCACTCGTGCAACTCGACGGTGCTGACACCTCGATCTTGCACGCTCTCGATGCGCCGCAAGATGCACTCTCGGTTGGGATGAGAGTTACGGCGCAGTTCAAGGATGAGCGTGTGGGACACATCACTGATATCGCAGCATTCGTTCCCGAGGTGACCTCATGAGCGAGATAGAAGCGCTACCACCCGTCACATTGATCAAAGACGTTGCGAGCCTTGAGTTCGACATCACCTCAGGATTTGCCCCAGGGAAGTTCCTGCGCGGCGTCAAAGAAGGCAAGCTGTTCGGGCAGCGCTGCCCGCAATGTCACAAGGTGACCATGCCTCCACGGGGGAGCTGCGCGAAGTGCGGCGTGCCCACCACCGAAGAAGTCGAGTGCGGCCCGAACGGAACGGTCACCACATTTTGCGTGGTGAACTTGCAGTTCCATCCGTCTGCTCCGCCGCCGCCCTACGTGTGTGCGCAGGTGCTGTTGGACGGCGCCGACATGTCGCTGTTCGGCCTGATCATTGGTATGCCCGCTGACGAAGTGCGCATGGGTGTGCGCGTACACGGCGTTTGGAATGACCCCGATACGTGGGGATATTCCATCGAAAACATGAAGGGCTTCGAGCCAAACGGTGAAGCCGATGCCGACTACGAAACCTACAAGGAGTACTTGTGAGACCCGTCGCGATTGTGGGGTTCTCGCAGTTCACGACTGCCCATGAACCCGAGAAGAACGAGGTTGAGTTGCTCATGCCTGTGGTCGCGGAAGCGGTCGCGAAATCGGGTATTCCCAAGGGCGAGATTGGATTTACCTGTTCTGGAAGTTGTGACTATTTGATTGGCGCACCGTTCTCGTTCGTGCAAGCCCTCGACTCGATTGGTGCATGGCCGCCGATCGAAGAATCGCATGTGGAAATGGACGCGGCCTGGGCGCTGTTCGAAGCGTGGGTGCGCCTCCAACATGGCGACGTTGATTCGGCACTTGTGTATGGCTTCGGCAAACCCTCGATGGGCGATCCAGGCGAAATGTTGGCGATGACAACCGACCCGTACACAATGTCGCCGCTCTGTCCCGACCACATCAGCATGGGCGGTCTGGCTGCAACGGCGTATCTAAACGCGAAGGGCCTTGGCGCTGACGCGCTCGATGCCGTATCGAGGTCGGCCTTGGAACACGCCGCGAACAATCCGCATGCGATCCGTCGAGATGCCAGCGTTGATCTTGCCGGGGCGGCGACGGTGGCCTCACCTCTCCGTACCTATGACATTGCCCCGGTCGCTGACGGCGCCGCGGCCATCGTGCTTGCTGCGGGTGATCTCGCTGAGCGTGTGTGCGAGCGACCGGCGTGGATCACTGGAATTGACCACCGTGTTGATCCCTTGGGTCTCGGTGTGCGTGACATCACGACCGTGCGTTCCGCCACGCTTGCGGCGCGAGGGGCGGGGGTCAGCGACGGTCCGGTCGATATTGCCGAACTGCACGCCCAGTTCAGCCATGAGGTGCTGCAGTTGAAAGAGGCGCTTGGGTTGAGTGATGACACGGTGTTGAACCCTTCGGGTGGAGCGCTCGTTGCGAACCCGTTGATGGCAACTGGTCTCATCCGTTTTGGTGAGGCCGCAGCGCGAATTCATGACGGAACGGCTCAGCGTGCGGTTGCGCATGCGGCGCAAGGTCCGGCTCTGCAACAGAACCTGGTTGCGGTGCTCTCAGCGATGCGGGGAGGGAACTGATATGGGTCACGAACGTGTTGCGGTCATGGGGATCGGCCAAACGAAATACGACACGGCTCGTCAAGATGTTTCGATACCGGGGCTCGTTCGCGAGGCAGCGCAACGCGCCCTCGACGATGCCGGCCTGACTTGGACCGACATCGACGCTGTGGTGATGGGCAAGGCTCCCGACATGTTCGAAGGCATTCCGATGCCGGAGATGTTCCTGGCTGACGCGCTCGGTGCGACCGGCAAGCCGATGATTCGTGTGCATACGGCCGGTTCGGTCGGCGGCTCGACGGGGATCGTGGGTTCGCACTTGGTCGCGGCGGGCCGTCACGAGCGCGTGCTCGTCGTTGCGTGGGAGAAGCAGTCGGAGTCCGATGCCATGTGGGCGCTGACGGTGAACCCACCGTTCCAAGCTCCGTTGGTTTCGGGTGCGGGCGGATATTTCGCTCCGCTCATTCGCGCGTACATTCACCGTTCGGGCGCGCCCGAGCACATTGGTTGGAAGGTCGCGGTGAAAGATCGGCTGCACGCGCTGAACAATCCGATGGCGCATTTGCAGCTGCCGGATATCACGATGGAAGAGGTTCGGGATTCGCTCATGTTGTGGGATCCGCTGCGGTACCTCGAGAGCTGTCCGAGTTCGGACGGTGCGTGTGCTGTTGTGCTCGGTTCAGAAAAGGCCGCCGAGTCCGCACCCAATCCCGTGGCCTGGATTCACGGCACGGCGATGCGTTCGGAACCAACCATGTTCCCCGGACGCGACCAGGTGAACCCACAGGCCGGGCGCGATTGTGCGGCCGATGTGTATCGCCAGGCTGGCGTGACGAACCCCCGCAGGGACTTCGATGTCTGTGAGATCTACGTGCCGTTCTCGTGGTACGAGCCGATCTGGTTGGAGAACCTCGGCTTTTGCGCGCAAGGTGACGGGTGGAAGTTGACCGATGAAGGTGCGACAACGTTTGGCACGGGTGACATTCCCTGGAACGTCAGTGGTGGAGTGCTGAGCTCCAACCCGATCGGAGCGTCGGGCCTCGTGCGCTTCGCGGAAGTGGCGCTGCAAGTTCGCGGTATGGCGGGGGCACACCAAGTGGAGAATGCCCGCTTGGCCCTCGGGCACGCGTACGGCGGCGGAAGTCAGTTCTTCGCGATGTGGGTCGTTGGTTCCGACAAGCCGAATTCCTGAGCCACGGCGCACTGCCGATTTCTCGGCAAACTCGGATATATCTCCGCCACCTTTGGGGGTGTCGCAAATTGCAGTTGTATGACGCCCGAATTTGCGCCCCTCGTGCCCGTACTCGCTGACCTGGGAATACGCGGTGCGGCAACTGTCCGGCGTCCATGCGTGTCATACAACGCACCCTTTCAACACCGGAAACTCAGCCGAACCAATAGTCAGATCTGCGATGACCGCTCGGCGCGTGCCCCAAGTCCGGCGAATCGGTGGCGGGTGGAATGACCCGCTCCGCCTAGGCTTGTCCAATGGAATTTCGCCGAATCAATGCATTGCCTCCGTATGTCTTCGCTCAGATCAACCAGCTGAAGATTGAGGCACGCCGGGCAGGCGAAGATGTCGTCGACCTGGCATTTGGCAATCCTGACCTTCCTTCCCCAGATATTGCCGTCGAAAAGTTGTGCGAGGCGGCCCAAAACGAGCGCAACCATCGGTACTCGCAGTCAAAAGGTATCCCGAATCTTCGCAAAGCGATCGCGGACCTTTACATGCACCGCTTCGACGTTGACCTCGACCCGGACACCCAAGTCTGCGCCACGATCGGAGCCAAAGAGGGTTTCTCGCACCTCATGCTCGCCCTCGTTGGTCCCGGCGACACCGCGCTGGTGCCAGCACCGAGCTATCCAATCCATATTTGGGGACCGATCATTGCGGGTGCCGCCGTCCACTACGTGCGCCTCGGACCCGGCGAAGATTTCTTCGCGAATTTGCACGCAGCGTACGAACAAGCATGGCCGCGTCCACGCGTGATCGTTGCGAGCTTCCCGCACAACCCGACGACCACCTGTGTTGACCTTGCGTTCATGACCGAGCTAGTGGAGTTCGCGAAAGAGCGTGACATCGTCGTCGTACACGACAACGCATACGCGGACATGGGCTTCGACGGATACATGCCGCCTTCGATCCTGCAGGTACCCGGCGCCGACGAATGTGCCGTCGAGATCTATTCGATGACCAAATCCTTTTCGATGGCGGGCTGGCGCATGGGCTTCATGCTCGGAAATGCCGAAGTCGTTGCTGCCCTCGCCAAACTCAAGTCATACCTCGACTACGGGAATTTCCAGCCCATCCAAATCGCGGCAACGGTGACGATGAACGAGCTTCCGGACTACCCTCAAGAGGCCACCGCGATCTACAAGGGTCGACGTGACGCTCTGATCGACGGACTTTCGCGAATCGGATGGGAGATCGAGCGCCCGAAGGGAACAATGTTCGCCTGGGCTCCGATACCGCAGGCCTATCGCGAAATGAACTCCATCGAATTCGCGTCAATGCTCGTAAAAGAGGCGGGTGTGGCGGTTTCTCCAGGTGCCGGCTTCGGGCCCGGCGGAGAAGGCTTCATTCGCTTTGCCCTTGTCGAAAACGAGCAGCGCATCCAGCAGGCAATTCGCGGGTTGAAGAAAGCGCTTCCCAAACTCGACGCATAGGACGACCGCCACGCGATGGCAATGTTCTGCGCGGTCAGTGACTCTGTATGTGTATGGCAACACTCATGCGACTCTCGACGGGGCCACACATGACCAGTGAGACGGTTGGGACGATCGAATCGGGAATGACCGAGTCCGTCATCATCGGAGATCAGCCAGCGCTACTTCGCCTGGCCTTCGTCCTGACAGGTTCACGCACGTACGCCGAAGACATCGTCCAAGATGTCTCGGAACACGCGCTTCGCAAGGTCGGCGCCTCCATCGAACACCCGCATGCGTATTTGCGCACCATGGTTGTGAACCGGGTGCGCCAGCTCGGTCGCAGATCTCGGAAAGACGCGGAGCTCACGCATGAGATCGCAAGTGAAGACCCGAAAGTCGTTGAACTCGCTGACCAGCTGCTGAAGCTGCGACCAGTCGCACGCACCGTTCTCGTGCTCCGCTACTACGAACAATGGACGGTCCCAGAAATTGCACGAGAGCTCAAGAAACCCGAAGGCACGATCGCCGCGATCGCGTTCCGCGCGTTACGACAACTCCGGAAGGAATACTCCAATGACTGACTTCCCCGCACCATCGACAGGAGGTGACGAGTTCGAAGAACTCCTCACCCGATCTATGAATGCCATCGCTGCACACGCGCCGACAGCGCTGCCCGACGGAACCTCGCCGGTGGTGTCCGTCCTTGAACAGCGCCGCCGACGTCGCCTTGGGATCATCGCTGCTGGAACTGCCGCTGCGGTTGCAGCGGCCAGCGTTGGAGTGCTTTCTCTTTCAACTGATGATGGTGCGAAGACGCGTCGTGTCAAGGTTGCACTTGGGCAGACGTCCAAGGACCAAACGACGACCACCACGACGACGGTCACGTCTTCGAGCTCCTCGGAAGCCGCCGCCGCGCCAGTGACATCTTCGACGAGCGTTGTTGTCGTTGCGCCAAAACCACGCGTTGCCGCACCGTCGACGACGTCAACGACGTCAACGACGTCAGCGGTGCCCGCGAAGCTCGTGAGCATGCACATTCGATTCAATGCCCCGGGAGTGAAAGGACGTCTCTTGTTCCGTATTCCGGGCTCGCTCGTCAACTCGATCATGGGCACCTCCACACCTGAGTACGGGCTCCAGCTGCTGAAACAGAATCCAGGTGCATTCATCACATCGATGGGCCCTGAAACCTATTCAGGCTCGATTCCATTCGATGGTTCGGTAGATGTTCAGCTTCCGGCAGTCGCTATCCCCGAGACGATCAATAGCGCGACGTTCACGGTGGCCCTCCTAGCTGAATCGATTGACGATGCATACGCGTTGTCGTATGTGAGCAACACTGTGAATGTTGAAGTACCGATTCATGCCGGGGCGAATGATCTGACCTATGACGCCACCGCACTTGGGATTGTCATGCCTGTGTTGTCTTCTACGGTTGATCCCGCCGTCGATATGCCTGCTGTTCCTGCCCCCGGCCTCGTTTATGAGCGCCTGATCAATGGCAACGTCGTCGCGAGGGCGATCGTGCGGCCGGGCGCGGCGCCATTCATGATGCCGGGTAACGGCGAGCTGAGTATCACGAAACTGCAGTATCTCGATCGGGATACTCACGAGCCCAAGGAGACGTGTGTTGGCGATTGGTGGCCGGTCATCCAGAACGGCGGGCGGCGGGCTGTGCTTGAC
>JBARPG010000051.1:0-6527 GCA_049642885.1 Acidimicrobiia bacterium | reverse complement strand
CGCCTATAGCCTCTCCTTCCGGAGGGGTGCCGGAGCGGCCGAACGGGGTTGTCTTGAAAACAACTGTGGGGAAACTCACCCAGGGTTCAAATCCCTGTCCCTCCGCCACGATCCAGCCATACCGCGGTTGTGCGGTCGGTGTGAGTGCTAGCGCTTGCCCAGGCGCTTGGTGTCGGCCAACAGTTCTTCGATTGCGCGCTGAATTTCGATACCGAAGATGATCCGAGCCACGTCACCGGCCGATGCCTTCCCCGCGGACGTCAGCGTTTCAATCGGGATGCCACGGCCGAAGCCGCCCCGCACCGCCTGCACAAATAACTCAACGAGTTCGTCGGCTGCCTTGCCGAGGCGCGCACGCAAGATCTCGCCCGCCTCCACAATGAGATCGGCGCGGATCCCCGCCCGGATGGCACCAAGAATCATCTCGACGAGCGCCGGCGAACGCAACACCCACGCATCCCCCTCGCGCGCGAGGTAGCCACCATCTTCGAGGTATCCCTGGGTGCCTGGCGGAACCTCTTTCAAGAGTGTCGCGAGCTCTTCACGCGAGATCACGGCTGGCGCGTCATGCCCCCACGATCCACGGAGCGACTCATCGAGTCCGAGCCAATCGGCGACACGAGTGGTGGCGTCGCCCTCATGCAGCAGTCCGCGGATCGCGGGAAGCTTCAGCCCCCGGTCTCGGAGTTCGCCGATGAGACGAAGCCGCTCGACATGTTCAGCGCCGTAACGCGCGAGCCGATGATCACCTTCGGGTCGATGAGGCTTCTGGAGCAACTTCTCGGCTTGGTAGAACCTGATCGTGCGTGGCGCAACGCCGGTTGCTTCTGACAATTCCTCAATCGTCATGTCTGGCGCTTCGGACATGGAGGTACTGGCGTCAGTCATGAGTTCATGATCTCACAATCCCAAGAATCCTGACAGTGGATACTGGCAGCAACCTTGACAATGACAGTTTTTACTGTCATGATTACGGAGATGACTTCCCTGCTCGACCGCTTCACTACTCCCGTCGATTTCGATTCCTTCGTGTCCGCAATCAATCCGCTCTGGGCCCGAGAACTCTCCGGCAAGATCGAGATGATCACCAGAGTCTCTGCAACCGCCGCGACAATTCGTATCCGTCCGAGTCGGGGTTGGACGACCCACACTCCCGGGCAATACGTCACCGTCGGTGTGGACATCAACGGCGTCCGCAATCACCGTTGCTATTCGCTGACCTCGCTCCCCGCACCGGCAGACCGGTCCATTGAAATCACTGTGCAGGCAGTGCCCGGCGGTGCCGTGTCGAATCACTTGGTGTTTGAGGCGAGCATCGGCAACATGATCCAGCTCAGTGAACCGCTCGGCGACTTTGTACTGCCCGCGCTCGCAACGCCCCTCGTGTTCATTGCGGGCGGGAGCGGGATCACCCCAATTCTGGGAATGATCCGCAGCCTGGCGGCAAACGGTTCATCGCAACCCGTCACGCTCCTCCACTACGCACTCGACTCCGATCGGGCCCTCTTCTCGCAAGAACTTGACGCACTCGCTCGCAGGCACGCCTGGTTCGACTACAGGCTCATTCTCAACGGTGTGAGCGGGGAAATGCTGTCCGAAACAACCCTCGACTCGGCCTGTTCCGACTGGCAGGGTCGCCGCGGCTACGCATGCGGTCCTGCACCGATGCTCGATACCGCAGAGGCGCTTTGGTCTGAACACAACATCAGTTCGCAACTCGTCGTTGAGCGGTTCGTGCTCAGCCCCATCTCATTCGACACTGCACCGACCACCGGCGACAGTGCGACGGCACAAATCGCGTTCGCCAAGAGTGGCAAGACGGTCAAGCAATGCAAGAACACGACGCTGCTGGAGTCAGCCGAAGCCGCTGGCGTGCCGAATAAGGCGGGATGTCGTGCCGGCGTATGTCACACCTGCGCGACCAAGGTTGTCGACGGATCTGCCATTGATTTGCGCGACGGACGCGTCTACGAACCGGGCGACACCGTTCAGACCTGCATTTCCGTCGCCACGACCAACCTCGTTCTCGATCTTTAACAGTTTTCGGAGCTTCCCATGACCGCAATTGCCCCCCACCCAGTGCACGAGCACGACGAAATCGTTCGTCGCTCCTCGAATTCGGTTGATCCGCATTTTGATGCTGACGCCTTCGCACAAGAACTCGATGCCCTACGTGCAGAGATCCTTGGATCGCTCGGGAGCACAGACGCCAAGTACATCCGCACGCTCGTGCGGCGTCAACGCCGCTTGGAAATTGCGGGCCGCGCGTTGCTCATGGCGGGGATCTTTCCTCCCGCGTGGGTCGGTGGCGTCGGCCTTCTTGCCCTCGCCAAGATCCTCGAGAACATGGAAATCGGCCACAACGTGATTCACGGCCAGTGGGACTGGATGCGCGACGAGAAGATCAACTCCCGCACCTACGAATGGGACCACACCTGCCCTTCGGCGCAGTGGAAGCACACGCACAACCACATCCACCATTACTGGACCAACGTGGTTGGCAAAGACGGCGATGTTGGCTACGACACGATCCGTGTCGATGAGTCACTCCCGTGGGAACCCAAGCATCGCTACCAAGTGCTGTGGTTCTCGCTGCTGATGATCGGTTTCGAGTGGGGTGTGGCATTTCAGGGTGTCGGTTCTTCACATCTGGAAGAGCGCAACGCGGCTCCCGTGGATGAGGCGATGAAGACGGAGTTCACGCTCGACAAGATGAAGAAGCAACTCACCAAGGACTACGCGCTCTACCCCGCGCTGGCATTGCCACTTGGTCTTCCCAGCGTTTCGGCGGTTGCTGCCGGCAACCTCGCTGCGAACCTGATTCGTAACGTGTGGACTTTTGCTGTGATCTTCTGCGGGCACTTCCCCGACAATGTCTCGCTGTTCAGCGAGGAAGAGGTTGAGAACGAGTCACGCGGACAGTGGTACCGCCGCCAAATACTCGGTTCCGCGAACTTCACAAGCTCCAAAGTGATGGACGTCATGTCCGGAAACCTGAACCACCAAATCGAACATCACTTGTTCCCCGACATGCCGTCGAACCGCTACTCGCAAATTCGCCCGAAAGTCCGTGAAATCTGCGCTCGGTACGGCGTCTTCTACAACACGAAGGGTTTCCTGCATCAGTTCGGAACGGTCGTACGCAAGACCTTCGTGTTGGCTCGCCCGCCGAAGGGTTACACCAAGAACAAGTAGGCGACAGAAGTCACAGTCGCTTCGAAGGGCTCCGAGTCAACGCAGGGTCGCGCTGAGGAAGATCGCCGAGCACCTCGTCGATCGAGGCAAGTGTCTCCGCACTCAGCACGATTCCACTCGCAGCCGCGTTTTCGACGACCTGTTCAGGGCGCGACGCGCCAATGATCGCCGCGCTGATGTTGTCCTGAGCGAGCACCCATGCAACGGCCAGCTGTGCGAGCGTCAGACCAAGATCGGTCGCCACCGGTTCGAGCCGCTGCACTGCCGAGAGCACTTCATCGCGCATCCACGCCTTGATGAACTCCGCGCCGCCACCGGTGATGTCAGTCGCACGTGACCCTTCGGGTGCGGGCGCGCCTGGCAGGTACTTGCCGGTCAGCACCCCCTGCGCAATCGGCGACCACACGATCTGGCCGAGCCCAGCTTCCCTGCATGCAGGCACAACTTCAGCCTCGATCACGCGCCACAACATTGAGTACTGCGGCTGATTGGAAATCAATGGCACACGCAACTCGCGAGCGAGCGCGGCTGCCGCGCGGATCTCCTCCGCTCTCCACTCAGAGACGCCGATGTACAACGCCTTGCCCGAGCGCACGACGTCAGCGAACGCCTGCATCGTTTCTTCCAGCGGTGTCTCGTGGTCATAGCGATGCGCTTGGTACAGGTCGACGTAGTTGGTTTGCAGTCGCCTGAGCGACGCATCAATCGATTCCGAAATGTGCTTGCGAGACAGCCCACGGTCGTTTTGCCCCGGGCCGGTTGGAAAGTAGACCTTCGTGAAGATCTCCAACCCCTCGCGCCGTTGCCCGAGGAGCCCGTTCCCCATGACCGTTTCGGCACGACCTTGGTGATAAACGTCGGCGGTGTCGAAGGTGGTGATGCCAGCGTCGAGTGCCGCGTGAATGCATGCAATGGCGCGGTCATCTTCGACCTGCCCGCCGTGGGTAATCCAGTTACCGTATGCAATCTCGGAGATCTTGAGTCCGCTGTTGCCGAGAAATCGATGTTCCATCTCGCCGACGCTACAGGGAGGGCGCAATGAATGAGTCTCAGCATTCGGACGGTGCGGCGCATCGAACGCGCCGGGACCAGATTCTCGCAACACGCTCCATTGGAATCCCAATAGCAATCGTTCGTCGCTTCTTCAAAATCAACGGGATTCGCAAGTCGATGCTGATCGCTTTCAACCTGTTCATCTGTGGCTTGCCACTGCTCATGATCGTGTTTTCATTCCTGTCTTCGCATCGCAAGAACCTGCGTCTCGGCAAGGTCGTGAATGAGACCTTCGACCTCCACGGCGCGACCGCAAAAGTCATGAACGATCTGTTCGCCTCGAATTCCTCCGTTCTTGGGATTGCTTCGATCATCGTCGTCGTGACGCTGCTCGTCTCGGGTTTTGATATCGCCGATGCTGTGGCGTCGGCGTATGGCGAAGCGTTCCAGACGAAGAAGATCAGAGGAATTAGCGGGCAGCTCCGTGGCTTCGCATGGTTCGCTCTGGCGTTCGCACACTTTGGCCTCTCACAGTTTCTCCTGCGGAATGTGAGCGTGGTCGGTTACGCATCATGGCTGCTCGCGGTCCCCGTCTACGCGTGGATCAGTTGGTACTTCTGGCTCTTCACTCCGCGGCTCATGTTGAATCGCCACCTCGATCGTGAGGATCTCGTGCCCGGTGCTTGGATGGGCGCCATCGCATCGACAGTGCTTTGGATTGTTTCGGTGTTCATCTTGAAGAGTTGGTTCGACTGGTATGGGCGAGGCTTTGGCGGGATCGGAATCGCGCTCGCCATGGTTTCTTGGTGCCAAATCGTCGCGATGGTCTGGGTTGCGATCATCTGCGGATCCGGCGTGTGGTGGGAGCGCACCGCAGAGGTGGACGAGGTGATCGAATTGCGCGACAGCGTTCCCGAGGATCACCTCGGCGAGGCAGAATCGATCTAAATCCACTTGGCATCATGATGTAATCGTGTAATGATGCAGTGATGCGAACGACCATTGACTTGCCATCAAGAGTCCATGAAGCGCTGCGTAAACGTGCATTTCAAGAACACAGAAGCCTCTCAAAGATCGCTGCCGAACTTCTCGATCAGGCGCTCCATCCACAAGGCGAGGCTCCGAGCGGCGTTGCCGAGGAGGACGGATTGCTTGTCCTGAGCGGCGGACCCACGATCACGAGCGATGACGTCGCTTCGAGTGAGGACGAGTGGTAACGCTCCTCGATGCAAATGTCCTGATCGCCCTGCTCTCACGGGAACATGAACATCACGCCGCAGCACGCGCGTGGTTCGCCGAAACCGGTTCGTTCGCTACCTGCGCCATCACCCAAGGCGCTTTTCTGCGCTACGGCCTGCGCGTAGGTCGGCCTGCGACGGACCTCTCGCGTGTGTTGCTCGGATTCACCGCACGATCGGCGCACGAGTACTGGTCATGCAAAACGGCGTTCAGTCAGGCAGCCATCGAATCGCTCACAGGCCACCGTCAAGTCACTGATTTCTATCTTGCAGCGTTGGCGCGTTCACACAAGGGTTCGCTTGCAACCTTCGATCAAGCACTCGCCGCATCTCAGCATGATGTGTGCGAGCTGCTGTCGAGCTAGCTCACGACACCCGCGACGCGAAGTTCGTCGATCTCCGCGCGTGACAGTCCAAGCTCCTCCGAGAGGATGCGATCGGTATCCTCTCCGAGCCACGGCACACGACGAAGGTCGTCCTCCGGAATGTCCGAGAACTTGATCGGACTCGCAGGCGTCAACACCGGACCACCGCCCGGGAGTTTCACAGTCTCGGGAAGGTCCAGCTCCACCGTCATATGTCGAAGCGCGACGTGTGCATCGTTGATGACCTCAGGCGGAGCGAAGCATGGGCCCGCCGCGATCCCTGCGCGACCGAGCGCTTCACATGCCTCGACGCGTGAGCGATTCACGGACCACCTTTCGACGGCCGGCCGAATGAGATCGTTTACGTGACGCGCCCAGCCGGAACGGTTGTTGAGACGTTCGTCCGCGAGGAGTTCTGGTGCACTGACGAGTTCCATGAGCGCGGCGAATTGGTGTTCCCGGCCGACTTGCATTACGAACCATCCGTCATTCGCTTTGAAACCATCCATGATCACCATCGCGGTCGCGTCGGGATCGCCGTGTGATGCGGAGAGGTGAAGCCCCATCGACCAGAAATTGGTGACGATGTCGGTCATCGCAATCATCGAGTCAAGCATTGCCACAT
This sequence comes from Acidimicrobiia bacterium, assembly GCA_049642885.1. GTDB lineage: Bacteria > Actinomycetota > Acidimicrobiia > IMCC26256 > JBARPG01 > JBARPG01. The sequence goes on along the minus strand of JBARPG010000051.1, from coordinate 111 downwards.
CAATGTGCTGGCCGCGTCCCGTCTGGTCTCTGTGTCGGAGCGCCGCAAGAATCCCGATCACCGCAAAGAGCGCAGTCCCAATATCTCCGAGCGCACCGGCTGGCCCTGAGG
>JBARPG010000050.1:0-2325 GCA_049642885.1 Acidimicrobiia bacterium | reverse complement strand
CAACTGTTCAATTGGAAGCGTGAGCGATGGCAGCCCGGCGGCGCTTTCAAGGCCCCAGGTCGGAGCGAGCGAGTTCGCGAGCGACTGCTCCTCCGCAATGAGATCTGCGGCGCGGTCACGCAATCGTTTCGGGTCGATGAGTGCGAGTCGGTGCCCGTCCCCGAGCGAATCCAGAATCGAGGTTGGCTCCGTCAGCCACGGCAACCACGATTCCATTCCGTCGAAACTCAGGCCTTCGGAGAGACGACCCCACGCAGACTGAGCCCACGGTGCCGTGGACTGCAAGTGACGAGCGCGGGCGATCACCTCATCGGTGATCAGAAGTTCGCGGGCGGGCACGATTGCGATTTCCCGCAGGTCGCGCACGCTGCGCTGTTCGGCGATCCCAAACTCCGAAAGACGCTCAATGACGTCGCCAAAGAAATCGAGGCGCACCGGATGCGCCGCAGTCGACGGGAAGATATCAACGATCGAGCCGCGCACGGCGAACTCGCCACGCGCCTCAACCTGATGCTCGCGGCGGTATCCGAAATGCACGAGTGCAACCAGCAGCGCCTCGCGATCACAGTCCTGCGCGACCGTCACCGTGAGCGCAGGCGGAGGCTTAGGCCCAACACGCTGCGTCAGCGCGCGGACCCCCATGACGATGACATCGGGCGCCTGCTCGGATGCCAAGTGCATGCGCACCTGTTCGCGGCGCCCCATCGTTTCGACGTTGGGAGACACGCGCTCGAACGGCAGCGTCTCCCATGCCGGATACCAGGCGACGAAGCCTGCGTCGTAGACCTCGAGTTGACCTGCGAGATGTTCGGCTTCAGACGAGGTGGGAGTCACGATGACCAGTGGCGCGTGTGATGCGCGCTGGCGCACCGCCGCAGCAAATGCGATTCCGCGCGCCACCTCCGGGACAACAACAACGTCTTCGCCGCCCGCCGCGAGCGCGCGGACGATTGGATCATCATGGATCAGGTCTGCAAGGACTCCGAGTGCGCCCGATGCGGCGACGTCTTCGGGCGCGGTGCCGGTCGGCGAGTCGGTCACGGTGCTTGCGGGATCGCGTTGGTCTCCGTCATTGCGCGCTGCAGTCCAGATGTGACCAATAGCTCCACCGCACCCGCAACCCGAACGAATGCTTCCTCGACGAGCGGACGCTCAGATTTGGCAAACCCCTTGAGAACGTGGTTCGCTCCGTGTTCTTTTCCTCCTGGTGGCTTCCCGACCCCGATGCGCAACCGCAGGTAGTCCTGCGAGTGCAGGTGTGCGGTGATCGATCGCAGACCGTTGTGACCGGCGAGACCGCCACCGTCCTTGAGGCGCACGACTCCCGGTTCGAGGTCGAGCTCATCGTGCACGATCACGAGGCGTTCGAGGGACACACCAGTTCGGCGCACGAGCGCACCGACTGCAAGACCTGATTCATTCATGTACGTGCTCGGAACTGCGAGCGTCACTCGATGGCTTCCAATGCGAGCGTCGGCACTTCGGGCACGATCCTTCGAGGCACGGAGCCGGGCTCCGAGGCGCTCGGCAAGCAATTCGACTGCGTCGGCACCAACGTTGTGGCGGGTGTGCGCGTATTCCGCTCCAGGGTTGCCAAGACCGATGACGAGCCATGGATCGCCTGCCTGAGCAGGCGTCGAATCATGCGCCGTCATTGCGACGCCGCCTCACTAGTCCTCGGTTGGTGCTGCTGCGCCGGACGCTGCTGCTTCGGCTGCCTCATCTGCGGCGGTTTCTTCAGCGGACTTCACGCCACGAGGCACGATGACCATCGCCACATATTCGTTTGAATCGCCCGATGCAGTGACGCCTGCGGGGAGCACGAGGTCGCCAATCGAAACGTGCTTGCCCATCGCGAGCTCCGAGATGTCATGTTCGATGTGCTCGGGGATTGCGTGCGGTTTCGCGGAAATGGTGAGGGAGAACATGAGCTGATCGACGATGCCACCATCGCGGACGCCGATGGATTCACCGGTGAGCACGATCGGGACTTCGGCCGCAACTTCGACGTCGACATTGACCTTCACGAAATCGACATGGGTCATGTCTCCACGCACCGTATGGCGCTGCACTTGACGAGCAAGGGTGACGTGCTTGGTCTTGCCGACCTGGAGGGCGATGATGGTGTTGACCCCACCGGCAATGATGTGACCAAACTCGCGAGCGTCGACCGACACAGGCACAGGTTCGCTGTCGAGGCCGTAGAGCACGCCGGGAAGCTGGCCAGTTCGGCGCAATCGACGGACCGCTGCCGAGCCTCGCTCGGTGCGCTCGGTTGCAGCTAAGACGACGTCAGACATTGAAACTCCAAGAACGGTAGGTAAG
>JBARPG010000049.1:0-27695 GCA_049642885.1 Acidimicrobiia bacterium | reverse complement strand
GAATATGGGCAAAGATCACGAGACCGCCCACGCCGCGTTTGAGGATTTCTACCGCGCCACTGCGGCGGAAGTCGCCGCCTTTGTGGCGCGCAGGGTCCATTGGGACTCCGTCGCTGACACCGTTGCCGACATCTATGGAGTCTTGTGGCGCCGTTGGGATGATGTTCCGAGCGCGCCAGAAGATCGCTACTGGCTCTTTGGCGTAGCTCGTCGCATCTGCTGGCGACGCGCCGAGCGCGATCAAATCGACTTGCGCAGGCATGTTCATGAGGGTGCGGCTGGCGAATTCAGTGGTGGTCCCGATAGCACGGACGGCGTTTCGATCGGGGAGTCGCTGCGAGCTGCGATGGACCAATTGCCCGCGGAAGATCGGGAGCTGTTGATCCTGGCGTGCGTTGAAGAACGTTCGCGTTCGGAAATCGCGGGCATCATGGACATCGAAGTTGGCACGCTCAATGTTCGAATCTTTCGGGCCCGAGCGCGCTTTCGCAAACTGCTCGAAGAGCAAACTGCTGGCGATCCCGAATTCGCGGTGGGGTCGGTGACCCAATGAAGCCTTCATTTCAGGGTCTTTCAGACGCCGAGCTCGACATCTGCCTAAAGCAGGCCATTGACGAGGACGTAAGTGCTGGTCCTCCGGTCGACTTGGAAGTGCTGTGGGCCCGTATTGACACGGAGAAGCGAACGGTCGCCGCGCCGATTCGGAAGTCGCGGAGGCAGCGCTCCGATTTTCGGAAGCAGACGATGGTCCCGCTCGCAGCCGGCCTAGCGATCGCGGTCGCGTCGGTCGCGGGTGGTGTCGGGATTGTGAGTCTTCTTCAGGACGAGGAACCGGAGAAGGTACCGTCGCCGGCGGAGTCCGGGGTCTCGTTCCCGTCGCCGAGTTCACCTATTTTGCGGCCTCCGTCGTCAAGCACCTCTGTCCCGGTGATCCCAGCGCCGAGTCCGTGCGCCCAGTCGATGGATCCGCAGTGCGGTCCGTTGACGTGGTCCGGAGCGGCACCTTTGAACGAACCGATGCAGATTGAGGTCCGCGCAACAGGTGAAGGTCTTCTTGCCGGTCAGGTGCTGGTGAGATTCGACTACCGAGGGAGCGACGTGGGAGGCGGCGTGAACTGGGAAATGGCTCGCTACTCGGGTGGCCGGTGGCAAGCCAATGCGACAAACAAGTGGAAGGCGGACTCGGGATGTGCCACACCGTCTGCTCCGGCGTTCGGCACTTGGACCCCTGACGAAGCCGCCAAACGCAATGAGGGCGAACCAGCGGATCCCGCGATCTGGCAGACCATGGTGTTTCGACCCAAGGAGTTGCGATATCAAGAGGTCCGAAACGAATACTTCCCCGTCGGCGATCACACGGCACGGTTGCTCTTTTACTCGAACACCTGTGGGCCGTTCGACGAGTTTTTTGCCAGCCAACGCGAACTGACGGTTGCGTTCACTGCAAATGCAGACGGCTCGATTACAAATGTGTCGGTTTCGGGGTAGCGCTGCCTTCGCAGTCCAAGAAATTTCGAGAAATCTTCGAATTGCTGTAATGAACTGAAGTTGAGCTGCATTTACTCGGAAAGAACGCCTCCGGATCCCATCTCCGGGGGCGTTTCTTTATTGCTCGTCCCGTAACAACTCGCCGATCTGGCAGAAAGTGGACATGTGTGCTTATTCGCGCGAATGCGGTAATAAGCGATTCCATCTGCCCATTTAGGAGTGTCGACGAAAGCAAGGAGCACCTCGCTGGGACAGATCTGCGATTCTCAAGTGAGCGAGCCGACTAGCACGCTTTCCATGCTGTCACCCACGAATAGGGGATGCCGAGCGCCGTAGCCACATTCAGATTGCGGCATTGCAGTTCTGCTGGGACGGAGTACGACCAGAGGTAGAAGTTCCCGTTCGTCGGGTGTTTTGCGCAGGTGTGTACTTTACGGTATTTGCTCGCCGCCACGATCGTGTATGTGCCGGCCCCGAACGAGCCAAGTACGCCATAGGCGCCCGCTGTCGCAGCGCCCGAAGTCGTGAGGTTTTGGCCCGCAACTTCATCCCATCCAAAAACGGGGAGAACTGTGCGGCCTTCGAATCCCCCGACCACTAACGGTGTGGTGTGGGTGTAGACCTTGGTGTCGATTGACTGGCGCGGATCGGCGTAACACTTGTTCACGCGGTTCCCGGTGAATTGGCAGGAGTACATGTATCTCGGAAGAGACCCCGTCGAATACATGTGGGTACCCCCGAGGGTGCCGAAATACGCGTCAACACAATTAACAGCTTTGGCGGGGAGGTTTCCGGTCGCCATGGTGTACTGGTTGGTCGACTGCGGCGTCGGGCTCGACGCGGTAAAAGCAGTCCATCCATTGCCGAAGTTTCCGCCACCCATTTTTGCGGCATTGGTGCCCAGGGTAAGCGCGTTTTGGGAATCATAGACTTTCCCGTTATTGATGTGGACAGCGGCGTAGTAGGCATAGATCCGTGCCGAGTCGTAGAAGGCCGCGGCGGCCGTGAAACTTGAATAGGCGGAGGAATAGAAGTTTGTGTGTTGGGCCGACTTGCTGAGATTTGCACTCACCATCGCTGCGAAGTTGGAGTCGTTCACACCTTTCTCGGCAACCTTGAACAAGCTTTCAGCTTCGGCTTTCATGCGTCCTGCCATCGCGAGGTAATCGGAGGTGGCATCGGCCCCTGCTGGCATTCCGGCCGGTATAAGCATCGTTACACCAATGGCACCAGCGAGGATTGCTCGCAGGACCCGGCGGGTTCCGCTCGGTCGTGGGTCGTGATCGGAGCTACGACGCAGCACCGATCCAATAATGTTTCGTCGTGACGTTGTCATGACGGAGAAATGCGACTAAGCGGATCGAAATTACCGAAAAAAGGATAAATCACAGTCGCGGCCGAAAAATATTCTGATCATTTCGCAAGAAGTACCTTTAAAAGGTCGTAAATTTGACCGGGACCAAGGTGCTCGTCGACTTGAAAAAGAATGACGTCGGTCAAGTCGCCAACTTGACAGCAGTCCAGCAGGCCACTGAATGGAGCGCAATCAACACGAGACGGGGCACGGCAATGGACAACTTACGTGTGACTGGCTCCACCGCAACCACGGCGAAGTGTCTCGACTCGGTCGGCTTGAACGAAAGCAACCGGATCAAACCGAGTCGTGTACATCCCGTTCACCAGTTTCGGCGCATGCAAAGGAGCGATTCGCCCGAACATTGGCGTATTGGACCCAGAACACTTGCGGCTAATTGGGTCCTGGCTACTGCACCAGTATGGAATGAGCTCACCGTCGAGGAAGACAGCTTGCAGCGTCTGTGGCGACTGAGCCCACACAATCTAAGAACGCCCCCGGGAACTATTTCCGGGCGGCCACTCTCTATATCGGGCATCCGGCCAGCATAAATGCATTATTTGAAATTTTTTGGAAACTTATCAAGTCTCGGTAATAAGTCAACTTCTGGGCGCATTTGAGAGTGCCGAGGAAGTGGGAATCTCTCCCCAGGCCGGCGCCTCGTGATCTGAATGGATGGAATTATGCGACTCAAGAAGACGAAGCTCATTGCGGCTACCGCTACTGCTGTGATGGTGATGGCACCCTCACTGACCGCGGCAGCGCTGACGATGGACCCTGTTCACACGTGCGCAGCCAGCACGACCCTCACTAAGACCTGGTATGTGATTGGCGACAGCATCTCCGCGAGGAATGCTTTTGGTGCCGGAGATGCACTGTGTTGGTGGTTCAACGCTGATCAAAAAGTCAAGGGCATCATCAACGCCACTGGCGGAGCTACATATAGCGACCACAGGTTGAATTCGAGTTTCATGAAGGCTAAGGATTCGAAGGCTCCAACTGTGATCATCGAGCTTGGCACCAACGACGTTTCCCGGACGAAGGAGCCTAAGACGGCTGACGCGGTGTGGACAGCGATCAAGTCCGACCTGAGCGCTGCACTCACAACGCTGAACCCCACGCCCCCGGCTGGAACCAAGAATCAGTGCATCGTGTTGGTTGGCCTCAATGAGAACCAGGACAAGGTTGCTGGAGTCTGGGCTCGCCACTATTCGTCGGCGGGAGCCAAGACATGGAACCAGGAGCTAAAGAAAATGGTCGCAAAATATTCCAACGTCAAATACCTCTCGTTCGAAACATTCGGTGCGGCGTATCCAGGAATGTTGACCGACGGTATCCACCCGAGCACCAGTACGGCGAAGACCCAATACGCGCGGACGATCGCGTGGGCGACGAAGTACCTTTGCGGCTAGACCACTCTTCAGGGTCCGAGTGCCTCTGACTTTCGAGGCTGAGGCACTCGGACCGGCAGACCGCCGGAGGCAACATTCGGAATTTGGGCTGTGAAGTGGATCGCGAGGCCGCGCGCTCGTTACACTCTCAGGCTCTTGTCCGGAAGAAGTTTCGGGCACAACTGACGTCGAGGTAGGCCGAACGGTCATCCGCTCGGAACCACCCAGCACAATCCATCAACGCTCCGCCGACGCACTACGCATCGCGCGGAGCGTTCGCGTGACTCAGCGCCAACGCTGACGAATGAAAACCGGCTCCGGCCGGCAGGGGACAACATCATGGCGAACAAAGGGATTCTCGGGCGCAAGCTCGGCATGACCCAAGTCTGGAGTGAGGACAACCGGCTCGTGCCGGTAACCGTCATTCAGGCTGGGCCGTGCTGGGTGACTCAGCTCCGCACTCCTGAGCGTGACGGCTATTCGGCGGTTCAGCTCAGCTTTGACGAGACCAAAGCCAGTCGGCTGAACAAGCCAACGCTGGGACATCTCAAAAAGGCCGATGCACCGGCAACGAAGCATCTCGCAGAGCTTCGGGTCGAAGACCTTTCCGGCTTCGAGGTTGGCCAGGTTCTCAAGGCCGACGTTTTCGCGACGGGCGACCACGTTGACGTGACGGGCATTTCAAAGGGTCACGGCTTTTCTGGTGGCATGAAGCGCCACAACTTCAGCGGCCAGGGCGCGAGCCACGGTGTCAGCAAGAAGCACCGAGCTCCCGGGTCGGTTGGCGCCTGCGCCACCCCTGCTCGAGTCTTCAAGGGACAGAAAATGGCGGGTCAGTTCGGACACGTCAAGAAGACCATCCAAAACCTGCAGGTCATTGAAGGCGACGCCGAGCGCGGTTTGATTCTCGTCAAGGGTGCCATTCCTGGCCCCACCGGCGCAGTCGTGTTCGTTCGCAGCGCCGCCAAAAAGCCCAATGGGGGTGCGGCATGACCACCATCACAAAGCTCACCCAAGCGGGCGCAACCGCTGCAACGGTCGAACTCCCCGATGAGATCTTCGCCGTGCAACCGAACGTTCCGTTGATGCACCAGGTCGTTACCGCGCAGCTCGCAGCGGCACGTGCGGGAACGCACGCCACGAAAACTCGCGCGATGGTTTCTGGTGGTGGCGCAAAGCCGCACGCACAAAAGGGAACTGGCCGTGCACGCGCCGGCACCACTCGGGCGCCGCAATGGCGTGGTGGCGGAGTGGCCCACGGGCCGCAACCGCGCAGCTACGCACAGCGCACACCAAAGAAAATGATTCGTCTCGCACTCATTTGTGCGCTCTCTGATCGCGCTCTTGAGTCGAACGTCCGTGTCATCGACGAATGGAAGTTCGAAAACCCGAAGACCAAAGACGCGATCGCCGCACTCGCTGCATTGAAGCTCGATGGTGAAGGTGCCCGACCGCCCCGCGTGTTGCTGGTGCTCGACCGTTACGACGAGGCAACCTGGAAGTCATTCCGCAACCTCGACGAGCGCGTGCAAATCATTCTTCCGGAAGAACTCAACGCGTACGACGTGCTGGTCTCGGACATTCTCGTCTTCTCCAAGGCAACCCTTGATGCCACGACCGCACGCCTCCTTGGAGGAGATGCCAAATGAGTATTCGTGACCCCCGCACCGTGGTGATTCGTCCCGTGGTCTCCGAGAAAAGTTACGGATCGATCGAGGCTGCGACCTACCGGTTCGTGGTTTCCAACGACGCCAACAAAGTCCAAGTTCGTCAGGCCATCGAAGAGATCTTCGGTGTACGCGTGATCAACGTCAACACGCTGAATCGAGTCGGCAAGAGCCGCCGCAACCGCAGTAGCGGTGCGACGACAAACCGTCCAACTCGCAAACACGCAATCGTGACGCTGCACCCTGATGACAAAATCGAAATCTTCGGGAGCTGACGATGGGAATTCGTAAGCGCAAGCCGACCAGTCCAGGCCGCCGTTTTCAGACGGTGTCGGACTTTTCCGAGATCACCAAGGATCGCCCCGAAAAGGCGCTCACCCGTCCGAAGCCGAAGACCGGTGGACGCAACTCGTACGGCCGCAAGACTGCGCGTCACCGTGGTGGTGGCCACAAGCAGAAGTACCGCATCATCGACTTCAAGCGCAACAAAGATGGCGTGCCCGCGAAGGTCGCAGCGATTGAATACGACCCGAACCGTAACGCTCGTATCGCACTGTTGCACTTTCTCGATGGGGTGAAGTGCTACATCCTCGCTCCAGAGGGAGTGAAGGTGGGCGACATGTTGCAGAACGGTCGCGGTGCGGACATCCGACCCGGGAATGCGCTTCCACTGCGCTTCATTCCCGTGGGTACGACGGTGCACAACATCGAACTCAAGCCCGGGGCTGGCGGAAAGCTGGCCCGTGGCGCTGGAGCCTCAGTTCAGCTCATCGCAAAGGAAGGCGACTTCGCCACCTTGCGTTTGCCGAGCACCGAAATGCGCCGAGTACCGATCGACTGCCGTGGCACGGTGGGCTCGGTCGGAAACTCCGAAGCAGCTTTGATCTCGATCGGTAAAGCGGGCCGTGCACGGTGGATGGGGAAACGTCCTCAGACCCGTGGTGTGGCCATGAACCCAGTCGATCACCCGCATGGTGGTGGAGAAGGGAAGACCTCTGGTGGTCGTCACCCTGTCTCCCCATGGGGTCAGCCAGAAGGTCGGACGCGCCGCAAGGGCAAAGCGTCAGACGCACACATCATTCGCCGTCGCCGTGGGCGCGGAGCACGGAGGTAGTCGATGCCACGCAGCCTGAAAAAGGGACCATTCGTTGATGATCACCTCATCAAGAAGGTTGACCGCATGAACGAAGCCGGCGAGCACAAGGTCATCAAGACCTGGTCACGTCGCTCGACGATCATTCCCGACATGGTCGGACACACCATCGGTGTGCACGACGGCCGTAAACACGTACCCGTGTTCATCTCGGAAAACATGGTTGGACACAAGCTTGGCGAATTCGCGCCAACGCGCACCTTCCGTTTCCACGCCGGACAAGAGAAGACGGCCCGCCGATGACCGCAACAGCCGCTCCCCGCGAAACCCGAGCCGTGCTGCGGTATTACCGCTCCTCGGCGTCTAAAGCACGCCCCGTGTTGGACCTCATCCGAGGAAAGTCCGTCGCGGAAGCTCGCGCAATCCTTTCGCTGTCGACCCGCGGTGTCGCGGTGCCGATCTTGAAGTTGTTGAACTCTGCCGTAGCCAATGCCGAGCACAACGACCAGATGCCTGCCGATGAACTCTTCGTTGGTACAGCAATGGCAGACGAAGGCCCGACGATGCGCCGATTCCGTGCCCGTGCACGTGGACGTGGATCGCGTATTCGTAAGCGCACCTGTCACATCATGATCGCGGTTCAGCGATACAGCGATGCACAGATCGAACGCCAGGCGAAGGCCGAGGCGACCACTGGTGGAGCCTCCCGAAGCCGTCGTGTCGCACAATCCCGCGCCGCCGCTGGAGCTCCTGCGACCGAAGATCAGGCCACAACCGACGAGCCAGGGGCGTCCTCCGTTCCGTCAACCGACGGTGTCGTTGACGACGCATCTGCCGAAGCTGGCGAAGACGACGTTCCGAAGGTGGAGGATGAGACGGCTACGGCCGATGCGTCTGAACCTGCGGAGACTGATGACGAAACGAAGGACGCCTAATGGGTCACAAGGTCAACCCGTACGGATTCCGTCTTGGAATCACCACCGATTGGAAATCGCGGTGGTTTGCAACCGGTAAGGAATACACAGAGTTCCTCATCGAAGACGTGAAGATTCGCGATTTCTTGCGTGAACAACTTCCGCACGCTGCAGTGAGCCGCATCGAGATCGAGCGCACCACTGACCGACTTCGCGTCGACGTGTACACCGCTCGCCCCGGAATCGTGATTGGTCGCAAAGGCGCCGAAGCGGACCGACTTCGTGCTGGGCTTCTCAAGATCACAGGGAACGCGAAGATCCACTTCAACATCCAAGAAATCAAGCAGCCCGAGCTTGACGCAGCACTGATTGCCCAGGGCGTTGCTGACCAGCTCGCTGGCCGTGTGAGTTTCCGACGTGCCATGAAGCGTGCAGTTCAAACCGCAATGAAGGCCGGTGCACAAGGCATTCGTGTTCAGTGTGCGGGGCGTCTCGGTGGCGCTGAAATGAGCCGTAAAGAGTGGTACCGCGAAGGTCGCGTCCCGCTTCACACCTTGCGTGCCGACCTGGACTACGGCCTCGCCGAGGCTCGCACCACCTTTGGTCGCATTGGCGTAAAGGTCTGGATCTACAAGGGTGACATCCTCCCGTACAAGCCGGTGCATGACGAGCGTGTTGCACGCGATGCAGCGCTCGCAACGGGCGGCACTGCGGGCGAGGCGCCTGCACGTCGCGTGGTTTCAGCTGGAGGCGGCAAGCGTCGTCCGGTAGCTGAAGAAGTGTCAGTGGAAGCAGTATCTCAGCTCGACGAACTCCCTATCGAGAATGCCCCTCTCGTCAAGGAAGCCGATCCGGAGCTGGAGCGATTGCTTGCAGAAGAAGAAGAGATCGAGCGTCGCACGCGCGATCACCACGAGGCACCGCATTTCCGCGGTGACGACTGATCGGTAGCTGTCATGTTGATGCCTAAGAGGATTCGTCACCGCAAGGTGCAACGGGGACGTATGAAGGGTGCCACCAAAGGTGGTTCACGCGTGGTGTTTGGGGACTTCGGGATTCAGGCGCTCGAAGCGGGTTGGATTACCAACCGGCAAATCGAGAGTGCTCGTATCGCCATGACCCGTTACATCAAGCGTGGTGGAAAGGTGTGGATCAACATTTTTCCCGATAAGCCCGTAACGCAGAAGCCCGCTGAAACCCGCATGGGCTCTGGCAAGGGAAACCCAGAGCGCTGGGTTGCAGTTGTGAAGCCCGGACGCGTCATGTTCGAGCTCGCGGGTGTATCAGAGGAGACCGCACGCGAGGCAATGCGCCTGGCGATGATGAAGCTCCCCATCAGAACACGTTTCGTGTTGAGGACGGAGGAGGGCTGATGGCAAAAGACGCCAGCTATGTAGAACTCAACGACTCGGCGCTCGTCGCCAAGCTTGCAGAGTCACGAGCGGAACTCTTCAATCTTCGCTTTCAACTCGCAACCGGTCAGCTCGACAACGTGTCGCGCATCAAACAGGTGAAAAAAGAGATTGCTCGGGCCATCACCGCGCAGTCAGTTCGACGCAACTCTGGAGCGGAATCATGACTGAGACAGAAAAGCGCGCCAACCCGCGCAAGGTCCGTGAAGGAGTTGTCATCTCAGCGAAGATGAAGGACACGGTCATCGTCGCTGTGGTTGACCGGGTGCAACACGCTCGCTACGGAAAGACGCTGCAGCGCACAAAGAAGCTGTACGCCCACACCGTGGGTGACGAGCTCAAGGAGGGCGACCGCGTCCGCGTGCAAGAGACCCGTCCGCTTTCAAAACTCAAGCGCTGGCGCGTCGTCGACGTGCTCGAGCGGGCACGGTAGGGGCTGGATCATGATTCAACAAGAATCTCGACTGAGAGTCGCCGACAACTCTGGTGCTCGCGAAGTGCTGTGCATCAAGGTGCTTGGTGGTACTCGTCGGCGTTACGCAGGAATCGGTGACGTGTTCGTCGCCACGGTGAAGGACGCCGTACCTGGAGCTTCGGTGAAGAAGGGTGACGTTGTGAAATGCGTCGTCGTCCGCACCAAGAAGGAACGTCGCCGTCCGGACGGCAGCTACATCCGTTTTGACGAAAACGCCGCTGTGCTCATCGACGACAAGATGCAACCGCGCGGCACCCGAATCTTCGGACCAGTTGGTCGTGAGTTGCGTGAACGCAAGTTCATGCGCATCGTTTCGCTCGCCCCGGAGGTGTTGTGATGAAGGTCAAGAAGGGTGACACCGTCAAGGTGATCGCTGGCAAAGACCGTGGCAAAGAAGGTCAGATCACGCGAGTACTTCTCGATGTCGACCGAGTCTTGGTTGACGGCGCCAACATGGTGAAGCGTCACCAAAAGGCGAAGTCCGCTACCTCACAGGGCGGAATCATCGACAAGGAAATGCCGATTCATGTTTCCAACGTGATGATCGTTTGCAAGTCATGTGGACCAACCCGCGTGGGGTACACCGGCGAAGGGCGCAGCAAGAAACGCGTCTGTCGCAAGTGCGGAAAGGACCTCTGATGGCCGCTCCACGTTTGAAGCTGAAGTTTGAGGCGGAGATTTTGCCGACGCTGAAGGATGAACTGTCCATCAGCAACGTCATGGCAGTTCCACGCCTTGAAAAAATCGTGTTGAACTGCGGTGTTGGTAAGGCGACTCAACAGCAGTCCCTTCTTGATGGCGCGTTGAAAGATCTTGCGCAGATCACGGGACAGGCACCAGTTGCGACGAAGGCGAAGACCTCCATTGCGGGATTCAAACTCCGTGAGGGTCAGCGCATCGGAGCAAAGGTGACGCTCCGCGGCGCCCGCATGTGGGAGTTCTACGACCGCCTCGTCACGCTTGCCATTCCGCGCATTCGTGACTTCCGCGGGCTTTCACCGAAGTCGTTTGATGGCCGGGGGAACTACACCTTCGGTGTCAACGAACAGCTCATTTTCCCTGAGATTGATTACGACAAGCTCGACTCAACTCGCGGAATGGACATCACAATCGTTACGACCGCCCGAACCGACGCGGAAGGACGAGCGCTTTTGAGGGCACTCGGATTTCCATTTCGTCGAGACGGAGCACAGGGGTAGTCATGGCAAAAACAGCATGGAAAAACAAACAACAGGCAACTCCGAAGTTCAAGGTGCGTGCTTACACGCGCTGTCGTCGGTGTGGTCGTTCGCGAGCGGTGTTCCGCGACTTCGGCCTGTGCCGAATTTGTGTTCGCCAACTCGGACACGCGGGAGAAATCCCGGGCCTGACCAAGGCTTCCTGGTGAGAGGGGTGACACGATGACGATGACCGACCCGATCGCCGACATGCTGACGCGCATCCGGAACGCAAATGTTGCGTTTCACGATGAGGTCGTCATGCCTTCTTCAAAGCTGAAGGTTGCACTCGCTGGAATCCTTGTCAAAGAGGGATACATCGAAGGCTTCGACGTTGCAGACAACGGTGGACCACAGCCGAGCCTGAAGGTGCAGCTCAAATACACCCAAGAGCGCAAGCGCACGATCTCCGGTATCCGCCGGATTTCTAAGCCTGGGCTCCGCGTGTACGCGGACTCCACGCGCCTCCCCCGGGTATTGGGCGGCATGGGCATCGCGATCATTTCGACCAACCAAGGGTTGGTCACCGACCGAGAGGCACGCAAACGTCACATTGGTGGCGAAGTGCTGTGCCACGTCTGGTGAGGTACTGAGATGTCTCGCATTGGCAAAGCTCCCATCACCGTGCCGTCAGGTGTCGACATCACCATTGACGGTTCGAGCGTTACGGTCAAAGGTTCCAAGGGCACGCTCACACATGTGTTGCCTGCGGAGATCACGATCGTCCAGGAAGGCACCGAGCTGCTCGTCACCCGTGCCACGGATGAGCGACGTCACCGTGCATTGCACGGTCTGAGCCGCTCCTTGGTGAACAACATGGTTGAAGGCGTTTCCAGTGGATTCAAGCGTGAGCTGGACATCGTTGGCGTTGGATATCGTGCCGCGGCGCAAGGTCCGACCAAGCTCGAACTCCAACTCGGATTCAGCCACCCGGTTTTCTTCGAAGCACCGGACGGCGTGACCTTTGAGGTGCCGACCCCCACGAAGATCATCGTGAGCGGGTTCGACAAGCAATTGGTTGGTCAGACCGCTGCCAATATTCGCAAGATTCGCAAGCCAGAGCCCTACAAAGGCAAGGGCGTTCGCTACAGCGACGAGCGAGTGCTGCGCAAGGCCGGAAAGTCAGGTAAGTGACATGAGCGCACGTCCAAATCCACGCGAGCGCCGTCACCTTCGGGTTCGCAAGAAGGTCAACGGCACTCCAGAACGTCCACGCTTGAGCGTGTTCCGTTCGAGCAAGCACATGTACGCGCAGATCATCGACGATGTCTCGGGTCGTACATTGGCGAGTGCCTCCACGATGGAAGCGTCTGTCCGCGGTGGAGCAACAGGAAATGTGGAAGCCGCCAAGGGCGTCGGCGAGCGATTGAGTGCTCGCGCGAAAGATGCTGGCGTAACCACGGTGGTGTTCGACCGAGGTGGATTCAAGTTCCACGGCCGTGTCGCTGCAGTAGCGGAAGCAGCTCGCGCTGCTGGCCTGGAATTCTGAGGAGCAACGAGATGGCTGAAAATAATCACGCAGAACACGTCATTGCGATCAACCGTGTGGCCAAAGTGGTCAAGGGTGGTCGTCGTTTCTCCTTCACTGCACTCGTGGTTGTCGGTGACGGCAATGGGCACGTTGGGCTCGGTTACGGGAAGGCGAAAGAAGTTCCCGCCGCGATCCAAAAGGGAGTTGAAGAGGCCAAGAAGTCGATGTTCCCTGTGGCGCTTGCCGGTTCCACGGTGACCCACGAGATCATCGGTCGTCACGACGCAGCTCGAGTGCTCATCAAACCTGCAGCTCCCGGTACCGGTGTCATCGCCGGCGGAGCCGCTCGTGCGATTCTCGAGGCAGCGGGTGTGCACGATGTGCTCGCCAAGTCGCTCGGTTCCTCCAACGCCATCAACGTGTCCCGCGCAACGATCGAAGGGCTGCGCGGACTGCGTCGACCCGACGAGATTGCGAAGATGCGGGGGCTCTCAATGGAAGAAGTCACGCCGAAGGGAATGCTCAACGCATACCTGGAGCGCAAGCGCGGTCCAGTTGAGATCAAGGAAGTCGTCTGATGTCATCACTGAAGGTCACCCTCGTGAAGTCGTCGGTCGGGGAGAAGCCCCGCACGCGCGGCACGGTTCGTGCGCTGGGTCTCCGCGGAACACAAGCCACCAATGTGCTGCCGGACCGTCCCGAGATTCGTGGGATGTTGCGTAAGGTGCGCCACTTGGTGCAGGTAGAAGAGGTTGACTGATGCATGTTCATGATCTCGCACCCGCTCCGGGTTCGAAGAAGAGTCCAAAGCGCGTCGGCCGCGGTATCGCTGGAAAAGGCGGAAAGACTGCAGGGCGTGGTACCAAGGGTCAGAGCGCTCGCCGTCAGATCCGTCCAGGCTTCGAAGGTGGCCAGACGCCGCTGCATCGCCGTACGCCGAAGGCGAAGGGTTTCCGTAACCCATTCCGCGTGGAGTACAAGGCAGTGAACTTGGACACACTCGACGCGGTGGATGCGACTGAGATCGATCCTGCGGTGCTGCACAATAACGGTCTTGTTGGCAAAGGCGATCTTGTGAAGGTGCTCGCGCGGGGCGAAATCACCCGAGCAATCACCCTCAAGGTGCATGGAAGTTCGAAGGCTGCAACTGCTGCAATTGAAGCTGCAGGCGGTAGCGTCGAGATCCTTCCGTTGCCCTGGGGCGATCGTCGCCCGCCAGCGAGCGGTAACGCCCTCACAAACCGATAGGCTCACGCCCTTCATCCAGCCGAGGAGGTCGGATTCCGTATGCTGTCCCGTCTGCGGAACATGTTCCGTGTCCCTGATCTTCGGAACAAGCTGCTGTTCACGCTTGCCATCGTGGCGTTGTATCGGCTTGGTGCGCATATTCAGGCTCCGTACCTCGATATTGCAAAGATCCGAGGTCGTGCAAACGGCGGCAGTGGTGGAATTCTTGACTTCTTCTCTGGAGGGGCGCTCTCGAACTTTGCGATCTTCGCGCTCGGCATTCAGCCATACATCACGAGTTCGATCATCATGCAGCTCCTCGGTGTGGTGATCCCGCGCCTCGAAAAGCTGCAGCAGGAAGGCCAGAGCGGGCAAAAGAAGATCACTCAGTGGACTCGGTACATGACCGTCATCTTGGCGCTCATTCAGTCCACTGGATTGATGTACACCCTGAAAAACGGTGGAACCAACGCGTTGATTGGCAGCAATGTGAGCCCCGGAACGATCAAGGACTTCACGATGGGCCGTGGGCTTCTCGTGGTGCTGACGTTTACTGCTGGCACCGCGATGGTCATGTGGTTTGGTGAGCTCATATCCCAACGTGGGGTTGGCCAGGGAATGTCAATCTTGATCTTCGCTTCTGTGATCTCGCGTATGCCGACGCAGGGCAATCAGATCTTGCTGAACAAAGGTGTCTTCGCCCTTGCCGTGGTGATCGCGATCGGCATAGCGATGATTGTCGGCATCGTCTATATCGAATCGGGTCAGCGGCGAATACCAATCAACTTCGCGAAACGCGTGGTGGGCCGGCGCATGTATGGCGGGTCAAGCTCCTACATTCCGTTGAAGGTCAACCAGTCCGGTGTGATCCCCGCGATTTTCGCGACCTCAATCCTTTCCTTCCCCGTGCTGATCGCTCAGTGGATCGGCAACACGGGATTTCAGACCTTTGTGGCAGATAACTTCGGTCGGGGTACCGGTTGGCTGTACATCTCAATTTTGATCGTGCTCATCGTTGCGTTCAGCTTCTTTTACAACTCGATCGCTTTCAATCCCCAGCAGCAGTCCGACATCATTCGTAAGCAGGGCGGGTTCATACCTGGTATTCGGCCGGGGCCCCCAACGGAGCGCTACCTCCAAAAGATCGTGAACCGCATTACCTTCCCTGGGTCGATGTTCCTGGCCATCATCGTTGCTGTGCCGCTCATCGTTCTGGAACTGTGGAGTGTTGGCCAGTTCCCATTCGGTGGTACCGCCATGCTCATTGCCGTGGGCGTCTCGCTCGAGACCATGCGCCAAATCGACTCTCAGTTGATGATGCGCAACTACGAAGGGTTCCTCAGGTAGTGCGATGAGCCGTGGCCCTCGACTGGTGCTGCTGGGCAAGCAGGGAGCCGGAAAAGGCACTCAAGCAGCGCGCCTCGCCGAGTATTTCAACGTTGAACATCTCAGCACCGGGGAATTGTTTCGCGCTGCCAAGAAACAAGGAACTCCGTTCGGTCTCGAGGCTGCCGCGTATATGGATCGTGGCGAATTGGTGCCCGACGACATCGTGGTGGGTGTCGTTGCCGAACGCATCGGCGCGGGTCGCTTTGACGTGGAACTCGGATTCGTCATGGACGGATTTCCGAGGACGCTCTCGCAAGCGGAAGATTTTGATCGTATTCTCGGGGACCACACGGTGGACGTTGCCGTCAACCTCGAAGTGCCGACGGACATCGTGCTGGATCGAATTGCTGGCCGCCGAGTCTGTGACAACTGCGGTACGAACTACCACGTTGCATTCCCCCCAAAGGTGGACTGGAAATGTGACGTCTGTGGTGGGGCGGTCATTCAGCGTGCAGACGACACCGAGGCCGCGGTACTCCGACGACTCGAGTTGTATGAAAAGGAAACACGCCCCATCTTGAGTTTCTACGGGCAGCGAGATCTGCTCGCCGTGATCGATGGTGTTGGCGATTCCGACGAAGTGTTCATGCGGTCCGTTCGGGCGATCGAAGCGCGCTCGCCGTTTGATTTCGCTTGAGTCTTCCTCGGCGAACCCCGTCGCAGGTCGCTGCGATGCGTCGGGCAGGGCGCGTCGTGGCAGAAATGCATGACCGCATGCGTGCTGCTGCAATACCAGGGGTGACGACCCAGGCTCTTGACGCAATCGGTCGCGAGGTGCTCGCGGAACGCGGCGCACGATCGAACTTCCTCGGGTACCACGGCTTCCCGGGTGTCGCCTGTATTTCGGTCAACGAAGAGGTCGTGCATGGCATCCCACGGGACAGAGTGCTCGTGGAGGGTGATGTCGTGTCCATCGATTGCGGGGCGATCGTCGACGGTTGGCATGGTGACGCGGCGATCACTGTGGGGATCGGCACGGTTGACCAAGCGGCTCAACACCTGATCGAGGTCACGCGCCAAGCGCTCGACGATGCGGTCGCTGCGTGCGTCGTCGGGAATCGCATCGGTGCGATCGGCGCGGCCGTCGAGTCGATCGCGCGCCGCGAGAAGTTTGGGCTGGTGCGGGAGTACACCGGACATGGGATCGGCAGGGCAATGCACGAAGCTCCTGATATCCCGAACTACGGCCCTCCGAATCGCGGGGCCAAGCTCGCGGTCGGTAACACGATCTGTATCGAACCGATGCTGACCGAAGGTTCAGGGCAGGTCAACGAGCTCGAGGACGGGTGGACAGTGGTCTGTCGAGAAGGCGGGCGATCCGCCCATTGGGAGCACACGGTGCTCGTTGGGGAAGACGGCCCCGAGGTGCTGACCGCCCCATGAACGCTCGAGCCAGTACCGACAGCGGGGCTTTTAGCACAAATTTGGGCATCGGCTTGAGGAAATCCGCACTCGCCGGTATAGGATGCTCGACCGGCTTCCGCGCCGTCGATCTCGCGTGTCTGTGAGCAAGACGAAGCATGGCTGGGTGCACATTTGTGCACTTCAACAATTCCGCAACGTAGTAGGTGAGAGTTCTGGCTAAGCCCAAGGATGACACGATTCTGGTAGAGGGAACGGTGACTGAGCCGTTGCCCAATGCCATGTTTCGGGTGGAGTTGGAGAACGGGCACAAAGTGCTCGCTCACATCTCCGGAAAGATGCGTATGCACTACATCCGCATCCTGCCCGGCGACAAGGTCCAGGTCGAACTCACCCCATATGACCTCTCGCGAGGTCGCATCACCTACCGCTACAAGTAAGACGAGAGACACGATGAAAGTCCGTCCGTCGGTCAAGAAAATCTGTGAAAAGTGCAAGGTCATTCGCCGCCACGGTGCGGTACGGGTGATCTGCGAAAACCCGCGCCACAAACAGCGCCAGGGCTGAGAGGAAACGATGGCTCGTATTGCCAGTGTTGACATCCCGAGAGAGAAGCGTCTCGAGATCTCACTTACTTACATCTTCGGTGTCGGTCGCACGACCGCGCTGCACATCTGCAACACGGCAGGGATCAATCCCGACACGCGTGTGCGCGATCTCACCGAAGAAGAGATCAGCAAACTGCGAGCGGTCATCGAGGCAGACGTCAAGGTCGAAGGTGACCTTCGCCGCGAGATCAGCCAGAACATCAAGCGCAAAATGGAAATCGGTTGCTACGAAGGGCTTCGCCACCGTCGCGGACTCCCGGTCCACGGACAGCGCACCCGTACCAATGCCCGCACACGCAAGGGACCGAAGAAGACAGTTGCCGGTAAGAAGAAGGCACGTAAGTAGCACCTCGCACGGCTTGCACGTAGCGATGCCGAGCTCATCCACACCTGACGCATAAGGAAGAACGAATACCACCATGGCAAAACCAGCAGCTACCGCTCGCCGACCACGGCGCCGTGAACGAAAGAACATCGCCTACGGCGTTGTTCACATCAAGTCATCGTTCAACAACACCATCGTGACCATCACTGATACCCAAGGCAATGTCATTGCGTGGGCGTCATCGGGCAACGTGGGCTTCAAGGGTTCAAAGAAGTCGACTCCGTACGCCGCACAGCTCGCAGCCGAGACGGCAGCACGCCGGGCGATGGAACACGGTCTGCGCAAGGTCGATGTTGTTGTGAAGGGCCCCGGCTCGGGACGTGAAACAGCGATTCGTTCAATTCAGCAAGTTGGTATTGAGGTCTCAGGAATCAAAGACGTGACTCCTGTTCCCCACAACGGCTGCCGCCAGTCGAAGCGTCGGAGGGTCTGATGGCTCGTTATACAGGTGCCGTATGTCGACTGTGTCGGCGCGAACGAATGAAGTTGTTCCTCAAGGGTCCCAAGTGCGACTCGATGAAGTGCCCGATGGAACGCCGTCCGTACCCGCCGGGTATCCACGGCAAGGGTCGCATCCGTGAAAGCGAATACCTCTTCCAGCTTCGTGAGAAGCAGAAGTGCCGTCGCATCTATGGAGTGCTGGAACGACAGTTCCGCTCCATGTACAAGGAAGCTGCACGCCAAAAGGGCATTACCGGCGAAACCCTGCTCCGCATGCTCGAAGCACGCCTCGACAACGTCGTGTTCCGTGCGGGATTTGCGGCGAGCCGTAGCCAGGCACGTCAGTTTGTGCGTCACGGTCACGTGAACGTGAACGGCAAGAAGGTCACGATCCCGAGCTTCTCGGTGCGCAAAGGTGACGTCATCGAACTTCGCGAAAAGGCGAAGGAAATGATTGTCATTCGGCACAACCTCGACACGCTTGACCGCTCGGCCCCCGCGTGGCTCGAAGTTACTTCGGGTTCACCGAAAGCAACCGTTATTGACCTCCCCATCCGAGAGCAGATCGACATTCCAGTGCGCGAGCAGCTGATCGTCGAGCTCTACTCCAAGTAACCCCCGAACCTGTTTAGGAAGGCAGCCACATGCTGATCATCCAACGTCCCGAAATCGAAGCGGGCGAAGCCGAAGGCAATCGTCAGCAATTCGCGATCGGGCCGCTCGAGCCCGGTTTTGGTCACACGCTCGGCAACTCGTTGCGCCGCACGCTCTTGTCCTCGATCCCCGGCGCTGCTGTGGTCATGGTCAAGTTTGACGAGGCCTTGCACGAGTTCGACACGATCGCCGGTGCGAAAGAAGATGTCACTGACATCATCTTGAACATCAAAGACCTCGTGCTGCGCTGTGTCTCTGACGAGCCGGTTCGTTTGCGTCTTGACAAGAAGGGTCCTGGCCTGGTGACGGCGGCTGACATTCAGACGACGGCCGATGTCGAGATTCTCAACCCGGAACTCGTGCTTGCATCGTTGAACTCCAAGGGTCGGGTTGCATGCGACCTCGTGGTTGAACAAGGCCGTGGGTATCTCTCAGCCGACCGTGCGAAGAAGACGACGATCATCGGTGAGATTCCTGTCGATGCGATCTTCTCGCCGGTGCGCCGTGTTGCGTTCTCGATTGAGCCAACTCGTGTGGAGCAGGCGACGAACTACGACAAGTTGAACCTCGACATTGAAACTGACGGTTCGATTTCTCCCCGTGAGGCGCTGGCATCTGCTGGTGAAACCTTGCGTGCACTGATCGGTCTTATTGCGGAACTTTCAGCTGCACCTCGTGGTCTGGAACTCGGTGAAGTTGCGGTGACTGCTTCGGCCAGCCCCGATATGGATCTCCTGATCGAAGAGCTCGACCTTTCCGAGCGACCGCGCAACTGCCTGAAGCGTGCGCGTGTTGACACGATTGGTCAGCTCATTCAAAAGACTGAAGATGAACTGCTCCAGATCACGAACTTCGGTTCGAAGTCCTTGGATGAGGTTCTTGAAAAGCTTGATGAGCGTGGCCTTGCGTTGCGCGTGAAGGACTGATCATGCCTACCCCAAAACGTGGACCGCGGTTCGGCCAAGATCCAGAACATCACCATCACATCATTCGTGGACTGGCAATTGCCCTCTTCGAGAATGGCGGGATCACGACGACGCTCCCGAAGGCAAAGGCCCTGCGGCCATACGCCGAGCGCATGATCTCCAAGGCGAAGAAGGGTGGCATGCATCAGCATCGCCAGCTCGTCTCCCGTTTGCACGACAAGGATGTTGCGCAGTCGCTGATTTCTGAGATTGGTCCTCGCTACGCCGACCGCAACGGTGGCTACACGCGGATCCTCAAGCTTGGGCCGCGCCCCGGTGATGCTGCGCCCATGGCGCGTATCGAACTCGTCTGAAACGAACGTTCACTTCGCCCTCATGACGAGGGAGGCTGAATGGCGGTTTACAAGCTGACCCTCGCGTACGACGGTTCGGGCTTTCATGGAATGGCAGAACAGCCTGATGTTCGCACCGTTGGGGGCGAGCTCCGAGGAGTTCTGAACCGCATCCTTCGTCACGATGTCGAGCTGTCGATCGCCGGACGCACTGACCGAGGTGTGCACGCGAACGGACAAGTGGTCTCGTTCGTGAGCGACGTCGGCATGGAGGCCGACAAGTTGCGTCGGGCTGTCAACTCCACCTTTGCCGGGGAATTCGTTGTTGTTGACGCTGTCGTTGTGGAGGATTCCTTTGATGCGCGGCGCTCGGCCATCTCGCGCCGCTATCGCTATTCGATTTGGAATCATCCCTCGCCGACTCCATTGTTGCGCGAGCGTGTCTGGTGGGTTTCAGAACCGCTTGACCGTTCAGTGTTGCGCCTCGCCGCGGATGTGTTTGTGGGATTGCATGATTTCGCGACGCTGTGCCGCCCGCCGGGCAACGGGCACATGGTGCGCCGGGTCTTCACGTCACGATGGCTCGATCTCGACGATGGCCGACTTGTGTACGAAGTCTCGGCAAGCGCCTTTTGTCAGCAGATGGTGCGGGCGATGGTCGGGCTCCAGGTCGATGTTGGACGAGGAAAGCTGACGCCAGGGGAACTACTGGGGATACTGCGGGCGCGGAATCGCTCGGCAGTGAAGGACGTCGCTCCCGCACGCGGACTCGTGCTCGAAGAGGTCGGCTACCCGTCCCAGCCGCCGCTTGCTCGAAGCTAGTTGTCGTAGAAGACGATAGATCGAAGGCCGTTCTTGTCGCCTTCCTGGTACGTCTGCAGTTCGGACGTTATGTGGTCGTTCATGATCTGCAGTGATCCTTGGTACGTGTTGTTGTAGTGGAGCATGCCAAGTGTGTGTCCGATTTCATGCAGAATGCCGGTCACCTTGCGTTCAGCTGACGAACTCTGAGCTTGGCTTGGTTCGATGTAGATGCTCTGCGTGGAGAGCATTTGGCGACCATTGACATCCTGTGTCCATAGGGAATCTGGCGCGCATCCCCAGACATCAGGGTTGGCCCCGCACTTTCCAGACTCAATCCGGATGCCGATCTCTCCATTGGTTGGCGCGTACGGCGTGACCTCACCCGAAACGACGAAGTTGACTCCCGTGATCGCAGAGAGCTGAGCTGCAGCAGTGTTCGCTGCTGGCCGGAGCGTCTCAAGCAGGGCGGTGTCTTGTCCCCAGTTGGAGATCAGTCGAATCGTCTTCGTGTGGTTTGGAGAGTAGACGGGGTGGCTCATCTTCAGATAGCCCAAATCGGGCCCCGCTGGCGTAGTCGGTCCACAGGCGGCGGCGCTGAGTAGTAGTGCGCAGCTCAGAATCAATGATCGTGTGAGTCCGCGGTGGTTCATGATTCCTCGATTGTTGCGTGCTGGGATGTACGAATTGTCGAGGATACAGGCAATTTGGCGAATTGCAACTTCGTTGCAACCGAGGGGACTACGACCATGACGAATTAGGCCTCGCTGCTACTCCACGTCGAGGTAAATGAACCCGTATCCCTCGTCACGGAACTGCAATCCGGCCTCGCGGAGGTGCTCGTCCCAGTTTCCAGTGACTGCCGGGTTCGTTTCTTCCATCCCGTGGTCCGCCACGAGGTAGATCGCCGTCGTGTCCGTGAGTCCCTTGTGGTCGAGCGTGTCGAGGATCTCGCCGAGACGCGCATCACTATCTCGAATCGCTGCAGCAGCAACTTCTGAGTACGGCCCGCCCTCATGCATTGCCGAGTCGGTCAGGGTGAAGTTGGCCCAGATGTAGCTCGGCATCGGAAACTCGCGGTCTTGATATGAGCCATTGAGCACACCGACGACTTGTTCCATCGCGAGGTGATCGACCACTGATGACCAGTCGTAATCCTTCGAGGGCCGCACGAAGCGTTCCGTCGTGTGGGGAAGTCCCGTTGCGTGCTCGGGTACGTCTGGAAATTCGCCAGCACGGAACACGTCGAAGGTCGAAAAACTTGCTCCGATATCGCACGGCTCATTGACTGCGACGGTGAAGCCACCGATCGAACGGGCTGCGACATGGTGCAACGACTCAACGCCCGGCTCCAGTGCGTCCATCGACCAGGGCCAGGTTTCCGGCGAGTTCGTGACGATCTGCTTGCCTTTGCGCCGGTCGTACCAGGCGTTTCCGAGAATTCCGTGGCAACCGGGATGTTGCCCCGTCATGATCGTCGTGTGGTTGGCGAGTGTGATGGTTGGAAGGCTTGCCATCGCGCCGCCACCGAAGGTCGTGCCGTTCTTGATGAGCTGCGCGATGTGGGGGACCTCGCCGCGGGCTGCCATGTCGTACAGCACGTTCGCGTTCGTGCCGTCCCACAGAATGCCAAGGATCAGCTTTGGCATCACGTCAGGGTCGAGCACCTCATCGCGCACGACGCCGGCCTGCCGGGCGAGGAGCATTCCGTCGCGTTGCTTGGGAGCGCGCATCAGCGCCGCGATTGTCGGGGCGACATCAACGAGGCGCGCGTGGCTATCGAGCATTCCCTGATCGGCGATGCCAGCGCCCGAGAGAATGAACGGCGCTCGCGCCTGAACAATGCCGAGTGACGCGTGCTCGCCCCGGTGTCCGCCTTGGTCTTGCCAATTGTGCGCCGCGGAATGGAGTGCGACCAGATCAGGCGCAGCCGCTGCGTCGAGGAGCTGTGCCAAGTGTTCGTAGGCGTAGGGGAAACTGTTCTCGTCGCGGGTCGGATACTTCCCGGCTTCTTCCTCGGCGCGATTCGGGAAAGTGTCGGTCGACTGGTTGGCCAGCGGGTGCGCCCCGTCGACGTGTTGCTCTTCGTATTCCTCGCTCGTGCCGTCGACGCGCGCAAAGGTGACGGCTCCCTGGCTGGACGCCGCGTGATAGGTCGTCCCGTCTTTCCACGCGACCAAATCGACAATCGCATCGAGGCCCGTGTCGAGAAGAACTTCCCGTGCCCGATCGATGTGTTCCGGGTTCGCCTGCGGAGCATTCACACGGACACGGTACCGACATTTGGAGAGGAGAATCGTGCGCCGATGCTGCGGATCCGAAATTGCCGACAGATTTGCGGGGACATCACGAGTCGAAAATCTGTTTGATTCGGCAGCATTTGGATTGCGGCGCTCAGTCCGGATATCCTTGCTGACCGCCGTCTCGGGCTGTTAGTGCTCGAATCTGCCAAGAACGAAGGGTCGCTGTGCGGACGTTTTCAACAAAACCAACTGATGTCGAGCGCGCCTGGCACGTCATCGACGCTGAGGGCCAGATCCTCGGCCGCCTTGCCACCGAGGCTGCGCGCCTCCTACGCGGAAAACACAAGCCGATTTGGGCACCGCACCTCGACACGGGCGATCACGTCATTGTCGTGAACGCGGCCAAGATCGACGTGACCGTGCGCAAGGCAGCGCAGAAGCGCTACTACCGCCACTCGGGTTACCCGGGCGGCCTCAAGGAAACGACGCTGGCAGATCTCTTGCAGCGTGACCCGGAGCGAGTCATTCGCCAAGCGGTGAAGGGCATGCTCCCCAAGGGCCCACTCGGCCGTCAAATGTTGAAGAAGCTGCGCGTGTACGAAACCGCAACGCACCCACACACTGCACAACAAGCCACCCCCTACGCGCTCCCCGCGCGTAAGGCGAGCTGAGAAGAGAGCAATACGTGCCGAAGCCACTCATCCAAACCACTGGTCGCCGTAAGGAAGCTGTCGCGCGAGTTCGCCTGCGTCCCGGTTCGGGGATCATCACGATCAACGGTCGCACCTTCGACAACTACTTTCCTTCTTTGGCCAAGCGTCAAGAAGCGATTGAGGCATTGCGCTTGAGCCAAACTGCAGAGGTCTACGACGTCGACGCCCGCCTGCATGGCGGTGGCGTGAGCGGTCAGGTCGGAGCGCTCCGCCTGGGCATTGCTCGTGCGCTCGTGAGCCTTGACCCCGATCTCCGCACCCAGATCAAACGTGCAGGTCTGCTCACTCGTGACTCACGTGCGGTCGAGTCCAAGAAGTACGGACTCCACAAGGCACGCAAGGCACCTCAGTACTCCAAGCGATAAATGTCGCTGCGTTTCGGCACGGATGGCGTGCGGGGGCGCGTACCTGAAGAGCTCGACGACCGACTCGCGTTCGCGCTTGGGCACGCTGTTGCTGACGTCTTTCATGCTGCAACGCCCTGTGTGATCGGTGGAGACACTCGCGAGTCAACTCCGTCACTCGCTGCCGCGTTTGCGGCGGGGTTCGCGGAGGCCGGCGGCGACGTGCTGAATCTCGGAATCGTGCCAACACCCGCCGTTGCATTTGTCTCGCGTGAGCGCGACTGCCTCGGTGCAGTGATTTCCGCGAGCCATAACCCGTGGCATGACAATGGCATCAAGATTTTCGCTCCGGGCGGCACCAAGCTCTCGGATGACCAGCAAGACGCGGTCGAATCGCGCATGAGAGCATTGCTTGGCGAACCGCCGGCGATGAAACCGTCCGTGTCGGAAGCGTTTGGGGCGGGCGCTCCATTGCTCGATGAAGCTGACCTCGATTCCTATGTCGATGCGCTCGTGGCCTTCGGTGCGGGCCGCATGAATCGCACGGTGATCCTCGACTGCGCGAACGGTGCAAGTTCCGAGCTCGCCCACACGATTTTCGCCCGAGTTGGAATTTCGGTGCGCGCCATGCACGTCAATCCAGACGGGCGCAACATCAATGAGGCATGCGGCTCTACCCATCCTGAGTCTCTGATCTCTGCGGTGCGCGCCGAGCATGATGCACGCACGATTGGTTTCGCGTTCGATGGTGACGCTGATCGCGTTCTTGCCATTGACGAGTGCGGGGACCTCGTTGACGGTGACGGGATGATTGCACTCCTCGCCGTTGATCTCCTGCGCCGTGGCGAACTCACCAACGATGCAGTCGCGCTCACGGTCATGTCGAATCTCGGCGTGCGCGTCTTTCTCGAATCGCACGGCATCACGATCGTGGAGACGCCTGTCGGTGACCGCAGCGTCGCTGCCGCAATGGAAACTCACGGCATTGTCCTCGGTGGGGAGCAAAGCGGGCACGTCATCCTCGGTCAACACGCCACAACCGGCGACGGCATGTTGAGCGCACTCGCCGTGCTCCGCGCGCTCGACGCCGCGGACTGCACGCTGCACGAGTTCAACTCGTCGATTGTGCGCTACCCACAAATCCTCCGCAATGTGCGCTTGCCTGCCCGCGGGGCCCTCGATGGCGCTACTGCTTTTTGGAGTGAAGTCGAAACGGCCGAAGCCTCGCTGGGCCGTGAGGGTCGCGTGCTTGTGCGAGCCTCCGGAACTGAGCCCCTGATGCGCATCATGGTTGAAGCAAAAGACGGCCCGACCGCCGAGGCGATCGTCTCGCATCTCGAACAGTGCGCGCGGGAAGCCATCGGGGCCGCCCCAGGGCCTAGCCTGTAAATCATGTGTGGAATCGTCGCCGTTCTACGACGGCCGCCCACGAGAGCAGTTCCTGGTCTCGAAGGGCTCATCCGATCCATCGAGGAAGTCAACGCGTCCCTGAGTGCGGTCCAAGACGATGCCAGTTCGATTCGGCTCGAGACGGTGCTGGCCGCTGCGTCGAAAGCATCAGAGGTTGATCGGCTGCTGCGCGGAGTGCCCGGCACGCTGGCACTGAACGCTGATCGACTGCAGACCACACGACTCGCTCATGTGATCGAAGACCTGTCGCGACTCGTGCATCTCATCGAGAACGTGGACGTCAATGACGTCGAGGCGATCGAGACATACAACGCCGCGGTGATCGATCTGAAGGATTCGGCATGGGCGCTTGCCAGTGATCGGCTTCGTACTGCTGACGCCATTCGCTCACTGGCACGCGATCGCAATGAGCCTCATGCCATTGCCGCCTACTGGTCAATTCAACAAGCGCTCTCATCTCTCGATCGCCTTGAGGTGCGAGGGCGCGATTCGGCGGGTCTGCATGTGCTCGTAACCGGTTCACAGGTGGACGAGGCCGATCCCGCGGTTGCGGCCATGGTTGCCCAACGATCGGACTCGTTGTTCCGTGACGGTTCGGTCCGTGTTGCAAGCGGATGCTGGAGCCTCGTCTACAAGGCGGCTGCAGAAATCGGTGAACTCGGGGACAACACTCGAGCCCTTCGTTCCGCAATCGAGAGCGATGAATTGTTGCGCGTGTTGCTTCGGGCTCCATCGGCGGAGGTCACGGTGATCGCGCACACGCGGTGGGCGAGTGTCGGAATCATTTCGGAAGCAAACGCTCACCCCGTGAATAGCGAGGAAACCTCTGATGTCGGCGCGCCGTACGTGATCAGCGCGCTCAACGGAGACGTCGATAACCACGTCGATCTGCGTGCACGAGGAGGCCTGACCATCGCGGGCGAAATCACGACGGATGCAAAGGTGATCCCGACGTTGATCGCACGCTCCATGTCAAATGGCGCGGCACTCGCCGACGCCTTTCGCTCTACGGTCGAAACCTTCGAGGGCTCGGTGGCGATTGCGGCCAGTTCTGTAGAGGATCCGCGCAACGTGCAACTCGCGCTTCGCGGCTCGGGCCAGGCGCTGTATATCGGTGTCGCCGAGGATGCCTACATCGTTGCTTCTGAACCGTACGGCTTCATTGAAGAAGCTCCGCTCGGACTACGTCTCGACGGCGAGGCCATCAATAACCCCGCGAATCCGGTTGCGAGCCAAGGCCAGATCGTCTGTTTACGTGCCGACCTCGCTGGCACCATCGAAGGGATTGAGCGAGTTGCGTATGACGGCACTCCGCTCCCCGTGGAAGTGACTGAACTCACCAGCGCCGGAATTACCACTCGCGATATTGATCGCGGAGCGTCACCGCACTTCTTGCTGAAGGAGATCGGCGAAGCGCCCGCCTCATTCGAAAAGACCTTGCGCGGGAAACTTCTTGATCGCGATGGCCACCTCGTCGTCGAACTCGCCCATTCCACACTGCCCAGCGAACTTCGCGAACGGATTCGCGGCGGGGACATTCGCCACATCACGGTCATTGGACAAGGAACAGCGGCGGTCGCCGGGCAAGCGGTCGCCACTTCGATTCGCGACGCGCTCGGCGCGGGGAGCGAGATCACCGTGACGGCCACGCTCGCCACCGAGCTGTCAGGGTTCGGCACTGAGCAGGATCTGTCGAAACACCTCGTAGTCGCGGTGAGCCAGTCGGGGACGACCACTGATACGAACCGCACAGTCGACGTCGTGCGCGCCGCAGGCGCGAAGGTCATCGCGATCGTGAATCGTCGCGGGAGCGATCTCACCGATAAAGCGGATGGCGTGCTGTATACGGCGGACGGCCGAGACGTCGAGATGAGCGTCGCGTCCACCAAGGCGTTCTATGCGCAGGTGGCGGCGGGCTTCCTGCTTGGCTGGGGGATCGCCGCGGAACTCGGACGGGGGCAGAGCGCAGAAGAACAAGAGGTGCTTCGAGCGTTGCGCGCCGTGCCGGATGCCATGCGCGCGGTCTTAGCGCGCCGCGAGAGCATTGCGGAAGCCGCCAGGGCACACTCACCGATCCGCAGGTACTGGGCGGTGGTCGGCAACGGACCCAATCGCGTCGCTGCAAACGAAGTGCGGATCAAACTCTCCGAACTCTGTTACAAGTCGATTGCATCTGATGCGACCGAAGACAAGAAACATATCGATCTTTCAGCCGAACCGATGATCCTCGTTTGCGCTGCAGGACTCACGGGGTCCAATGCCGACGATGTGGCGAAGGAACTTGCGATCTACCGCGCGCACAAGGCCGCGGCGGTGGTGATCGCATCGGAGGACGACCCGCGATTCGCGTCGGCTCTCAATGTGATCGCCGTCCCCCG
>JBARPG010000048.1:0-6637 GCA_049642885.1 Acidimicrobiia bacterium | reverse complement strand
GTGTTCGATACCGCTCGACATCGTTGCCGTTGAGGTAATCGAGAAGCCGACGTCGTTGCCCGACGAGCATGAGCAGCCCTCGACGCGAGTGGTGATCCTTCTTGTGGACCTTCAAATGATCCGTCAGATGATTGATTCTCGAGGTGAGGAGTGCAACTTGCACCTCTGGAGATCCGGTGTCGGTCTCGTGGGTGCGGTGCTCGGCAATGACTTCAGCGGTTGACATGAGGCAGTCAGGGTAGCACGGGCGGTTCGTCGCCAACTAAATGGGGCGGGAGCTTTCCCTCAAGGATCTCTTTGGCGATCTCTGCATCTGCCGCAATTTGAGCGGCCAAATCATCGACGGACTCAAAGGTGATTTGGTCGCGAAGGCGGCGAACGAACCGCACGGCCAGATTTTCGCCGTAGAGATCGACATCTTGGCCGAGCAGGTGGGCCTCAAGGAGCCGCTGGCCCGATTCGTCGTAAAACGTGGGCCTGCGACCGAGCGAGGCGGCTGCCGGATGACGGGTGCCATCGGCCCGGATGACCCACACCGCGTAGATACCGTCCGCCGGGAGCGCGAGCGAAGCATGGACACCGATATTCGCGGTCGGGAACCCAAGGGTTCTCCCCCGCGCATCACCGTGTTCAACGATTCCGCGAACTTCGTGCGGTCGTCCAAGCTCGACGGCCGCGGCCTCGACATCACCCTCGGCGATCTGGGTACGGATGCGGGTCGAGCTGTATCGGGGATGTTCGGGGTCGCTTCCCGGTGCGACCATGCCGAGACCAACGACCTCGAAGCCCAAGGTGGCGCCCATCGAATCGAGGAGCGCGACGTTGCCCGCGCGTGCTGCGCCGAAGTGGAAGGTTGCACCGACGACCACGACCTTCGCTGCGAGCTGGGCCACCAAGGTGTCGGCGATGAATGACTGGGCCGACTGAGCGGCACTCGCTTCATCAAAATGAATCACTGCGACGGAGTCGACAAGACCGGTTTGTTCGATGAGTTCGAGTTTGTGTTCGAAGGTGGTGAGCAGCTTCGGAACAAGTTGTGGGCGAACGATTTCAGCAGGATGGCGATCGAAGGTTACGAGCGTTGATTGGATGCCGCGGGCGTCTGCCAGGTTGCGGAGCAGCCGCAGCACCGCTCGGTGTCCAAGGTGGACGCCATC
The DNA here is from genome assembly GCA_049642885.1 of Acidimicrobiia bacterium. Classification (GTDB taxonomy): domain Bacteria; phylum Actinomycetota; class Acidimicrobiia; order IMCC26256; family JBARPG01; genus JBARPG01. The sequence continues at coordinate 5,480 of JBARPG010000048.1, read as the reverse complement.
GAAGAAACCAATGGAGACGGCACGCGGGGACGCGTCAGCGTTCATTGCGGAAAGGTCGATGACCTGCATCGTGTCAGTCTTGCAACTGTGGCACGCCGACCACGGGTCGCCACTCGTCGTCGATGTTTTCGTAGACCGCTGCGACACGGCCCTCGATGCTGACGACATTTGGCAGCCCGGGCACCCAGTCCGGTACGGACGAAGCGGGGATGCGCACTCCATTTCGCACTTGTTTGGTCAGCGTGTCATCAGTGGACAGGTTCGTCGCGGGCCAACCGAATGCGGCGGCGATCGGGATCGATGCGGCCGCGGGATCGGCTTCGATCTCCGCGAGTGTGTGCGCGTGGCCGCCTGTGAATGGGCCGACTCGTGTCCGACGCAGCGTTGAGAGGTGCGCCCCACCGCCCAATGCAGTGCCGATGTCGGCTGCGAGCGAACGAATGTAGGTACCGCCCCCGCAGTCGACGACGAGATCAGCTTCGGAGTTGGGTCCGCTGCGCACCGCAGTAACGACGATCGAATCGATGCGGACCGGCCGCGGCTGTCGTTCGACTTCTTTTCCTTCACGTGCAAGTTGGTGCAACCGCTTGCCATCAACATGCACTGCAGAGACCATTGGCGGGATCTGCTCAACGTCACCGATGAAACGCGGGAGCACCGACAGGAGGTCGTCCGCGTCAACATTCATGTCGAACTGTTCGAGCACGTCCCCAGACGCATCAAGAGTCGTTGTCGTGGCCCCGAAGCGAATGGTGGCCTCATACTGTTTGCAATCTTCGAAGCGGCTGAAGAGTCGATTCGCCGCACCGATCCCGACGACAAGCACCCCGGTGGCATCAGGGTCGAGCGTTCCGGAATGGCCCACTCGGCGTTCGTTGTAGATGCGCCGAATGCGGGCGACAACATCGTGACTGGTCATGCCCGCGCTCTTGTCAACGATCACAAACGCAGGGTCAATGCGCGTAATCCGCTTCGAGGCACGACTCATGCAGACGCAAGCGCCATACGCACCCGCTCGATGATCACCGCCGGGCTGTCAGTCGAGGTGAACCCTGCTGCGAAACGGTGACCTCCACCGCCGAAGAGGGCCGCGACTGCAGACACGTCGACCGAGCCCACCGATCTCATACTCCCCCGCCAAAGCCCAAGTGCATCTTCTTTCAGCACGCACGCCACCTGAGCTTCGGCCGCGGATCTGACGACATCGATCGCGCCTTCGAGCTCTTCAAACGCGACCCCGTGCTTATGTTGGACCTTCGCTGGAATGGCCGCCCATACGAGTTGCACCTCGGGGAGCAACTGCATTCGCGCGAGCACCTCACCAAGCATTTGGAGGTACGCGAAGCGGTGTTCGTCAAAGAGATGACGGCCGATGTCCGCCAGGGGCAAATTGAACTCCATGAGTCGTTGGGCCGTGCGAAATGTTTCCGACGTCGTCGCTTCGTACTGGAAGCGGCCGGTATCGCAAACGAGACCGATATAGAGGCAGAGCGCGGCGTCTCGGGTCAGCGGAATACCGAGCCCGTCGAGCACTTCTAGGACGACTGCTGCGGTTGCTGGCGAATCGGCGTCAATCACGTTGATCGTTCCGTATCGAGAATTTGAGAGGTGGTGGTCCAGAACGATGAGTTCGCCGGCAGCGCTCGCAGCGGATTCGAGGTCGCCGAGACGGCCGCGTGACCCACAATCGAAGGTCATCATCACATCGGGTGCTGCGGGAAACTCGGTCGGGTGCGTTAGGAGTTCGAGCCCGGGCACGTCGCGATAATGCGTCGCAGTAATGAACGGCTCGGAGAAGGACGCCACAGCCGTGCGGCCGGAGGCAGTCCATGCGTGGAAGAACCCAAGCATGGAGCCAAGTGCATCCCCGTCAGGATTCACATGGCATGCCAGGGCGACGTGGTCAGTTCTCGCGAGGCGCTCAATGACTCGAGCGAGGTCGGCGCCGACCTCATGCTTTGATTCGGGGCGTTGTGACACTGGGCCAGAATAGGTCCGCCCTCCCCAGCGTTGGGGATATCAGGTGACGTATAGCGTCACTTTGGTACCCAACGCTGCGTGCAGGAGGGCAGCGGGTGCGAGGGCAGCGGGTGCGAGGGCAGCGGGTGCGTACTACCGCAGGTCAGGGTCTGGCGGCGCGATCGGGTTCGCAAGGAGTTCTTCAATGCGTTGGCTCGCCTCGATCGTGGCATCACGTGAGATCACAAGCTCCGGAGTGATACGCATGCGCACTTCCCGACCGACCGCGAGTCGAAGCTCTTTCACATGGGCGGTGAGCGCATCGCCAGCCTCATCGTGGTCTCGAATTGCCGAGTAGTAGATGGTGGCTCGGCTCAAGTCGCGAGTGACCCGCACGTCATTGATCGATACAAACTCGAGCCGGTCGTCTTCAATCCGCGCCACCGCGTCAGCAAGCACCTGGCGAATCGATTCGTTCAAGCGGGCGACGCGCGGAAAGGGACGTGGATTTTGGCGAGGCATCGCGCAACGTTACGCACATTCTCGACAGCGACCCGATTCGATTTGTGTGGACCGCGCGCTCAGGACCGGTTGACGAGCGCCGAACGCACCTGAATCACTTGAAAACGTGCGGTGCGCTCAAGGAGGATTTCACCCATCGGGCTCACGGTCGTTGCCACCGATACGCCCAAGCTGTTGCCTGCCAGTTGGCTGCTCGTGACATTCCATGTGGTCGAGACGGTCACCTCAACTGTTCCCGTGTGCTGGAACGTGTACCTCAGCGCAGGATTGTGCTCGTCTCCCATCGACGAGACCGTTTCATCAACCAAGGTCTTCACGTTGCTGGGTTCGCTCACGTCACGGATCTTGATTCGGTACCCGAGACGATCGACGTGCGCCGTCGAAGTCCAGCCGTCAACGACAGCCGGGACATCGGTGTGGTTGTCGCCCGTTCCGGTCCCCCAGACGCGGAATTCGAGACCCGTCAATGCTCTTCGTGACGGACTGAAGCTCGGCTCCGAGGCCTTCAGCACGTCGGCGAGTGCAAAATCGAACTCGGCAATACTCGGCACTTGGTTTGGTTCAGAGCTCGGCGTGCCGGTCGGGGAACACCCAAACCGCAACTCGCCCTCCGACGCTCCGGTCACGCGATTCATCAGCTCAGCAACCCACGATTTTCCAGTGAAGTTCGGCGGGATCGGATCGCCAACCTGGTAGTGCTGCATCCAAATATTCGTCACCGGGTCACACGGGACTCCTGAACTCAACCCAGCAAATCCTGGATACCCGCTCCCAATCGAAGTGATGCTTTTCCAGTAGATCGGGGACAAGCTCGCGCGCACGCGACTCGTGCCTCCCACCGAACCCGCGCCCCCACTTTGGTACGGCCCGAGCACCGAAACGGTGCTGATCACCGGCGGTGGATCGTACGAATCCGCGCCGACTGGTGTTGCCGCGCCGACAGCAAGCATTCCGACCACCAACAGAGCTGCGATGTGGACGCGCCGAACCATGATTCCTCCGGCCGTCCCGACGGAAATCGTAGAAGGTGTTCACGCTGAGCGCCAGCGGTCCAAGCTGCCAACCGCGGGTTACGCCGTGCGCGCAACCTCTTTCAGCTCATAGGTTTCGATGACATCACCGGGCTTGAGATCCGAATAATTCTCGAGCCCGATACCGCACTCGAAGCCTTCACGCACCTCGCGTGCGTCTTCCTTGAATCGCTTGAGCGAAGAAATCGAGCCGTTCCAAATGACGACGCCTTCGCGCAGGAATCGCACTTTCGAACCACGGGTGATAACCCCATTGCGAACGAAGCACCCTGCGATCTTGCCAGCGCGAGGAACCGAGAACACTTCCCGCACTTCCGCGTCGCCGGTGACGACTTCTTGGAATTCGGGAGCAAGCATTCCGACCAACGCCGAGTTCACATCTTCGAGCACGCCGTAGATCACTTCGTAGAGACGCATTTCGACTTTGTTGTAGTCGGCGGCTTCACGAGCTTTACGGTCGGGTCGCACATTGAACCCGATGACAGTCGCATTCGAGACCGCAGCCAGGTTGATATCGCTTTCAGTGATTCCACCGACGGCACGATGCACGAAGCTGAGCCGCACCTCGTCGTGTTCGGCGTCGACTTTGCGGAGTGCTTCGGTGAGGGCTTCCAAGGATCCTTGGACGTCGCTCTTGAGAATCAGGTTCAGCGTTGCGACTTCGCCGCGCTGCACCATTGCGAAGATGTCTTCGAGGCGCGCACCGCCTGCGAGCACCGTCGGGTTCGACAGGTTTGCCGCACGACGCCTGCGCGCTCGTGCCTCGGCGACGGTACGGGCAGTCTTGTCATCGGGTGCCACACGGAGTTCGTCACCGGCCAGTGGAACATCGTCGAGACCGAGCACCTCAACTGGCACCGATGGTCCTGCCTCGGTGACCGATTCGCCGTGTTCATCGAACATTGCACGAACACGACCCCAACCACCGCCGGCAACAACCGGGTCACCGACGCGCAGTGTCCCCCGCTCAACGAGGACCGTTGCGACCGGGCCGCGGCCTGAATCCAAATTCGATTCGAGCACAAAAGCACGGGCAGGGGCATCGGGGTTCGCACGGAGATCCTCGACCTCGGCAACGAGGAGCAGCGAGTCGAGGAGGCTTTCGACCCCGTCACCCGTCTTACCGGATACGTCGATCACGATTGTTTCTCCGCCCCACTCTTCAGGGACGAGTTCATTTTCGACGAGCTGTTGACGCACACGGGTTGGGTCAGCATCTTCCCGATCGGATTTCGTGACGGCAACAACGATTGGCACCTCGGCCGATTTTGCGTGACTAATTGCCTCAATCGTCTGGGGCATCACACCGTCATCGGCTGCGACAACGAGAATTGCGATATCCGTTGCTCGCGCACCACGCGCACGCATCTTCGTGAACGCTTCGTGACCTGGCGTGTCGATGAATGTGATGTTCTGATCGCCGCGAACCACTCGATACGCACCAATGTGCTGAGTGATTCCACCGGCTTCACCGGTGACAACGCTGGCATTACGAATGTGGTCGAGCAGGGTCGTCTTTCCGTGGTCAACATGGCCCATCACCGTGATGACTGGCGCACGATGCGGAAGGGTTGACTCGTCTTCTTCTTCTTCATCATCATCGGTGAACAAGGCTTGGAGTTCGTGCTCGAGTTCGCTGCCTGGCTCAACGAGGATGACGGTCGCGTTGAGCGCTTCACCGATGAGTTCGATCATTTCGTCCGCGAGGGACTGCGTGCTCGTCACCATTTCGCCCGCGTCGAACAGCATCCGAACAATGTCGGCCGAGGTTCGGTTCAGTTTTGGTGCAAATTCTTGGATCGTGATGCCGCGAGACACGACAATGTCGCCCTCGGGCACGGGTGCATCGCTGGGTGTGAGGTGTGCGGCTTCTTGGGGGCCGAACTCCTCGAGCGAACGACGCCGCTTCTTCTTCCTCGGACGCTGACCGGGACCTCCACGGCCACCGGGACCTCCACGACCGCCACC
>JBARPG010000047.1:0-2359 GCA_049642885.1 Acidimicrobiia bacterium | reverse complement strand
CTCCCGAAGTTCTCGAGCACGGTCGAGGGAAGCATTCGATGGGGTGAAACCGAACTCGTCGGCGCAGATCCCGAATACACACGATCGTTGCGCGGTGCGGAAATCGCGATGATCTTCCAGGATCCTTTGTCGGCGTTAAACCCGGTGCATCGGATTGGCGATCAAATCGCGGAGGCGATAACGGCGCACCAGAACCTGCCAAAAGGGCAGGTGAAGGAGCGCGTCATTGAGCTCATGACGAAAGTGGGAATCTCCGCGCCAGAAAAGAATGTGCGCCGGTATCCGCACGAGTTTTCCGGTGGTATGCGCCAGCGGGTCATGATCGCAATCGCTCTTGCATGCAATCCGAAGCTCATCATCGCCGATGAACCAACGACGGCTCTTGACGTCACTGTCCAGGCGCAGATTCTGAGTCTCCTGACCGACCTGGTGACCGAGATTGGAAGTTCGGTGATTCTGATTACGCATGATCTCGGCGTGGTTGCCGGGATCGCCGATCGCGTACTGGTCATGTACGCGGGGCGCATTGTGGAAGACGCTCCGGTCGATGAGCTGTTTCGTTCACCATCGCACCCGTACACCCGGGGTTTGCTGAACTCGCTTCCCGATCTCGACGGTACTCTGCATCGCCTCAAGCCGATTGGCGGCCAGCCCCCGAACCTCACGCGCGAACCCGATGGGTGTGCGTTCGCTCCCCGCTGTGAGATGCGCCAGCAGCGGTGTTTTGAAAACTCGCCGGAACTTCTTGAGCACGTGTCGGGACACAAGACCGCCTGTCATTTCTGGGAGAAGAAGGAATGAGCCTCCTCGAAGTTCGCAATCTGAAGAAGACGTTTAAGACGGGGTCGTTCGGTTCTCGGCATAACGTACAAGCGGTAGCAGGCGTCGATTTCACGATTGATGAGAATGAAACGCTGGGGATTGTGGGGGAGTCGGGCTGTGGGAAATCCACCTTGGCTCGCATGTTGGCTCGTCTGATCGTCCCGACTGAGGGTGAGATTCTTCTCGATGGCGCTCCAGTTGGCCGCGAGAAGCTGAAGGCATTTCGCCGCAATGTGCAAATGGTCTTCCAGGATCCGTACGCATCACTCAATCCGCGCATGACGGTCGGTGAGCTCCTCGCCGAGCCGTTTCTCGTCCATGAACACAAGCGTCGATCTCAATCGAAGCAACAGGTGGTCGAACTCCTCGAATCTGTCGGCCTCGCAGCCGATCACCGCCAGCGCTACCCTCACGAATTCTCGGGAGGGCAACGCCAACGCATCGGCATCGCGCGGGCGCTCGCACTCCGACCGAAGTTGATCGTCCTTGACGAACCGGTGTCAGCACTCGATGTTTCAATTCAGGCGGGTGTTTTGAACCTGTTGCAGGACTTCCAGGTGGAGCTCGGTCTGTCCTATGCGTTCATTGCACACGACCTTTCGGTCGTGCGACAGGTTTCGCATCGAGTCGCGGTGATGTATCTCGGGAAGATCGTTGAAATCGGAACCTGCGATGAGCTGTATGCGCATCCCCATCATCCGTATACAAAGGCCCTGCTGTCTGCCGTGCCGATTCCTGATCCTGAAACGGAGAGGGCCCGAGAACGCATCATCCTCGAAGGTGACGTTCCGAGTCCGGCGAATCCTCCGAGTGGATGTCGATTCCGAACTCGTTGTTGGAAGGCCGCAGACGTCTGTTCGGTCGAAGAACCAATCTTGCAGGCCAGTAGCGGCACAAACCTCGTCGCGTGCCATTTTCCTGAATAAAGCCAGCCTGCGCCGCCAAGCCTCACCGGCACCACAGTTGCAGTGCGGTTGCAACCGAAGTGTGGTGCGTCATTTGGGCTCAAGTCTGGCGTATTCCCACCGATACACACTCCAATCGCCGTCCGGTGATTGGCGCAGGCGAAGCCGGCGAAACACAATAGGAGCCCAAAATGGTCCATCTCACAGAACTACACCGCCGAAAGCGAATCGTCGGCGCAATCGGCGCAGGGGTCTTGGCCCTTGGTGTTGTTGGCGCATCCGCGGCATCCCTCGGAGGCATCACCAGCGACAGCCTCGGTGCGGATGTCACGACAATTGCAAGCTGTGACACCGATGGTGTGCAGCTGAAACCGTTCACGAATGCCTATGACGCCACCGCGGGTCGCTACCAAACCAGCGGTGTAACTGTGGCCGGAATTGCTGCCGGATGCGCAACAAAATCAATGTCCGTCACGTTGAAGGATGCTGCCGGGGTGAGCCTCGGTTCAGCCACTGCGACGGTTGGAGGCACTTCTCAAGCGGTGACCTTCTCACCGACGGTCAACGCGAATGCCGTTGTTGGCGCCGCTGTAGTGATCAGCGGATAGTCAACCACCCGGGATACTGCTCGA
>JBARPG010000046.1:0-8079 GCA_049642885.1 Acidimicrobiia bacterium | reverse complement strand
GTCGGAGGAGTTCGTCGCTCATCACAGGCCGTCCCCGTCATCGGTAGGTGTCCCGAGATACGCGTCGACGACCGCCGAGTTAGCGCGAACTTCGGCACCGCTGCCGCTCGCGATCAACTGTCCCCGGTCGAGGACGTTCACGACATCACACAGGTCGAAGATGAGCGACATGTCGTGGTCGATGATCAGCAGGGAGGTGCCGATCTCGGGCAGGCGACGCAGCAACTCGGCCAGCACCCGGGTTTCGCCTGGGTCGAGGCCAGCGGCGGGCTCGTCGAGCAGCAACAACTTGGGCGCCGAAACGATGGCGCGCCCAATCGCGACCGCATGGCGTTGCCCATTGGAAAACTCGGTCGGCAGCCGATCGGCAAACGGAAGCAGATCCAGCAATTCAAGAATCCGATGCGTCTCGGTCGTGTCCTTGGACTTCGACCACAACACATCGGTCACCGTCGACCAAACCGACGGTGCGCGCGTCGCGATGAGCAAGTTATCGCGCACCGACAAATCTTCGAAGAGTTCCAACGACTGGAACGTCCGCACCAGGCCCGCCCTCGATCGCACATGCGGCGCAATACGAGTGAGATCACGGCCATTGAACATCACGCGGCCCTGATGGGCAGGAGTGAAGCCGGTCAGCGTATCGATGAATGTCGTCTTGCCAGCTCCGTTCGGCCCAATGAGTCCGACGATTTGGCCCTCTTCGACCCTGAGGTTCACCTCATCGAGCGCCAGCAGTCCGCCATGCTTCACCGACAGATCGGTCACCTCCAGGAGGGTCATGGTGTCACCGATGGTCGGCTCGTATCCGTCGAGGCGCCAACAACGCTGGGTGCTCGCCGACGGAGCGAGTTGCCCCACGACCGCGCAAGTCCCGTGACACCCTCGGGAGCTGTAATCGCGGTGATGACGAGGCCCAGCCCGGCGATCGCAAAGACGTACGAGTTGGCATCGTCGCCGCTGATTCGGTTGACGACCGCGGTGAAGATTCCGGCCTGTGCCAAAGCGCCTGCGGTGAGCGCGCCGGAGATGCTTGAGACTCCAGCCAGATAGGTGAGGGCAACGGCCACGAGCGATCCGATCGCGAGAAACGATGTACGCGACACGGTCGTCGTCGAGAACGCCATGAGCACCCCACACATCCCTGCAAGGAACGAAGACACGGCAAACGCGCCGAGCTTCACCCGAGTCACGTCGATTCCCGCCGCCGCAGCCGCACGCTCATTCGCGCGAACGGCAAGCCAGCAAAGGCCTGTGCGGTTCCTGCGCAAATTGACCACGGCCAAACACGCCAAGGTGAGCACCGCTAAGCACACGAACCCAAATGCCGGCCGGAAGTTGTCTGCCCCCTTGGCGCTGATGCCGACATCGAGCCCAAATAGGTAGGGACGCGGAGCCGATAATCCGGCATCGCCACTGGTCAGGCCCGAGCTCGACAACACGAGCTCCTCGATCGCCACCGCCATCGCAAGCGTGGCGATCGCCAAACTCATGCCGCGGGCTCGAGTCGCGGGCCATCCCACCATTGTCCCGATCGTCGTCGCTAACAACGCTGCCAACACGAGCGCCACCGGGAATGGAACGTGATGCTCCGCGAGGCGGATCGATGTAAACCCTGCGACACCAGCGAACGCCAGTTGGGCCAGCGAGATCTGACCAGTGAACCCGGTGAGCACCACCACGGACAGGGTCAGCAATGCGAAGACCATGGAGAGGATCAATGCGTGGCGATCACCAGAACCGAGCGTCACGAGACCGGCGCCAACGGCGGTCACGAGGCCAACAGTCCAGGCCGCCACGTGGCGCGGGACGGGCGACGGCGGGAGTCTCCATCCCGCGATCGCTGCACGGTTGGGCAGTGCGTGACCGTGCGGTATCAGCGCGCCCAGAATGATTAAGACCGGGATGAGTTGTTGTAGCCCGGTCGTCGGAATCCAGCTCGGGATCCAATGGGTGTCGGGACGAACCGACCAGCCGAGCACGAATGATTGCAACATGCCGATCGAGAGGCCAGCAGCAACGCTGATCGCAAAGGATTCCAACCTGCCCAAGAGGGCGGCGGCAAGGGCAGGCACGATGAGAAGCGGTGTCGTCGTCGGGTTGAGCCCGGAAATTGGCTCAATGAGGATCACTGCCATACCGGCGAGGACGGAGGCCACCGCCCACCACACCGATGCCAGCCGGTCAGGTGAGATCCCGATGAGCAGTGCGCCCTTTTCATTGCCGGCCGCTGCTCGTGTCCCAAGACCGAGGCGAGTCCGGCGGAACACGATGGCCAGCACGCCAGCGATGGCGATCGCTCCCGCGGCGAGGATCAAACGATTCTCGGTGACAACCGTTCCAAACATGTGGACGGGCCCATCGGGAAGCACCGGCCGATGTATGACTGCCGCAGCACCACTAATCGGGAATCGAAGGCGAACGACCTCCTGGAGGTAGATCAGTAACCCGAGTGACGCGACGGCCCGCGCCAGCGCCGGGGCCCGACGAAGCGGCCGGAAAACGAGGCCATACACAAGGAGCCCGAGGAGCACTGCGACACCGAACGCAAAGGCGAGTGCAGTCACCAAGGTCGGGCGCGGCACGAGGTGCACCCTGTCCGGCAGGCCGATCACTGGAAGCACCCAATCGCCGGTTTCGCGAAACTCGAAGAACGCAAACGCTACGTACATGCCCATGGCTGCATGCGCGAAGTTGACTACACCGGAGGATCGATGGGTGAGCACCAACCCGAGGGCGATCGCCGCCACGACGGCCCCGCCGCCGAGACCGGAAAAGAGATACCCGAGATAGGTAGAGATAAGTACGCTCCGAAGTTCTGTGCGACTCAGCCGTGGAAGATCGTGCCGACGTCGACCCAGCCAGTGACCGCCGTCAGCTTCGAGTCGTGCATCTGGCCGAGAACCTGCTGGGGAGAGCACATTGCCGGGAGGCCATCGAACTGTTTGCCGTCACAGGTGTACTCGTGGCCGGCGAAGCTCGGCGCATCCACCTTGGCCTTCAAAGCGGCGAGGATCGACGCTGGGGTGATATCGGAACCCACTTCGTTCAGAACGAGATAGAGGTTCATCATCGACTTGAACGAAACCGTGCCCGCGCCAATCGGGTCAAGTCCGTCGCCATACTTCTCGACGACAGTGTTGTACAGCACGTAGTCGGGATCCGGAGGGGTCGTGGACAGCGAGCTCTCCACGTTGAAATACGCGCCCTCGGTCTTGGCCGTGCCCGCCTGGGCAATGATCGATGGAGCGGCACATGCGCCGACATAGAAGGTCGCTGCCTTGATACCAAGCGATGCCACGCCGTCGAAACCGGCCTTGCAGCCGGCATCGGTTGCCATGACAAAGATGGCGTCCGGTTGGAACGTGGCCGCTGCATTGAGCGCCGAGCTGATGTCAGTCGCCAAGATGGGATACGGAACCATCTGGACCTGAACGCCGGCATCCTCCAAGACCTTCTTGCCCATCTCGGCTGCGTCAGTGATGGACCCGAACTCCCCGTAGACGATCGCCACCTTCTTCGCATGGAGCTTCTCCGCGGCATACCAGGAGAAGGAAACGGCAGCACCGCCGCTGCCGCCACTCCACTGAAAGGAGTTCGCGTTCGTGACCGACTGGGCGCTGATCGGAATGCCGCCGACGAACGGAATCCCGTTCTCGTCCAGCGTGTCGATGCCATTGCCAAACACATCGATGCCACCGAGCACTGCTGGCACCTTCGCTTCCACGTACTTCTGGCCGCAGGCCGTCGAGCCCTCCGCGGAGAACTGCGTGTTGCACACGTCAACCTCGATCGGCCGCCCGTGCACCCCGCCGAGTTCCTCATTGATGAACTTCGTCGCAGCCATCACGGCCTGGCTCAGTTCTGGGTACGAACCCGCGGGGGTGTTCTCCTGGTTGATCATCCCCAAATGAATCGGCGCGCCGGTTGCCTTCGTCGGTTTCGAAGGCACGTACTGCTTGAGGATCGACTTGCGAGCGCACGCCAAGAGATCTTTGGTTGAGCAGGAGCTCGGCGTTTTCGTGACGCTCGTGACCTCTTTCTTGCTCGATTCACTACATGAACCCACCAGCAACATAAGGACAGTGACGGACACCACACTTCGCTTCAAGGATCCCCCCAGGTTCACGAGAACGTCGTACGCATACCCGAATAATCGGGCGAAGCACTGTCTAGTCGATTGATCGCGACACTGCTCGCTGTCCGATCAGGCCGATCAGATCGACTCGACGTAACGATCAAGGGCATCCGAAACCGCCGCACCCGGTGGAAGTGCGTCTGCTCCGATGGCCAGGTCAACCGCCCGATGGAAATGGTGGATCAGCCGCTCGTGCCAACCAAGTTGGAATGGACGAGCTCCGCGCGATGAGATCGAGGACTGGATGGGAGCCATGTTCGCCTTGTCCTGCGCCATGACCGTGTCGAACAGCGCCATGCGATCCAAGTGCTCCTGCGGAACGTCATCACCCGACCACGCCGGCGCGTACCAACGAAGTTCGAGTTCGGTCGTGGAATCGCTCGTCGGCCACATGCAGAGGAACGTGAACGCTCCGGTGTCCATCGGCACCACGAGGTTGGGGAAGATGCCGAAGGAGGTCGAAGTCTGGCGCCACAGCAGCGGCACTGCCGGGTTGTCGAGCTCATCTGAGACCATCGGAAAGTCGCGGAACATATCGTGCTTCTCAACGGTGAGACGGCTGTGCCCGTTTGGGAGCATCGCAACCGTGAGGGCTTGATCGTTGTAAAGGAGCGCTGCATTGTCAGGGTGCACCGTTCGTACGTGGTACACCTCGAGAAACGCATCGACCATGAGTTTCCAGTTGCACGCGAGTTGATGGACCTGGGTGCCCACTGCTCGCATGACTGGCCCGTTGATCTCCGCCATTTGTGTGGCCACCGGGCCGAGAAAGTCGAGTAAGGGAATGGCGCCTGCATCCTCATTGATGAAGACCCAACCGTCCCAGATTTCGCAGCGCACCGGCAACAGCGCGAGATCGCCGAAATCGAGGTCGCTGAAGTTGCGCGCGTCGGGGACAGCCTTGAGTGTGCCGTCGGTTCCGTACGACCACGAGTGGTATTGGCACGTCAACCGGCGGGCGGTGCCACAGGTGTCGCGAGTGACAGGGGCCCCTCGGTGGCGGCACGCGTTGTAGAAGGCACGCAGCTTGTCGTCGGCGCCGCGCACCACCACAATCGGCGAACCCGAGCGCGTCATCAGCCGGTAGGAGCCCGACTCGGGCCACTCCGACTCATGCCCAACGAACAGCCACGTTCGGCCGAACACGTGCTGCTGCTCCAACCTGTAAAACGCCGGATCGGTATACCGTTCGGTGGGGATCAGAGGTACTGCCATGGAATCAGGCAGCGGCTCCGTGCGCGCCTTGTCGATATCGAGTCGGGTCCGTATCGACTGCTCCAGCTCGGCATCCATGCTGCGCCCTTCATGTTGTTCTGCCGGTCGTTGAATCGGATACGCCGGCTGGCAGATCTGGCTATCGTGCGAATCACTGTAAACCCAAGGATGAATCAAAGGGGTCCCCCGTGCCAGTTCCCGCGTCGCTCACCACCGCGCCACAACGTGATTTCGAACTCGAGGTCGTCTCGGGCGTGTGGCCCACCGATCTCAGCGGTGACGTGCTGTTCTCAAGTCCGCAACTCCGTGCCGAGCTGCCGTACGGCGTGTTCGGTTGGGGATCCATCTGCCGGCTCTCACTTGATCCGGGTGCCCGCGGAGCATCAGCAGGCCGATTCGCATGGCAGTCACGGTCGGTCGAAACGCCGGGGAAGCGGCTCTACAACCGACACCCCGAGGTGTTCACGACCGGCCCTGTCGGGTACAACTCCCCGTTCGGTCCAGCGAACGCCGCAAACACCGCTCCCCTCCCATGGGGCAACCGCCTCTACGCCACGTGGGATGGCGGCCGCCCCGTGGAGCTCAACCCTGACACGCTGGAGTTTGTCGCCGAAGTCGGAAACGTCGATAGCTGGGGCGGCAGCTCACTCCCGTTCGAAACCTTGGTGCCATTCCTCCTTTCCTCCGCGCACCCGGTTGCCGACCCTGACCGTGGCTGCCTCTGGACCGTCAAGCTCACGCCAGATCTTGGAGCCACCTTTGCAATGCTTCCTTCCCTCGTCCGATACGACCGCCATGACGGGACCCAGGTCAGTCATTGGCCGCTCGATGGGGTCGCGTTCCCGGGCTCGATCCACACGGTCAGTCAAACGCGCGACTGGATCATCCTCAGCGATTCGGGCAACTTCAAGGCCGACCCAAATGAAATGATGGGCGGCGAGCGCACGGTCACGATCGATGCAGAAGTTCCCGTGTGGCTCATCCGCAAGGATCAGGTCGAGGGCCTGCCTTCGGGTACACCGGTCACGCCAATCTGTCTCACCATGACACCTCCGAGCGGTCATTTCTACGCCCGTTGGGATGACAGCGACGGGATTTCGGTCGTGTGGGAGGGCATGGATCTCATGGACCTCGGACTCTGCCTGCGCGCTGACGACCTCGACGTGCATGGCAACCCGATCAGCCCGGCGGCCGCGGGCCTCTACAACATGGCGATGGCGCCCGAAACGATCACCGAAGTCATCTTCCACCCCGACACGGCCAAGATCGACCACGTCGGCACCTTCAAACGCGACTGGACATTCAACCTTCAGCTTTCCGCGATGGATTGGAGTACCGAAGGCATCAGCGCGCCGACCCTGCATCACGTCGACTTCCAGGGCTGTCGCCCCGGGAACGTCAGTCGCCGAGCCGCAACCATGTATGCGGACCGCATCGACCTCGACCAGCTCCGCGAGGAGACGCCAGGGGCGCTGTGTTCCTTCGATCGACCAAGCATGGAGCTCAAGGCCCGCTGGGAATACCCCAACTTGGGCGATCACATCACATCTCCCACCTTTGTCCCACGCGGATCGGTGGCGGGGAGCTATGTCGGGGGCGAGCCGGGAGGACATGACGGCTACGTCGTGCAGCCGGTCTGCAATGACGATGGCTTTCGCGTCGAGCTGTTCGACGCTGCGAACGTGTCGGCCGGTCCGGTGGCCACCATCGCTGGCACTGCACGCGAGACCATCCCGTTGGTGCTGCACTCTGCATGGATGCCAGCGTTCAGCGGGCTCGCCGACGCGGAACGACTCCGCTTCTCTGACGAGGTGAACGCCACATCGCTCGCATCGGTACCCGAGGAGCTGCACCCCGCGGTCTTCGCCGTCGCGGAAGAGTGCGACAACCTGTGGTGAGTCCCCCGACGGACTTGGGCGCCCACGGGGGCCTGTTGATCGCTGGCGGCACCGTCATTTCTGGGATCGGCGACGCGCCGACCGCACCGTGCGATGTGTTCATCCAGGGCGATCTCATCGTGGCTCTTGGGGAAGAGGCGACTGCCTTGGCTGTTGCCTCCGGTCCCGGGGTCGAGAGGGTCGATGCCACGGGCTTGACGGTCATGCCCGGGCTGATCGACGCACATTGTCACATCACCTTTGGTGAACCGTCGAGCAATGACGAGCTGTTCTTCCACCGCGATCAATCGACCTCAGCGCTCCTCGCCGCGTTCAACGTGCAGAAGCTTTTGTTGGCGGGCGTCACCGGCTTTCTCGACGCCGACTGCCTGTGGAACCTCGGTCCGGCGCTCCGCGACAGCATCGAAGCTGGGATCGTGGAGGGTCCTCGCATGTCGGCCGGAATGAACGCGCTGCTCACCGCGGCCGGGGGTACCGCCGGTCGCCTCATTCCTGACTCTGGACAAGCCGCCTACGCGCACGTTGTTCGTGATCGCGATGAGATGGTGCGTACTACTCGCCAACAGATCAAGTACGGCGCTGACTGGATCAAGATTCACGTCACCGGCTCGCTCCCAAACCACTCCGGGGAGCTCACCATGTGGACCTCCGAGGAGCTGGCCTGCGTGACCGACACGGCGCATGCCCTCGAAACCCCCACGGTCGCCCACTGCCGTAGCGCTCACTCGACCCGCATCGCTGCCGAGGCAGGTGTCGACCTCATCCTGCATGCGAGCTACCTCGACGAAGCGGCCATCGAAGCCGTGGTCGCCGCAGGTTGTGCCATCG
>JBARPG010000045.1:0-9474 GCA_049642885.1 Acidimicrobiia bacterium | reverse complement strand
CAACAACCCGATATGGAACGCCTGAGCGGACGAGCGCTTCCTCAAGCACACGACTCTGCGCATTCGTTCGGTAGAACACTGCTATTTCGGAATACCGGGCGTCGGCTCGGTCGACCAGTTGATCGATCTGACCAATGATCCATGTCGCTTCATCGCGTTCGTCCTCCGCGAAATAGCGAATGATTTGCTCGCCGTCACCCCGCGCTGTCCACAGTCGCTTCGGACGAAAGGCCGGGTTATTCGAGATCACTGCATTCGCAGCGTCCAAGATCTTCTGCGTGCTGCGATAGTTCTGCTCAAGCACGATGACTTCGGCTTCGGGGAATGATTCCTCGAAACGCAAGAGGTTCCGATAGTCCGCTCCACGAAACTTGTAGATCGATTGATCGGCATCGCCGACGGCCATCACGCGGTGATGGTCATCTGCCAACAACCGAACGATTTCCCACTGTGCAGCATTCGTGTCTTGAAACTCATCCACGAGTACGTGCTCAAACCGTCGCTGCCAATGTTCGAGCACCGCGGGATGATTTCGAAACAACTCCACGGTGCGCGTCAAAAGATCATCAAAGTCGAGCGCGTTCGCCGCGGTGAGTCGCTGTTGGTAGCGGGCGAAGACCTCTGCAGCTTTCCGATCGATCGGAGCGATCGCCTGATCCCCTGCGGACGCTGGCGCTACCAACTCGTTCTTCCAACCAGAGATCCGGTTGTGCAGTCCCCGAGCCGGGAACCGCTTCGGGTCGAGGTCCATTTCTTTGCGAATGGAATCGACCAGTCGGATCGCATCGCTCTGGTCATAGATCGAGAACGACGACTTGAGTCCGAGCGCGCCCGCTTCGCGTCGCAGCAGACGCGCACACGCGGAGTGAAAGGTCGAAACCCACATGCGATCGGCAACGGGCCCGACGAGCTCGCCGACCCGACCGCGCATCTCCGACGCGGCCTTGTTGGTGAAGGTAATCGCCAAAATCCCAAAGGGAGATACGTCCCGTTCACCAATGAGATATGCGATTCGGTGGGTCAAGACACGGGTCTTGCCCGATCCCGCCCCCGCGACCACCAAAACGGGAAGGTCCGGTGCTTCGACGGCTTCGCGTTGCGCAGGGTTCAGGTCAGCAAGGATGTCCACCAGTGAGAGCGTACGTGCTCACAGGTCAATACGTACACACGTTCGATTTGCAATCGCCTGTTTTCGACGCGCACCGCTATCGGTCGACCGCGACGGTCACTGAACCGACCAGGTATACGTCGCCCGTCGATGCGAATTGCAGGTTCGCTTGGTCCGCCCCATTGGCAAGCCCACCGGAAATGTCGAAGACGTCCGAATCGAAACCGAACGTGTTCAGGTCGGCGGGCGAACGATCGATTTCTGCGATTCCGAGGAAGGAACTCGTCGAGTTGAATACGTCGTTGAGCGGGTTCAGCCCATCGCTGATTCCCGCGCCATTTACGGTGAACGTGTCACCGGTCGTTCCGGCGTCACCCTCGTAGACCATAACCCCGAGGCGGGCACGCTTTCCAGTGGCATAGGTGAAGCCGCTGATGTGCACATCGACCGGGGCTCCATTTTGCGCGACCCGAAGACCGTCGAAGGCGTAAAGGGTGCGGAGTGGCGCGGACGGCTCACGGTATGCGACGACAAGGGTCCAGCCGGCGTATCGATCTTGACCTGTACCGGCCTGCACGTTGGCAACGGTGTACATGCCGGAACCTTGTGCAGTAACGACCGCGGTGACGTCTGCATACCCCTGGTACCGGCTCACGCGAATGGCGTCGATCAACGTCGCATCGGCGACGACAGCCTGGGAGGCAGATGGACCCGACAGCTGAACTGTTCCTTTTTGGGCGGCATTTGGTGCTGCGGAACCGCCGTTTCCTGCGGCCGTGTCGGCTCCCCAGTACAGCCCCGCCCACAGGACGGTGTCACCCGAGGGAATCGTGAGCTTCGCCGAGGAGGAGTTGAAGGTCGCCGAGTCAGAGTCCACATCGACGTTGGCCATCGTCCACGTGTTGTTCTTCAGGCTGGCGCCGACACGATTGCGTGCGTCGGAACATCCGACGACGATTGCGTTGCAGCTCAGGAGTGAGTTGCCCGTTCGTGTGAAGTCCCCGTGGTCCAGCGCCACAAAGGTGGGCGAGACCCCGTCAGCGGCCTGAGTGAAATCCAACGCCTGTTGATTATTCGCCGAGTTGACGTCGCCGTTTGCCGTGGCCTGGGCCTGTGCAGTCACACTGACTTGCGGTGCCACGTATGTGACGAGGAGATCTTCGGTCGTACCTGGCGCGATCGAAGGGATTGTGCAGGTCATCGTCGGTGCCGCGGGCGCACACGCCCCGGACTCGACTTTGCCAGCAATTGCGGACGCGCCACCGACCGAAATTGTGACGGGCACATCGGATGCAGCTGCCGTGCCTCCATTGTGGATACTGACTGAAAAGGCCCCAGTTCGACCGGTGACTTGCTCACCGATCAACACCATCGCCACCGAAGCGTCGATCGTCCCACTCGGAATGGTTGTTGGCGTTGCTGGCGCTGAGGTAGTCGATGTTGCTGGCACTGAGGTGGTCGATGCAGGGGCTGCAGCTGAGGTCGCCGCCGCCGTGGAGGGTGCCGTCACCGGAGCGGCGCTCTTCGCAACGGTACGCGCTGACGAGGCAGGGGCGGCAGAAGTCGAAGGTGCCACAGTCGAAGCGTCTGCTGAGGGCGTCGCGGAGCCTGGCGGGCTCGTCGGTGCAGCGAGCTTCGGTGCAGCTGCGGAAGTACCGGCGGCAGAGCGCGTCGCACTGCGGTCAGCCTGCGGAGTGGTCTCACCGTTCAACGAAAGTGCCGTCACCACCGCGACAGCGGCGACAACTGCTGCGGCGATCCCAACAGTGGCGGCGCTGTTCGCGCGCACAACCTGTTTCCCGCGGCGTGCCGCGTGGCGAAGCACGCTGGCGGCTCCTGCGGCATGGGCGTTGTGCGCTGCGAGCAGTTTCAAATAGCCGGAGGCCGCGGTCGGTCCAACGACGAGCGGTAACAATCCCAACTGCAACGACTCGTTGACATGCGTGATTTCGGCGTAGCGCGCTCGGCAGTCGCTGCACTGTTCGAGATGAGCGTCAAGCACTACGCGATCCCGGCTGGGCAGTCGATCCCGAGCACTCGCGCTGAGCCGTTCGATCGCCCAGCGGCAATCGGCATCCTCGCTGTGCAACACATGCGCCTGGAGGTACGCCTGCCGCAGTCCTTCGCGTGCGCGATATGCCAACGCCGCGACGGCGTTCGGCGCGATACCGAGCAGAGGTGCGACGTCGGCCGGCGACATCCCTTCAACTTCGGTGTGCCACAACACCATGCGCCAACGTTCTGGCAGCGTGGCATACGCATCAGCGATAATCGTCCGCTCCGCGCCCGCACCGAAATCGATTTCGGAACGCAACATGTCGGCGGGAACGACCCGGTCAACGTCCTCGACGATATCGACCCGCTTGTTCTTGCGGGCACGGTCGTAGGCAACATTTCGAACCGACGCGAGTAGGTACGGACGAAAGGCAATCTCGGGCCCACCAGCGTTGCGCAACGCATTGAGAACCCGAGTGAATGCTTCGTTCACCAAATCGTCGGCATCGGTGCGGTTCCGCACCATCGCCCGTGCACACGCCTGTGCGGCGCCAACGTGTCGCTCGTATAGCTCACCGTAAGCGTCCCGGTCCCCGGCACGGACACGTGCGATCAGCTCAGCATCGCCTGCGCCCTCGGGGAGCTCATTCACATTCGAAACGTCGATGCTTGCCAACGGGGTTCACTATCTCTCGGTGTACTCAGTTCAGACACATCAAGTCTCGCACCATGACGGGGGCACTTGAGCCAATAACCGAGATGCAACCTACCGTCCCATTTATGTGCATTCGCGCCGAGAGACCGTCATGCAGTCGACACGAACGTGTCTTGGATGACACAGGCTACGTTGAGCACAGTCCAGGAAAGGAAGATGCGTGACTCCAGACCAACTCCACGACCGCATCCGACCCTTTCTTCTTCGGGGCACGAGTGCGCGGCTTCTCGTCCGGACAGCGCGACTGGCACCGAAGTGGTTCGATGCTGGAGCGCCCAGCGTCGGGCTGCGGTGGGACGAATGGTGCTCGGATGCTGCGATTGAAACCATGGTGGCAGGGCTCACCCGTTCGGGCATTGCAGGCGCATTCGCCCGACTCGGCAGCGACCGAGCCAACCTCGGGCTCACGCTGCCAGAGGCAAATGCCGATTACCGCGCGCTGATCGATGTGGCCTCGCGCTCATTTCGCAACGTCTGTGCCCAGAACTTCGCCGATGCCGCCTACACAACTGGCTGGTGGGAGACCTACACCGCTGGGACGCCGACGGCCTCGTGCATCGATCCTCTGAGCGGGCTGGTGACGGCCGAGTACTTGGCCGTTCGGCTCTCGGAGCTGTACCGAGCGGGCGCCGCACTGGATTACCCGCCCAACGCGACCCATGCGCTCGTGGTGCTCCACACCCACGGCTCCAACGATTCACCGCTCGGTCGAAGCCGACGCCGCATCGAGATTGGCGCAATGCTCCGTGATCTGTTTGACGCGGGAGAGACCATCGCCACGAATGGTGAAAACGCCTTTGTCGTGTTGCTCCCACGCGGCGACACACTCGCGGATACCGTCGGCCTCCTGCGCGTGCGCACCGCTGGACTCCCGTCCCTTCGCGATCACCGTGTCGACGTCTGGATCGAACCGCTTGCGCCAAGCCTCGACCACACCCACGCGCTGATCTCCGACTTGTCCCGTCGCGGAGGCTAGAGCTGCAGTCATCGACGTGCCAAACGCGGCAGTCAGCTGCGTTCAAGCATCAGTGTGACCGGCCCGTCGTTCACGAGCTCGACCTTCATATCGGCACCAAACACCCCTGTTGCGACGGTGGCACCGACGCGGACCAGCTCTGCGGAAAACGCGCTCACGAGCGGTTCGGCGATTTCGCCCTTCGCCGCGCGACTCCACGACGGACGCCGTCCTTTTGCGGTATCGCCGTAGAGCGTGAACTGACTGATCACCAAGATCTCACCGGAACCATCGTCGGCCATTGACCGATTCATCGCACCCGTAGCGTCCGCGAGCGCACGCAGTTCCCACACCTTCCGCGCCAACTCCACGGCGTGCTCACGGGTGTCATCAGTATGGATCCCGACGAATGCGCACCACCCGGGCCCGATCTTGCCGACAACCTCATCGTCAACTGTGACGTGTGCGCGAGTGACGCGCTGCAACAGCACTCGCATCGCGAGCTATTCCCACTCGATGGTTCCCGGCGGCTTCGAAGTGATGTCATATGCCACTCGGTTGATGCCCGCAACTTCGTTGATGATCCGCGAGGAGATGCGCTCAAGCACGTCATATGGAAGGCGCGCCCAGTCGGCCGTCATCGCATCATCGGAGGTGACGGCACGCAAAATGATCGGGTACTCGTATGTCCGCCCGTCCCCCATGACCCCGAC
Source organism: Acidimicrobiia bacterium (assembly GCA_049642885.1). Taxonomy (GTDB): domain Bacteria; phylum Actinomycetota; class Acidimicrobiia; order IMCC26256; family JBARPG01; genus JBARPG01. Next base: position 3,988 of record JBARPG010000045.1, on the reverse strand, counting down.
GGAACGGATCGCGGGCAACACCGCAAAGCTTTGCCAAATCTCGCGATAGAGACCTGCCCGTTTGATCTCTTGCAGAACGACCGCGTCGGCCTCTTGCAAAATCGCAACGCGCTCACGCGTGATCTCGCCGATGATGCGCACCGCGAGTCCCGGGCCGGGAAACGGTTGCCGCCAAACAATTTCCTCGGGCAGCCCAAGCTCTTCGCCAACCGCACGCACCTCGTCTTTAAAAAGGTGTCGCAGAGGCTCGACGAGTTCGAAGTCCATATCTTCGGGAAGGCCGCCGACGTTGTGATGAGATTTGATCGTTGCGTTCTCTCCCCCGCCCGACTCCACGATGTCGGGATAGAGCGTGCCTTGCACGAGGAACTTGCCGCCGTCGATCTCCCGAGCGACTTCTTCGAAGACTCGGATGAAGGTCTCGCCGATGATCTTCCGTTTCCGTTCAGGGTCGGTGACCCCGGCCAGCGCATCAAGGAAACGGTCGGCGGACTTCACATGAATGAGATCCACGGAGAAGTGACGCTGGAAAGTCTCTTCGATCTGTTCGGCTTCGCCTTTGCGCATCATTCCAGTGTCGACAAACACACACGTCAATTGATCACCAACGGCGCGATGCACGAGGGCCGCGGCCACCGCCGAATCAACACCCCCGGAAAGCCCGCAGATCACTCGGCCCGCTCCAACCTGCTGGCGGATTTCCTCCACGGCTTCGTCGAGAATTGAGGTGTGCGTCCACCCGGGGCGGCATTCGGCGATATCGAAGAGGAAGTGCTTCAGCACCTCTTGACCAAACTCGGTGTGCGCGACCTCGGGGTGAAATTGCACGCCAGCGATGCGACGGCTCACATCTTCCAACGCCGCGATCGGAGCGCCGGGACTCGTCGCTGTCACGGTGAACCCATCTGGGGCCTCGGTGATCGCGTCGCCATGGCTCATCCAAACGACCTGGTCTTCTGGAAGCTCACGAAGGAGCGCCCCCGTACGACCTGGGTCAACGGTCAGCACCGTTCGCCCATACTCCCCGGCACCGGTCTCTTTGACGACGCCACCGAGCTGTTGCGCGATGAGTTGCGCGCCGTAACAAATCCCAAACACGGGGATCCCGAGGTCGAAGATCTTCGGATCGGGCAGCGGTGCGTTTGGAACGTGCACCGAGGCGGGGCCTCCCGAGAGAATGATTGCGGTCGGCGCTTCTGCAGCAATCTGGGCTGCAGTGATCGTGTGCGGAACGATTTCGGAATACACATGCGCCTCGCGCACTCTCCGTGCAATCAGCTGTGCGTATTGCGCGCCGAAATCAAGAACGAGAACTCGGTCTCGTTGGGTCACTTCCGCCCCATGCCTACTTGCTGACTGCGCTGAAGTGATTTGCCTTCGGTCTGCAGCGATGGCGCCACCATGACTTCGGCCTTCTGAAACTCCTTCACGGTTTCGTGCCCGGTCGTCGCCATCGAGGTGCGAAGGGCGCCGAACAGGTTCAGTGTCCCGTCGTTTTCGTGTGCCGGACCAACGAGGATTTCTTCGAGGCTGGCCTTCTGGCCTGCGTTGACACGCGTGCCGCGCGGCAAGGTCGGGTGGAAGGTCGCCATTCCCCAGTGGCATCCGCCGCCGGGAGCTTCAAATGCCGACGCCAACGGCGAACCGATCATTACTGAATCGGCTCCGCACGCGATTGCCTTTGCGATATCGCCGCCGGTGCGCATACCTCCGTCGGCGATGACGTGAACGTACGCGCCTGTTTCGTCGAGGTGTCGAATTCGCGCACCCGCAGCATCGGCAATCGCCGTCGCTTGTGGCACACCGATTCCCAAAACGCCTCGGCTCGTGCACGCGTGCCCCGGGCCCACACCGACGAGAATGCCCGCGGCGCCCGTGCGCATCAAATGCAGCGCGGTGGAATAGGAAGCGCAGCCGCCGACAATCACCGGCATTTCAAATTCGCGGATGAATTGCTTCAAGTTCAGAGGCTGGCGATCGGGGTGCTTCGATACATGCTCCGCCGAAACGACGGTGCCTTGGATCACGAGCACGTCAAGCTCTGCGGCAACAACATCCTTTGCGAAATCTTCGACGCGCTGCGGGGTGAGCGACGCGCACGCAATGATGCCGCTCGCCTTCAACTCGCGCACACGCTGACCGACCAGCTCCGGCTTGAGCGGCTCCTGGTAGATCTCCTGCATGCGCTGGGTTGCCTTGTCATCCGGCAAGGTTGCGATTTCTTCGAGGTACGGGGTCGGGTCTTCGTACCGCGTCCACAGCCCTTCGAGGTTGAGACACGCGAGACCACCGAGGCGACCAATTTCAATCGCCGTCGCAGGCGAGACCACGCCGTCCATCGCCGAGGCCATGAGCGGGAGGTCGAAGTGAAACGCGTCGAGCTCCCAGCTGATGTCAACATCTTCTGGATCGCGGGTGCGTCGTGAAGGAACGATCGCAATGTCATCAAAGCCGTAGGCCCGTCGTCCTGACTTGCCGATGCCGATCTCAACTTCCATCGGGAGCCCCTTTTCCATCCGCCGAAGGGGTCAGTCTAGGGCCCCGTTTCAATTCCCTCGACTCGGTGCCTGAATCGTGTTGCCTTCTTGCTCGCATCCAGCTAGTACACAGAGGAAATCTCGAACGATCCGAGCGGTGGCCCCCCAAATGGTCTCGTCTTCGAGTACGAAGAAATGCATGGGATGGTTGCGGGCGCCCATCGGCCATCGCGGGTTGTCGGGGATATCCCAGCGTTCTTGGTGGTAGGTGTCGGGGTGGAACAACTCCCGAACACTCGGGGTCAACACTTCGGTCACTTCACCCGGATCAATGATCCAACCATGCGTCGGAGGTTCGATGGCTGCAACAAACGGGGCGATCAAAAATGCTGTGGCCACCGTCGCCCCCGTGTCAAGCTCGCCAAGCATCTGGACGGTCGTCTCGTCAATGCCGATTTCTTCGGCAGCCTCGCGGCGGGCGGTGGCGGCGAGATCCGCGTCGATCTCTGGTTCGAACTTGCCGCCAGGGAAGGCGATCTCCCCGGGATGGTCCTTGGAATGCGATGGCCTCTTGATCATGGCAATGAGGAGGTCGTCGCGGTTCTCGTAGAGCCCGATCAGTACGGCGGCCTTGCGTGAGCCAGGTGGCGCGAATGGATTTTCGCGGACGGGTTCGCGCTGGTTCGCGAACGTGTCGGCAACATCGCCGATCGACCACGAGCGCGCGTGCAGATCGCGGCCGTACCACGGAGCAACGTCACCATCTCCAGCGTCTGGTGGACGCGGAATGAATTGGTGTCCTCCTCGCTGCGCTGCGTTCATGGTCGCAGGCTACGTGCCACCACCCTCCGAGCGTTGGGGATATGAGGTGACGTATAGCGTCACTTTGGTACCCAACGCTTGGGCGATGTCCGCCATCGCACCTACGACGAAGGCCCCGGATTGCTCCAGGGCCTTCTCAAATTATTTCGACGCTGAGCGCCACTTCGTATGCCGTTTGGCAGTTACTTCTTCTTCTTGCTTGATGCGATCTTCGCAAGCACGTCACGGCTGGAAAGAATCAAGTAGTCCTCGCCGTCGAGGGAAATTTCCGTGCCGCCGTACTTCGAGTACACGACAGTGTCACCAGCGGCGATGTCAACGGGGATCAGCTCGCCCGTGTCGGAACGACGTCCAGGTCCGACCGCCAAAACCTCACCCTGCTGCGGCTTTTCCTTGGCAGTGTCAGGGATGACCAGTCCGCTGACCGTGACTGCTTCGGCTTCAGCAGTGCGGACGACAATGCGGTCTTCCAGTGGCTGCAAGTTCATTCGATGGCCTCCATATGGCTCGTGCTTCGATCTTTGACCGAAAGGGGGGTCCTCTCGGTGCGTTAGCACTCCACTAGGTCGAGTGCTAACGGCCACGGTACCAGGGGGTTGGTCGATCAGGCAAGGCAGCCCCGACCTCGCTTGTCTCAGCCTGATCCGCAAGAATCTGACGAGTCGTCAGATCAAGGGAGTGTCATGGAC
>JBARPG010000044.1:0-3715 GCA_049642885.1 Acidimicrobiia bacterium | reverse complement strand
CAAACAACGCCGGTTTGGGCAAGCCTGCTGCGATGCAGAGGCCCACAACGAGGTTTTGAAATCGACGGTACGTCACCGGGTCCGCTGGCACCGCTCGTGACGCTGCCAGAGCGATCTGGTCGGACTTGAAGTAGCTCACCCACGACCCGACTCCAGCGATTACGAGCGCGATGACCACAATGACCGGCGAAAAGCTGCCCGCGAAGAGCAAACTGACCGCCACCGTCACCAGTGCGAGCAGTATTCCAAAGAAGGCCAAGAGCAGCGCCGTACGACGCTTGTTGGCAGTGATTGATTCGTACAGGGCGAAATCCTCTTAGAACTGAACCTTCACAGGCTCGGTTTCTTCGGGTGGTGCATCGAAGAACTCGCGAGTCGTGAAGTGGAACATCCCCGCGAAGACCGATCCCGGGAAGGTCTGACACTTGTTGTTGTAGGCAAGCACTCGGTCGTTGTAGAACTGGCGAGCGTACGCAATGCGGTCTTCGGTTGAGGTGAGTTCCTCTTGGAGCGCGAGAAAGTTCTGATTCGCCTTCAGGTCCGGATATGCCTCAGACAACGCGAAGAGGGACTTCAGCGTCCCGGAAAGCACATTCTCAGCCTCTGCCTGCGCAGCTGGTCCGGCCGAGGATGCGTTGATGGCCGCGTTGCGAGCCTGGACGACCTTGTCGAAGGTCTCCTGCTCGTGCTTCGCGTAGCCTTTCACCGTCTCGACGAGATTCGGAATGAGGTCGTGCCGACGCTTGAGCTGCACATCGATTTGCGACCAAGCGTTGTCGACATGGTTTCGAGCACGAACAAGTCCGTTGTACATGCTGACCGAAATCAGAATCGCCAGCACGACGAGGATGAGAACGATGATGCCGATCGTGGCACCAGTACCTAGTGCGAGCACAGTGGCCGCCTTTCAGAAGTCGATCACGCCACCAGGAATGGCGTGGTGTCACTCGAGAGCTTAGGGGCTGGAGCGACCCGAATCCTTGGCGCGAGCTGATCGCGAACGCAAGGCCTCTTCGTAACATGCGATGTAACGGTCGGTAACCCGGTCCAGCGCGAAGGATTCGGCCCGCTCCTTCCCCGCCGAGATCAGTGAAGCTCGAAGCGCCGGGTCGGCGAGCACTCTCTCAATTGCTGAGGTCCAGGCTGGAACCTCGCCCGGCGCCGCAAGCAAGCCCGACACACCCGATTCCACGACCTCTCGATATCCGGGAATGTCCGAAGCGACTACAGCAGCGCCCCCAGCCATCGCCTCGACCAAGACGATTCCAAAACTCTCACCACCCAGCGATGGTGCGGCAAAGATCTCAGCAGTTGAGAGCACACCGTTGCGAGTGGCGTCATCGACCACGCCCAACCAACGCACGTTGGGCACGTTCCGGCGCTTGAGCGCCTCGGTTTCCGGACCACTGCCAACCACCCAAAGCTCGCATGGTGCCTGTACCTTCGAGAAGGCCTCGATGAGCACCCCGAGCCCCTTGCGCTCCTCGTGGCGGCCCACGAACGCGATGACGGGCACGCGGGTCTTCTGCGCGGGAGCGGTACGAAATGGTTCGATCGCAATGCCATTGGGAATCATCACAACCGGGCCGTCCCAGAATCCACTGATCAGGGCCGCCGCAGCGGGACTCACAACCGTGACCACGTCGAGCTGATTCGCCGAAGCCGTCGCAATCCTTCGCGCTCGTCGGTACCACGGGATGTCACCAGCGGCGTGAAAGGTGCCCACCGTCGGGACCGTGGAACCGAACAGCAGCGCGTTATTTGGACCCGGAACGAACGGCTCGTGAAGATGAATGACGTCGGGGTCGAGATCGCGTGCCAATTGCAGGGTGCGCCGTGACACCTCGGTACCGAAACTGATTGGAGCCATCGACCCGTTGCCATCGACGCTCATCGAAGGTCCGATCGAATAGATCCCCGGCTCGGGAGGTGGCCCGTCACATGGACCAATCACACGAGCATCAATTCCGCGGTCCCGCAAGATGTGCGCCAACCCCAGCACCTGCGCCTGCACACCCCCGGGAGTGGTCAGTGCATACGGGCTCACGAGTAGCACGCGCTTGAGCATCACTCGTCATCTTCCCAAACGGGAAGCATCACGAGCCATTGATCCGGAGCCTTGCGAATTAGGTGCTCGAACGAGTCCGCTATGGCCTGTGTGATCCGCTCCACGTCTTGCCGGACCGTTCCTGACCTCGCAGTATCAATCGGCGGAAGCACCTCGACGTTGTGCCCCTGCCCCTCTTCGAAGTACGCGGCCGCCGGGATGATGCGCGCACCAGTGCGCAGAGCAAGGACTGCCGGCCCCCCAGGCATCGTCGTCGTGCCGCCGAAGAACTGCACGCTGATGCCATCGCCGCTCAGATCTCGGTCGGCAAGGAGGCACACCACTCCGTTGGACCGCAACACCCCCGCGAGCTTGCCCAACGCCGAGGGGCCGAGCGGAATGACGTTCATGCCGATCGAATCGCGGATCCTGACGAACCAGTCAAATACGGATCTCGGCTCGACGACTTCGGCGACGACCGTCAACGGGAATCCGTGGGCAGCGAGCCATGCTCCTGCAGCCTCGAATCCGCCCAGATGTGGGAGTACAAGGATCGTGCCCTTGCCAGCATCAACTGAGTCTGTGAAGTGCTCAAATCCATCGTGGCTCAGGTTGCGGTCCAGCTCGCCGCTACGAACCATGTTTCGGATGCGGCTCATCTCATGCCAGTAGCGGGCGTAGGAACGGAACGCACCGGTGACCGAGGCTTGGACCTGAGCCTCACTCGCGTTTGGGCCGAGAATTCTGCGTTGATGGCGCGCCACCATGAGACGCTTCTTGGAGAGCGCTAGACCCGACGCAAACCCGATCGCACCGACCGCTCTCCGTCCTGCCGGGCCTCGAAAGACATTCCCGGCCACCGCGGAGGTACCCCGGTACCACGCGTAGGTGAGCGGAGCCAACAGCTTTGGATACGCGTTCGGCTCCGCTGACGGGATCGGAGTTCTATCGACGTGAGCGTCGTCTCGTGGATTCATTCACCCAGCGCCTTCGTGAACGCTCACGCGGCAGCCCTCGGTCGACATGGTGCCGCGACTTCTTCCATCGCGATTCGATCCCGTTCGCGTGCGTGGCTTGTCGCCACACCTTCACGAACCGCATCCCCACCGTGATCGCAGAGAGCACAAGCATGACCCACAGCACCGCAGTGAGCCATCCGAGCGCGAGCCCAACCCCGAGCAAGATGAGCCGCTCGGCTCTTTCGATCAGGCCGCCCTTCCCGTTGAATCCAAGCCCTTCCGCTTTCGCGCGCTCGTAGGAGATGACTGCTGAAAGTCCCCCGACGGCATAGGCCAAGACGGCAAGACGCGGGTCGCCATGCGCCGTGTACCACCATGCCGCACCGCCAATGATCAGAAGATCCGAAATCCGATCTGCCACGGAATCGAAGAACGCGCCCCGCGAAGTGTTGCCACCGGTCATGCGAGCGAGCGTGCCGTCGATGATGTCGGGAACACCGGCGCCAATGATCGCCGCAACTGCCCACCAATGATGGCCGGTCGCGATCGTGACTGCGGCCACACAGGAAGAAATCAAACCGAGCGATGTCAGACCGTCTGGCGTGAAGCCGACGCGAGAAAGACCCTTGGCAAGAGGCTGCAAGCTGCGTTCTACGGAACTACGTAGTTTTCCGTCGAGGATGGCTCGGCCCTCCAGGCTCGCCACAAT
>JBARPG010000043.1:0-8666 GCA_049642885.1 Acidimicrobiia bacterium | reverse complement strand
GTCCATGAGTCGGGCTTTGTCTTGTTCGGTTTGGAGGCGGCCGATCAGCCACGTCCCCGCATTGGAGAGCGCCTTGTAATCGACGTCGACCGGGTTCTGCGTAGCGACGACGAGCCCTACACCAAATGCACGAGCCTGCTTCAAGATGGTGAGGATCGGCTTCTTTGAGGGCGGAACTGCCGTCGGCGGAACGTAGCCAAACACCTCGTCCATGTACACCAGCGCACGAAGATCGGTGGTGCCCTGTTGGGCGCGCATCCACGCGACCACTTTGCTCAAGATCAATGTGACCAAGAACATGCGTTCGTCATCAGAGCAGTGCGCGATCGAAATGATCGCGGCACGCGGCGCGCCGTCGGCCCCAAATAGCAATCGTTGAATGTCGAGCGCTTCACCTTCAAGCCACGCGGCGAAGGAGGGTGAGGCGAGGAGTCCGTTGATGCGCAACGCAAAGTCGGCGCGGTCTTTCGGTGGGAAAAAGGTGTCGAGTTCGATCACGCCGAGCTTGCGCATTGGAGGTTGTTGGATCTGCGCGATCAATCCCGCAAGATCGACCGTGGAGCCCGCTTCCCACGCAGCCGTGATCAAGTTCGAAAGCAGAATGTGCTCCCGGCTCGACAGGGGATCGGAGTCAATGCCGACGAGCTTTAGGAGGCCCGAGACAAAGGCTTCAATCTCGTCATTGCGGGTTTCTTCGTCTGCGCCAACGGGCGGCGCCATCGACCCGATCACATTCAACGGAACCCCCGCTCGCGATCCGGGCGTGTAGATCGTGACGGGTGCCGCATCGCGAAGCCGCTGGATATTCGTCCCATCAAGCCCCCAACCAGCGAGGCCCTCTTTCCAGGTCGCGGCGACCTTCTCGGCGTCGTCCCCTTTCGCAATCCACGGCGCGAAATCGGCGGCAGCCAAGTTCGGAAACGTCAGGCACAAGTTGCCGAGATCACCCTTCGGGTCGATCATCAGCACCGGTACGCCGCTCAAGAGTGTTTCCTCGATGAGTGCGAGTGCGAGACCCGTCTTGCCGGAGCCCGTCATCCCTACGATGACGCCATGGGTCACGAGATCCTTGGAGGCAAGGTCGATCGGTGTCCCGTTCCGCTTGCCGTCCTGGCCGATTTGCTCGCCGATCCGGAGGGAACCTGTCGCTTGTCCAGTCATGGGGTGGATCCTAGGGAGTCATCTCCCGCGTCGACACGCCGTGACCGCACATGGCCATTCGCGAGCGTCGCGGCTAGTCTCGAAACGGCGCAGAATCGCGCGGTTGATTCGATGAAGGGCAGGACAAATGGACATTCTCGACAATGCAAAAGAGGCCGTTGAAGGCTTGAAGGACAAGGCCACCGGCCTCGTTTCAGAGCACGAAGCCCAGATCGAAAGCGGAATCGACAAGGCCGCGGAATTCATCGATGACAAGACCGGCAATAAACACAGCGAGAAGATCGACGGTGCCGCGCAACAGGCGAAGGACCTCCTCAGCAAACTTGGTGGCGACAGCAAGTAGTTTCGTCTCGAAACCGATTTGCTTTGCTGGTGGGCGCGTTTCAGCGGGCCCACCAGTTTTCTTATGAGGTGATATGACCACGAACCCTTTGGATGGCTTCGATACCAGCATGTTCCACCTCGCGTCCGATGACACGTTCGGCAGTGTGCTCGGCGTCGAAGTCGACTCGTTCGAGCCAAGGGGCCCGATCACGGCGCACATCCCCGTAAAGCCCGTGCTCATGCAACCGATGGGCATTATTCACGGCGGGATCTACGCGTCGATTGGCGAATCGCTCGCTTCGATCGCAACCGTTATGAACGTCATAGCTGACGGTATGGCAGCGGTCGGCCAGTCGAATAACACGAGTTTCTTGCGTCCGGTGAGCTCTGGGACGATGCACGCCGTTGGCACACCTCTTCACATGGGGCGCACCTCGTGGTACTGGCAAGTCGAAATCAAAGATGATGACGGCAAGCTCTGCGCAATCAGCATGGTGACCCTTGCGGTGCGCCCGATGGCGAGTTTTGACCGATCGGCCAAAGAGGACACTTCTGGCTCGACTCCCTAGTTACCGAGTAGTAACTTGGGTGCATGTCGAACTACAGCCTTGAACTCAACGAAGATCAGCTCCAGATCCAGAAGTGGGTCCACGACTTCGCGGAAACGGTCATTCGGCCTGCCGCTCACGAGTGGGATGAGAAGGAAGAAACGCCGTGGGGCATCATCGAAGAAGCCGCCAAGATCGGCCTGTACTCGATGGACTTCTTTTCACAAGCGGCGCTCGGTGACCCGACGGGGTTGACGCTTGCCCTTGTGAGCGAAGAGATGTCGTGGGGAGATGCAGGCATCACCCTTGCAATCCTCGGATCGGTGCTCGGGGTGAGCGGCATTCTGTCAAGTGGAACACCAGAACAGGTTGCCGAGTGGGTTCCGCAGTGTTTCGGCACGCCCGAGGATATTCACCTGTCCGCGTTTGCGGTGTCAGAGGCTGATGCTGGATCGGATGTTTCGTCCTTGCGTACCCGCGCGGTCTACGACGAGAAGACCGATGAGTGGGTGCTCAACGGAACCAAGACGTGGATCACCAATGGTGGGATTACCCACGTGCCGACGGTTCACGTGGTCGTTGCTGCGGTTGATTCCGAGCTCAAAGCTCGTGGGCATGCCAGTTTCGTGATTGCTCCGGGCACGCCCGGCTTGTCGATGGGCCGGAAGTTCAAGAAGCACGGCATCCGCGCGAGTCATACGGCCGAGGTGGTGCTCAACGACTGCCGCATTCCCGGAAACTGCCTGCTCGGTGGAAAAGAGAAGCTTGACGAGCGACTGGCCCGCGCGCGCGAAGGCAAGTCGTCCAAGGTGCAAGCAGCAATGTCGACCTTCGAGGCGAGTCGCCCATTGGTCGGAGCGCAAGCCCTCGGTATCGCACGTGCGGCGTACGAGTTCGCGCTCGACTACTCGAAGGAACGGATCGCCTTCGGTCGCCCGATCATCGAGAACCAAGCCATCGCGTTCAAGCTTGCAGACATGAAGACAGAGATCGACTGCGCGCGCCTCTTGGTGCATCGAGCGTGTTGGATGGCGGCAACTGGCAAGCCATTCACCGCTGGCGAAGGGTCGATGTCGAAGCTCAAGGCAGGCGAAGTCGCCGTGAAGGTGACTGAGGAGGCGATTCAGATCCTCGGTGGATACGGATACATCCGTGACGAAGAATCACCGGTCGAGCGCTGGCATCGAGACTCGAAGATCTTCACGATTTTTGAGGGCACTTCCGAAGTTCAGCGACTCGTGATTGCCCGAGCGATCTCGGGGCTCCACATCAAGTAGCGAGCGGGCTCGACGAGCGCTGGCGTTGACGGTCGACGAGCGCGACGGCACCGAAGGCCGCGTAGAGGATCAAGATCGGCATGATCGGAGCACGAAAGCGTTCGCCGCGCCCGTTCATGGCTTCTGGGCCTGCAGACATGAGCAGGATGTAACAGGCGATCCCAAAAACCGAGGCATGAGCGATGATGTGTTGTCGTTTGCGTATCACCTGCGCGATGCCATACAGGCAACACGCGTAAATCAACAACAGGAACACGAGCGCGATCAACGCGAGTAGTCCTGTTGCCTCTCCGATCCCGAGATAGGTGAAGAATTTCAAGCGCACCGAGAAGAGTTCGTCCCACAAGCCGATCGCGGTGACTTTGATTGCCGCGACGGGATGCGCTTTGAACACATCGACTCCCGTCTCGTACTGGCGGCGGTAGTACGAGCCTTGACTCTCGGTTTCGCGCATCGGTCCAAACGCCGTCCGTAGCTCCTGTTGAGCGACCTCAAACGGAATGCCGCGCTCCTCAGCATGGACCCCTGCAGCGCGGAATGAAAGCGTGTTCTTCGCATCGATTCCACTGACGCGGTAAGAGTCAACCGCAAATTGATTGCGTACCTGCCAACCTCCAACCAGGAGGATCAACGGCAGCAGGAAGACCGCTGCGCACCGCAAACATCCGCGCCAGCGCGCACGATCTCTTAACACTTTGCTCGCAAGCAGAACCAGGATTACGAGCGGGAAGAAGTAGGTGACAGGCCGGATCAGCGTGGCGACCGCCGTGAGCAATCCCAGAATTGCGAACTGAACTGCACGGGGCCGTTCCGTAGTGAACGCCGAGTACGCCGCATACGCGAGCACCATCAAACTCAATGCCCCAAGACTCTCTGTCGCCAGGGTCGCGGACGCGTAGTTCTGGAGTGGCTCGATGGCCGTGCAGCATGCCGCGAGCAATCCGACGCGAGTTGACCACATTCGCGATGCAAGGAGGTACACAAACGAGATTGTGAGGAGACTCAAAGCCACTTGGGCCAGCAGAACAGCGAGGTTGGTCTCGCCAAAGAAGTTCCACACGCTTGCAACAAAGACTGGGTATCCGGGTGTGCGCAAGAATTCTGGTTGTGTCGGCGTCGTCCCGGAATCGAACGCGCCGTTCAGCAGGAGTTCCTGTGCCGGGCGAGTGTAGGAACGCGTATCTCCTTCGGTCGTCACTTCGGGCTTGGTCTCCGCAAGGTGATACGCGTAGGCGCCGCGACCGACGCCGCACACAAGCAGCAGAAGTATCAACAGCACGCGCGGCGCCTTCAGAGGCGAGCGGACTTCGGTTCCGATGTGCGTGGTTTCCACTCGGGTTCAGTCGTTACGGGCGCACGCCGCGGAGGCCGAACCATGCGAGCTCAGCGAGCCAGCGCGCAAGATCTTCGGCGCTCGTCGGTTCGCGATCGCTGAGCTGGACAAGGTCGTGGCGAGACACGCTCTCGGTCATGCCAATGAGCGCATGAGCAAGGACCCGACGCTGATCGCCCGAAGCGTTGATCTCGATCAGCTCCGCGATCGCAGTTGTTGCTCGGTCGAGTACGGAGTCGATGGTCTTGGCGAATTCCTTGTCATTGCGCACCGACGCGCCAAACAAGATGCGGAAGGCATTTGGGCTTCCTTCCACCCAACGGAAATACGCTGCGAAGCCCGCCTCGACTCGCGCCCGACCGCCGGATGCCGAAGCCGTTGCAGATTCGAGTGCGCGAATCATCTCGTCGCCGACGGTGTGAAGAATCTCGCGGTACAGCGCACGCTTCGATCGAAAGTGCTGATAGAGCACGGGTTTGGTGACACCCGCAGCGGCCGCGATGTCGTCCATGGAGGTTGGCGAGTATCCCTGGGTCGCGAACACGTTTCGTGCGACCTCAATGAGCTGGATTCTTCGCTGGTCAGCGGGGAGACGCACGCATGGAAGGTAACAAAAACTCCGATGCGCGCACGGTCTCAGTGTCGACGCGGAATGCCACGGTCTTCGCGATCGGCCGCACGCACCCCGTATCCCAGCACAATCGGCAGGGGCAAGATCACGCAGGCCGCCGCGAGAGAGAGGATCGCGATCGTGATGAGCGGGCGCGGCAGATCAGTCGGAATTGCGATCGCGACCGAGATGCAACTCACGAGCAGGCAGATGTAACCGATGCGCTTGCTGACTGCAACGCGACGCGCAATTCGGTTGCGTCGAAGCGTGACCGGATCGCGACTGACCAGTTCGTTCGCGTCGGGCGACGGGGGAGATGCCATTGGGAGAGCTTGCCAGACCCAAATGACTCACATCGCTTCGGTAGCGTGCATCCATGGCAAAAGCGCTGCGGCTCGGTGACCGCGTTTTGGACTGCACGGGTCATTACACCCATGTCATGGGAGTAATGAATCTCTCACCCGAGTCACGGATCGCTCACTCGATCGTCGCTGGTGTCGATGCGGCGCGCAAACGTGCCGAGGTATTCCGTGAGCTCGGTGTGGCCCTGATCGATCTCGGCGCGCAGTCCTCGCATTTCGAAAATCGAGAACTCACCGTCGATGAAGAGTGGGACCGACTCGAACCCGTGTTGCGGGCGTTAGTAGCGGACGGGCATTTGGTGTCGGTGGATTCGTGGAAACCGGAGGTATCGGTTCGCGCGGTCGACGCGGGCGCCGTGGTGGTCAACGACACAGGGGGCTTGCGTGATCCTCGAGCGCGTGGTGCGGCGTCGCGGTCATGCGTTGCGGGTGTTGCGATGTATATCGAGGGCAAGAATCCCCTTGAGGTCGATCAACTCACCGTTCGACATGCGGGAGGTGCCGGCGTCGTTGAACGGATGCGCCCATTCATCTCCGAGTTAGAACACGCTGGAGTGCACCAGCTCATCGTCGATCCCGGGCTCTCGATCAACTACCGATCGAACTACGAGGAATACGGGATCCACCAGATCGACGTGATTCGGTCAGTGCCGCTCCTTCGTGCCCTCGGTCATCCCGTCATGATCCCGGTGCCGCGCAAAGCCGACACCCATCGAATGTTGATGTACCTGACGCTCTCGATCGAGCACGGCGCGGACATCATCCGAGTCCATGATGTTGAAGCAGCGTGTGATCTCGTACGGCTGATGGGACGAAACGCGCCAACTAGCTAGCAGAGCGGCTCGCCTGAATGATTTGGGAGAGACGACGGTTCGTGGCATCGAGTACGGCTCGGACAACAGCTTGATCATCTTGGTGCTCACGCACCACTGCAGAGCCGGCAACCGTCAGCTCAGTAGTTCCGAGAACAAAGACGACCGTCACAACCGCGACATCGTGACCACCAACGCGTGTTACCGCAGCAGAGTCGACGTCGATGCACTCGGCACTTGGCTCGAGTTGCCGCAACGCGTCGAGGGTCGCTGAGACAATCAAACGGCATCGCGCGACGGAGGCGACTGATCCCTCCGAAAAACCCGTGGCGGTCTGTTCCTCGTTCTGGAGGGTGACGCGCACCAGAGAGCGCATGCCACTTCGTTGCGTGCTCACGTCATCGAGCACCGGACGAAAGGTGTCAACGCCGTCGCCTTCCAACACCATCGACCGTTGCGATTCGCCGAGCTGCACGATGCTGATGATGCGGCGGTCGAGCTCAAGGCCGAATGAGGTCATCGCAACAGATTGAATATCGCGGGCCAACTGCTTCGCAGGTTTGTCGGGGGTCGCAAGCACGTGAACCTCGATCGGGCGACCGGCCTCGTCGATCTGGATGCGCACAGCATTCACATCTGGAAGCCGGCAAAACTCCGCTTCGAGGTCAGAAAGTTCGATATCGCTCACGTTGGCCCCCAAGACACCACATGGATTGCTTCACTCAAATTGTGTTCAATCAGTATACATATGCCACGGACTGCGTTGGCCTGGTGTCCGCTAAGACGCAACGGCTGGATGCCAGGACGTGATCGACTCGCGGGTGCGAGCAAGCTCAGCCTCAGCGGTTGCGAGCTTCGCTTCGATATCAGCCATCATTTGAGCGAGTGAGCGAGGTTCGTCGGTGCCAGCTGGTGGGGCGAGCTCAGCTGGTGGGGCGAGCTCAGCTGGTGGGGCGAGCTCAGCGACCGGAGTTTCGAACACCTCGTACGCCCAATCAGCGTCATTCATTTGAACGATTGGCATCGGAAGTGAGGGCTCGATCGCTGGGTCGCGCCAAATCGGGACGCGTTCGCCCGATACGTCGTCGACATGTTCTTGGTCCGTGGCTCGTGCAAGGGCGACCAAACTCGCGACGCTGGCGACTTCTGATGAATCCGGGCCGCTTCGCAGCGAGGCCCACGGATCGTCCGGGGAGATTTCAAGGGGCACAGCCTCGTATTGACCGGTGACCTGAGCGAGCCAGGAGTCTTCGGTCCCGGGAGTCGCCGACCAATGACCTGGATCGACTCGCTGTTCCCTCGTCGACTTGCGGAATCGACGATCGCCCACAGCAATCGCAGCGTGTTCGGCGGCCGCCAGGTCGCCTTCAGCTTCGGTCTGCTCGGCCGAACGTCGGCGTTTTCGTGATGCCCAGAAACACACGTCCAATATCCCTGCGACGAGTACCAGATCTCCGTAACTGATCAACATGTTGCCCGGCACCGGAATGAAGTCGCCGAGAATCGGCAGCAGGTCGCCCTTCGTCGCGGGCTGGTGTTTCACACTTGCGACGCATCCATTTGGAAGCGGCGTGACTTGGCAACCGCCGGAGTGGGACATGTCCACCGGCATTCCGCCATTCAATGAGATGACAAGAGCGTTTGATGCGATACCGAGCAGCACGATGCCCATTCCTCGGTACCGGAGGTTCGCGATACAAAAGGACAACAAGAACGCGTACGAAAGGAGGAGCAGCCCGAGTCCCAGGTCGTCGTACCGCGCCTGTTTTATGAAGTCGAACTCCAAGACGATCTGGATGACGAAGGCGACCGGCATCGCCCACCACGCGGTCAACTTGATACTGGTCAGCACCTCGAACGACCCGCGAGTAACAGCAACCAATAGAACTGCAGCGATGATGCCATACATGAGGAAATTCACATACAAAGGCTACCGCCGGCTGGAGTGTGAGGTGCGGCAATGTTGGCGGCCCTAATGTGCCGCCCATGTCGGACAGCGCATCTCCAATTCGATTCGAGCTCACCGACCGTGTCGCTCGCGTGACCATTGATCGTCCTGAGGCGAGAAATGCACTCAATTTTGCCGCATTGGAGGGCCTCCATTCGGGGCTTGTCCGTGTGGCTACCGATGACGAAATCCGGGCGGTCGTACTCACTGGCGCCGGAGATCGGGCCTTCTGTGCGGGGGCTGACCTCGTGGGAGCGGACGGCGGTGGGATCACGAGCCAACAAGGCGGGG
>JBARPG010000042.1:0-4390 GCA_049642885.1 Acidimicrobiia bacterium | reverse complement strand
GACGTATAGCGTCACTTTGGTACCCAACGCTTCGGGGGAGGCGGGGCGAAATGTTCGATCGCGCCGCAGGTCGCGATCGCCGCCATGTTGGGATCGTTGCAGTCGATCTCGTAGCGCTCGATGAATTCTCGGCCTTTCCATTGGCCGTGAGTCCACGTCCAGTCGCTGCCGTAGGCGCCGCCGAAGTGCGTCTCCCTATCGGCGATTGTGCTGGTGACAACGTGCTCTTGGAGCGGCGCTGCAACAAAGTCCGGCTCTCCGGTGCGAAAGTTGCACGAGGTTGCGCGACCGGGGGGGGCGGTCTGTAGCGTCCGCCGAATGAAAATACGCAAAGGCTTCAAAGCTCTGATTTGTGGTGTATTGGTATCAGCGTTCCTTATCGCCTGCGATCCCGGATACAAGATCATTCCGATGGATACCGTTCCGGGTTCCGCGGCGGGCTACACACCGCGCGGATGGAATTCGTCAACTTGGGAGATTCGGATAACGAGTTTCGGAGACAAAGAGGGGCTTCGCCCAATCGCTCAGAGGGCAGCAGATCAGCTGAACCAGCTTGTCGATCAAAATGGAGTTCATCCGTCTTTTTCAGTAACCCGGGGGGTGTTCTACGCTCCCGCCGCGAGTCCGCTGGATTTCGCGAACGGAACGATTACGATCGGCGTGATCAGCAATGCGGCCTCAGCGGACTTCCCGGTCTCAGGTCCTTCCCAGCCAACTCCATGTAACGGGTATGACTTGGCGTGTACCCGGAATAAGGCGGCGTGCTCGTACACCTGGACCGATGCGTTCAGCTGTTTTTTTGCTGCCGCGGGAATTTGGATGTGGGACCCAGCAACCCTCCGCTATAACAGCTACTCCCCCGAAGCGATCCTTGCGCACGAAATTGGACACGCGCTAGGGCTCGACCATTACTGCGGGGATTTCAACCGTGCTGGATACCAGCTGATGCATACGCCGAATAGCCCGTGTGAACGTATAGCCCTCGAACCGAGCCAAGATCTTGTCAACAACGGTTATCGCGGCGGTGACCTTGCGGGACTTACGGCCATGCTCCAAAATCGGCTCCCCAACTCCTGAGATCTGGGACACCGAGCAATTGGATTCCAAGGAGCGGTCCAAGGCGTTGTGAGCTGCGCGGGCCAGCTACGGGGCGACAGAGCCGAGGTCTGCGAACCCTGATGGATCGTGGCGACCAAAGGTGCCATGTTCGAACATCCCAAAACCCTCACGTCCATTGCAGGTCACGCGGGCGACGTGCTCGACCACACCAAACGTCGCCATGGCCGCCATGTTGGGATCGTTGCAATCGACTTCGTAGCGCTCGATGAAATCTCGGCCTTTCCATTGGCCGTGGTTCCAGGTCCAGTCGCCGCCGTAGCCTCCGCCGCAGTTGAGCGCCAGCCATCCACGACAGTCAACCTCGTAGACCACCGGCGTACCGTTACGTTCCTGTGCGGTCACCACCGCATGTTCTGGGATGCGAGTCCCTGAGCGATACGCAATCTCGACACGAGGCCAGCCGAGCTGTTCGGCGGGGCGACCCGATGCCTTCGACCACACTCGCGTCGCGGCATTCAAGGTGCGTGCCCCATCGCCGTCCTCTTGCAGAATCACGATCACTGCGTGGTCCTCAAACATGAGCGGCATGTAGACCCAGTAGAAGCCGAAGCGCGGGTCGGCTTCGGCGGCGGCACGGCCCGCGGGCTCTGCCTCACCCGAAGGGCGAATGCCCCAAGAACGGTCACGGGACCCGAGCCACAGATCGGGTGTCACTTCGTAGCGATCGCCATCGATGGTGATTCGACCTTCCCAGGTGCCGACTTGCGCGAAACGCATCGCGTCGAGAATCACTTTCCCGCCCTGTCGCAACACGTGCGAAGGCTCATCGATCGCTGGGAAGGCACCCACCCAATTGAGGTCGAACGCAACGCCTTCGGTCTCTGCCATCGACACGCGCAACCGCTCGAGTGGTTCGGCCACTTCGATGCGATAGGGGCCGACGACAGGGGAGAGGCGATCGCCGCCGAGCGCATCGCTCAACCGAATTGTGACGTGCTTCTTATCTCGCGCGATGGAGACGAACGCGTCGGTCGTGCCGAGGTTGGGATACACGCCGTGACCGGTGACGAGGAAAATATCGCCAGACCGATCGTGGGCATTGAAGTAGTAGCGGTCGTAGGCGTTGCGGTCACTCGTCGCCGGATACTCGAGTGATAACGGGATTTGGTGAAGGGGATACTCGTCTGCGCCAATAACCATGGTTGTCCTTCGTGATTGGGATTGCCACGCCGCAGCGTATGGCACCCGGAAGAATCGGTCACGTGTACGTAACGTTCCAGGCGGCTGACGCGTCTCCAGCGGTATGCACACACTTTTCATTGAGGAGCGCCGAGTGAACGACACGAACTCGCCACCGTGGGATGCCGACGACGTCGGCGATCTCAAGGCGATGTACCCGAAGCTGCGCTCGTATGCGGCGGTCATCGCTCGGGGAGATATGGAGCCCGACGATCTGGTTCAAGAAGCCATGACGCGTTGGCTGCTGGTCGAAGATCGATCAGCAGTGGACGCGCCGATCGCATACCTGCGGAGGTCGATGCTCAACCTGGTGATCACGAGCGGCCGGCGCAACGCCCGCTGGCAAGACCTGGCTCCCCGAGCATTGACAGAAACGACCGTGACCGATCGTTATCCATCCGACCTTGAAGAGTTGAAAGACCTCCGACCAGAGGTGAGGGCGTTGTTGTACGCCCATGTGATTGACGGGGCGACGATCAAGGAAGCCGCCGTCGAGCTCGGCATGACTGATGTTG
Source organism: Acidimicrobiia bacterium (assembly GCA_049642885.1). Taxonomy (GTDB): domain Bacteria; phylum Actinomycetota; class Acidimicrobiia; order IMCC26256; family JBARPG01; genus JBARPG01. Next base: position 1,577 of record JBARPG010000042.1, on the reverse strand, counting down.
CCGCGCGTGTGGCGGTCCACCGCGCCAAGAAATTTCTTCGGGCTCAATATGAAGGAGCGCAGACCAATGACTGATCTGAAACTGAAACTCGAACGCCTGGCACAGACCGGCACGCAGCGCAGCGCGACGGACGTTGTCAACAGCGCTATCGAAGAAGCGATGAATCGTGTCAGCCCAGCTCCGCTGAGCCCCGTGGTCCCCGACGCCCGTCGCCCGAGAGCGCGAAAGGGTGGTCGAGTACTGACTGCCGGCATTGCGTTCCTCGGCGTGACGTCAACCGCACTCATCGGAATTGCCGCGTACGACGCGCTCAATGACAATGGAGGATACGAAAGCCCGACTGCGGCAGTCGATGCACTCGCACGTGCGCTTCAGCAGAAAGATCCACTCGCGGCGGTCGCGACGATTGCTCCTACAGAGCTGCCAGGATTGGATGCGGCAGTGCGTTCTGCTGCGGACAAGGCGGCGAAGATCCAACTCGTGAAGAGTGCCTCGGAACCGTTCGCATGGCTGGACGTCGAATTTTCAAAATATGAGCTGGCTGTCGAGTACCCCGATCCCGCAGTGGCATTCGTTGAGGTGAAGGGATTGCGGGGCGCATTCGGGCGGAACAGCAGCGAATTGGGGCCGCTGCTCCGTGAACGCGGCTACACGCTCGGCGACGAGGCAGAGGACATCAACGCGAAGGACGAGTTCAGCGAATTGACGGTCGTGGCGGTGAAGCGTGGAGATGGCTGGTTCGTATCACCCGCGTACACAACGCTGGAGGAAATTCGTCGGGTCAACGATCTTCCTGCAGCTGATTTTTCGATTCAGGCCGTGTCCGGTTCGCAGCTTGGTGCAGCAACCCCAGAAACGGCGATCGAAGGCGCGGTGCGGGCCCTCGTCGAGCATGACCCGATCGCAGTCGCCTCGTCGATCGACTCCAACGAGTTTCCGGTCTGGGCGTACATGCCCATGTTCCGAGAGCTGGAACGCCGATGGGATGCCGGTGACAGGCGCACGATCACCTCGCTGAGTGCGACGGTGCGCACCAAAGACGACGACACGGCTGAAGTCGATCTCAACGGTACCTATGATCTCAGCGATCCGCAGGGAGCGCTCCTCGAGCACTATCGAATCACGAACTCCTGCGCCCACCTTGCGACGGTTGATGGGCCCATGAAGGTTTCGGAGTCGTGGTTGTGGAGCGATGTCCTTTTCGGCGGAAGCCCGTGCTTCAGTGCTGACGCTCTCGATCGTGACCGCTTTGACGCGAGAGAAGTTGCGAAGGAGCCGCTGATCGCCGTGTTGCGGAACGGGCGATGGTTTGCGAGCCCAACGGCGACATTCGTACATCAAATAGCGTCGTACGTGTCCCGATTCACCGACGAGTCGGTGCCACCTTCCGGGCAAACGTATTCGGATGTGCGCAGCGCGGATCGCGGCGACCTTGTACCCGATGCAACGCTTGAGGTTGGCGTGCCGCTCCGTATCCAATCCACCAATCCAGAGAACAGGGGCGACCGCTTCGATTTCCGGGCTCCTCACGTTCTTGCGCTTCCGGGTGACACAGTGCCGAATGAACTGGGTTGCGT
>JBARPG010000041.1:0-1641 GCA_049642885.1 Acidimicrobiia bacterium | reverse complement strand
TTCGGGTTCCACTTCGAGTAGTAGGTTGCGCGCACGGCCGCCCTAGCCTGGCCCGCGAGGCGAGCACTCCCTCCTTACCGCTGAGGGGCGAGCCTGGTGCGTGCGACCGTGAGGCCTGTCCTCGACGTCCGATCGGCCAGCGTCCAACGACATCACCGCGGCTCCGAGAGGCCAGGACGAGGGTGAGCCTGCACTGAGAGAGGTGGAGTGCGTGTCCGATCCGCACCGAAGCTGTCGGCGATCGAGACCGTCGACCGCCTCTGGTGAACCGCTGCACGGCCTTGCTGACCTCACCTACAATCGGCTCCAACCGCCTGGGGCGAGCTCGCGGGTAAGTGGGAGCCGGCCGAACGAGCCCCCGTCGCAACGACTCCGCGCATCGGTCCCAGAGAGAAAGTTGCCCATGGCCAAACGATTCTTTATCTCTCACGCGGGCCCAGATAAGCCTCTCGCCGTCGAGCTCAAGGAGTTGCTGGACGGTGACGCATGGGTCGATCTCTTCGAGATCGAGCTTGGCCAGATCCTCTGGCATGAGATCAGCGATGGGATCGAGGAAGCGACCGACTTCGTACTCCTGTGGTCTGCTGTATCGGCCCGGTCGAGGTGGGTGGAGTACGAGATCACGCTGGCGTTCACGCGATGGTTGGAGGACCGAGCAATTGCTCTTCGCATCATCTGCCTCGATCACACGCCAGTTCCCTTCCGGCTTCGTCCGTTCTTGCAGGCACGCGACGCGAAGTCAGCTTCGCAGATCGCCGATGCCCTGCGTCGCAATGAGCCCGCTCCCGTACCACGCAGGCGGTTCTTCAACCGCAACGAGGAAATAGGCACGATCGAGGAACATCTCTATTCGTCAACGACCGCGTCCGTGTGGGTCTGCGGTGTGCCAGGTAGTGGCAAGCGCTCGCTTGTGCGCGAGGCTTTGCACCGCATAACAACAGGAACCGGAACCGTGGTGACTATCCGCGTGACCGACGGTGTGGCCGAGCCGGAGCTCAACCTTCTGATCGCCGGAGAGCTGCGGCTTGATCCCGCCGGGGCCGGGGCGTCACTCGCGGACATCAGTGCACACACGTGTCAGATGATGCGTGACTTCACTGCTTCGGGAGGAGTGTTCGTCTTCCAGGACGCTGAACACTGGCTGTCCGAGGACGGCAGCCTTGGCAGGCTCGCGCAACACGCCATCTCCGCCGTGACGGAAGCGCAGCAGAACACCGATCGGCTGCTCATCTTCACCTCGAGGCGACGGCCGCGCATTGACTCGTCACTCGCAGAAAAGATCCAGAGTTTTTACCTTCCCGGGCTCCAACCGAAGCACGCCATTCCGCTGCTGAGGTCGCATGGCGCCGAGGCAACGGATGACGAACTTCGCGAGGTGGCGGCCGAACTTGATGGTCATCCCCTGGCTCTTGAAGTGGTCGCGCCCCAACTTCCTTTGACTATCACGTCATTGCTTGACAAGCGGCACGAGATCGCGACGGATCTCATCGACCCAGCACGCATCCAGGACAGCACTTGGCGAATGCTGGAGATCCTCTCACTGGTGGACGGTCCCCTGAGTGGGCACGATCTGGCGGGGGCCCTGTGCCTCGAAGCGGACCAATACACGAGCGCCGTTGACGAAGCGACGAGCTATGCGCT
>JBARPG010000040.1:0-4091 GCA_049642885.1 Acidimicrobiia bacterium | reverse complement strand
GAGGAAGTCATCGCAACCGTGCCCGAAGGTTCGATTGCCGATATGGATGCTGCAGTTGCCGCCGCCCGCACCTCGTTTGACGGTGGCGAGTGGTCGATGGCCCCGGCAGAGGATCGAATCGCAGCGGTTTCAAAATTCGCTGATCTGTACGCCGCTGCCATTCCAGAAATGGCCGAAGTGATCTCACAAGAAATGGGCTCGCCGATTTCCTTTTCCAACCTTGCGCAGTCACCCGCTCCGTGGATGATCTTGACTTCATTCATCGACGCCGCCAAGCAGCTCGAATGGGAAGAGACCCGCGTCGGTGCGCTCGGAAACGTCATTGTGCGCAGTGCTCCCGTAGGCGTGGTTGGGGCGATCGTGCCGTGGAACGTTCCGCAGTTCGTGACAATGTCGAAGCTGGCTCCTGCGCTGCTCGCCGGAAACTCCATCGTCGTAAAACCGTCACCTGAGACTCCGCTCGACGGATTGTTCATGGCTGAGCTGCTCGAACAGGCGGGCATCCCAAAGGGTGTTGTCTCAGTCGTTCCTGCCGGACGTGAAGTTGGCGAGCACTTGGTCAGCCACCCCGGGGTCGACAAGATCGCATTTACCGGTTCAACCGAAGCGGGTCGTCGCATCGCGGCCATCTGTGGCGAACGGCTTAAGCGTGTCAGCCTCGAACTTGGCGGGAAGTCTGCGGCGATCATCCTCGATGACGCAGACCTTGCCGCAACGGTCGAGGGGCTGAAGTTCTCCGGGCTCATGAACAATGGTCAGGCGTGCATCGCTCAAACCCGCATTCTGGCGAGCCGCAAGCGGTATGACGAAGTGGTCGAGGCACTGGCCGCCGGAGTTGCCTCCATGCAGGTGGGCGACCCGTCCGATCCGGCGACCGAGATTGGTCCTTTGGTCGCTCAGCGCCAACAAGAGCGCGTCGAGAAATACATCGCGCTCGGCCAAGAAGAAGGTGCAAAGGTAGCAACTGGTGGGAGCGGGCGTCCGCAAGGTCTCGACCGTGGCTGGTACGTACAGCCGACCGTATTCGCGAATGTCGATAACTCCATGCGTATCGCTCAAGAGGAAATCTTTGGCCCCGTGTTGTCGGTCATTCCCTACGGCGATGAAGCCGAAGCGATCAAGATTGCGAACGACTCACAGTTCGGGCTCGCCGGTTCGGTCTGGACCGCAGATGTCGACCATGGCATTGATGTTGGCCGTCGCGTGCGCACCGGAACCTTCGGCGTCAACCAGTACATGATGGACTTTGCGGCGCCGTTCGGTGGGTTCAAGAATTCGGGTATCGGTCGTGAGCTCGGCAAGGAAGGCCTCGGCCACTACATCGAGCTTCAGTCGATCGCACCTGCCGGCTGGTAGCCGCGACGCCGCCGAGCGACGCCAGCCACCAACACGAGGCCGAAGCCGAACATCGCTGAACCGCCGAGAACAAGCGGCAGCGTTGAGAATCCCGTTCGTGGGAGTGCTCCTACGGGCGCGGGACCTGTTCGCGGTGTGCCGCCGATCGGAGCGGACGGTCCGGCAGCGGAGCTTGTCGTCGACGATCCGGTTGCCGCGCTGGTAGTCGTCGCCGCGCTCGTGGTCGTTGATGTGCCCGGGGTGCTTGTTGTGGTTGTCGTCGTCGTCGGAGCCAGCGGGATATTGGTCAGGTCGAGTGTGGTCGCGTGACCATTCGCCGTCGCTGTCACGACGTACGAACCGCCGACGCCGTTCGCCGCGAATGTCGGGGCTGTTGCAATCCCGTTTGCGCCGGTCTTCACCGTGACGCTCGTGGACTGTGCGGACATCGAGCCCGAATTTCCAAAACTCCCGCTCGCTCCGCTGAGCGGTGCATCGAACGTCACGTCGTACCCGGCCGCAACGAGATCGCCGCTGTAGTCACGAACTTCGACGCTCATCGCGGTGTTGAAAGAGGTCCCGACTGGCGTCCCCTGTGCATTCCCCGTGGCGGGGGCCAACTGGTAAGGCATCCCGGTGTCAACAGCAGTCAACTTGTTCCCCAGGGTGTCGGCGTACCAGATTCGGCCTTCGGGCCCAGTGGCCATCCCCATCATGAAGGCACCCGTGTGCTCCTGTTCAAACCGAACGAAGCCGTGATCCGCAGGATCGAACCGGTAAAGCGCCCCTTTGCCGGTGGCGGTGAATTCTCCGGCGCCGATCCAGAGCTTTTGATCGGGTCCCATGACCAGGCTGTACGGAACCGTGAGTCCGGTACTCGGCGTATTGGGCATTTGGAAACTCTGCACCGAGAAATCCACCGGTGACATCCGGCTGATACTGAACGAGCGCGGTTGGGTGAACCAAATGCCGCCGTCGGGAGCAGCGGTAATCGAATATGGATAAGCGCTTGTATCCGCAATTGGGTGCGTGACAACGACGGAACTGGTTTCGTCGATCTGCATGATTGCGCTGGCCGATCCGATAGAGAAGTCCGAGATCGCGACCCACACAGAGCCCTGTGATTCTACGATCCCGACTGGAGAAAGCTGCTCCGCTGGGAGCGGGAAATAGGTTTCGACGCCGTTGGGGGAGTAGCGCCCCACATAGCTGAGGTGCGTTCCCGGTAGGCCGGTGCCGTAGTCCGCGTTTCGCAGACCGAACCAGAGCGATCCGTCCGGACTACTCGTGATGTTGCCCGCTACGAGAAGGTCGCTGGTTGGTGGACTGATGGGGATGAACACGGGGTTGTTGTTGTCGTCGATGTAACCAAGTTCTGATCCAGCGGGAACGCTCGCCGTATCAGTCGCGGTGAACCAGATGCGCCCATCGGTGTGCGACGTAACGCCGAACGCCCCAACTCCGGTCGGGAATGTGATTTCCGAAAACGTACCGCTCGGTGTGACTCGCCCGAGGCCACCGGCACCCGTGCCGATGATTGGCGAAGACTTCACGAACCACATCGCGCCATCAGAACCCGTGGCAATCGCGTAGGGAAAGGCGGTGCCGAGCGGCACGTCCACCGCGGTCGCGTCCCCGCTCACCGTTATGAAACCGAGGCCGCCGTTACGGATCGTGTACCAGACGTTTCCGTCGGGACCGAGCACCAGCCACTGTGGATTGAGCGCGCCGATGCTTGAAAGGTCGAAGGAATCGACAACGCATCCCGACGTGATGCGGAACATGGACGCAGCGTTCACTGCGCTCGCCCATACGTTGCCATCGGCGCCGAGGACCACGTCAAAGGTGGCGTCCGCGGTCGCGCAGTCCCCGGTGGACCCGTCTGACGCAACCCATCCGACTCGAAGCTGTGAGCTATCAGAGAACCACAGCCTTCCATCCGCGCCACGCGCCAGGCCGCGAGGCTCACCGCCGATGGCGTACGTGTCGCCAACAAGGAACGTGTCGGGCACTTGGCTACTCGAATCGAACGCGCCAACGACACCGCCACCGAGATTCTGGTCTGCGGCCGCGTACCAGAGGCGACCGTCATCCCCAATTGCGAGGTCGCGCGGGTGCTGGCTTCCAATCGGCAGGAAATAGCGGTCATAGGAGCCGTCGGTTGCAATGCGATACAGCACGTCGACTCCGGCGGCCGACGCCCAAATCATTTGGTCGGGGCCGATGAGCAGGTCATTGATGGGCTCGCTCGAGAACGCCGTCGCTCGGAGGTCGTAATAGGTCAGTTGTTCAGTTGGCGTGACCCGGAGGAGAATTCCGACCGAGGTTCCCGCCCACACATTGCCGTCAGGGCCCGCGACAATCGCAGTGAACTCGCCGATATCGAAGTCAACGGGGATTGTGTGCATCGCATACGGGTTGGGCCCGTGCGTCAGGAGCGCGTTGTTGCCCACCATCCATGCTTGACCGTCAGGGCCGACTACCCCTTCGGTTATCTCCGCATTCGAGTGATAGGGGGACGGGTAATTCTCTGATGATCCTGTCGCTGCCCCTGAAGGAGCCGCGCCCATTAATGGGGCGACGGTTACGAGCATTCCTGAAACGAAGAACGCGATGCCAAGGCGGGATGTAATGGTTCGCACAGAATGAGTATCGGCACTTCATTGAGAATCCTTAGGAAATGAAGCCGTGATTGTCGCTCTCTATTGAGAAGGCCGGAACGGGTAGCGTCGCTTATCGGTTCCGCTCACGTTCCC
>JBARPG010000039.1:0-1524 GCA_049642885.1 Acidimicrobiia bacterium | reverse complement strand
CGGTTCCACGTGCCTTTGACGAGTTTGCCGTCGGAGAGGATCCAGGCTTTCCCACTCCCGATGACGACCCCCTTCGCTCCAGTCCGTCCGCGGCCTCCGTCATAGCGAATGAACTGAACGACAATGTTCGCAGCGGTGATTGGTGTGGCGCCCGAGACGTGCGGTGTGGACCCATACCTGCGAGTGAAGAGCTTGGTTGTCTCGTTCCATGCCCATGTCGGCTGGCCGTAGTTGGTGGCGAAACCGATCGTAGCCGCGAGGATCGGGTCACCCTGGGAGGCCACATCCTCGTCGCGATACTGAAAGGCCGCGGGGGGCGGCGCCGGCGTTCCGCCGAGCGTGAGGAGGGTCTTGATATTGGCGAACAGCGTGAATTCGGTTTGCCGACTGACCGACCGATCGCGGAAAAGTGCCTTGGATGCCTGGGCTTCCGACTCATCCACCGCGTTGACCGGCGCAGCGTTGATGAGCGGCACCACATTCGGAGCTCCCCCGCTGTACGCAAAGATGCCACCCACGTGCCAGACAACGTCGGGGTCCATCGGACGCACGCTCCGCACCGGGCCGACGCGCTCGGGCGTCTTCGAATGGAACATCGCAAGGAATCGCGTGATCTCGCCGTCGACAACCTCTTCGTAGACGACGTCAGCTTGATCGAGGCCTTGCTGTGCCCCAGTTCGAAGATTGGGACTGACGTTGTTGTTGGGGATCTTGACGGTTACGACGGGCCGTGTCGCTCCGGTGCCGTCGCTGTCCGACAGGCCGGTGAGGGGAAAGACGGGTCCGGTCGCGGGCACACTCGGGGATGCAGCGGATGTGCCTCCGTTGGCTTTTGCAGACTTTGGAGCTGACTTTGGTTTCGAGTCACTGCCACCACATGAGGCCAGGACGATGCCTGCAGCCAGGGCAGCAATAAGGGCTCGCCGTTTCATTCTCTACATCTCCTTCAGTGCGGCAATCCGATCCGCGATTGGGGGGTGAGTGTCAAACATCCTGTTCAGCTTCTTCTCTCGACCTTCAGACTCTCGCTCGAGCGGGCACTCGATCCACATCGAGGCCATCACCCGAGGCGAGCTCTTCACCACGGAGCGGTCATCCGCCAACTTCGAGAGCGCCGAAACCAGGGCGGGAGGAGAGCGAGTCAGTGTCACCGCTCCGGTATCTGCTGCGTACTCGCGCTGGCGGGAAAGGGCGAATTGCAGCAGCTGCGCAATCAGGGGAGCGAAAATGATGAACACGAATCCGACGATGATGAGGACAATCCCGAATGGACTGTTGTTGTTGTTGTCGTTATCGCGGTCGCCGCCGAATCCACCCCAAAATGCCATGCGGAGCGACAGATCAGCGATCAAGGAGATAGCGCCCACGGCCGTCACCGCGATGGTCTGTGTTCGAATGTCGTAGCTCCGAATATGCGAAAGCTCGTGCGCCAACACCGCCTCGAGTTCCACGCGATTCATGCGATCCAACAACCCAGTCGTAACCGCGATTGCTGCATGGTTTGGATCACGTCCGGTCGCGAAC